>DKKP01000366.1 GCA_002455335.1 Anaerolineales bacterium UBA6663 | reverse complement strand
GGCTGTTTCGTTTAGCGCAATAAGTGCTAGGCGGGGTTCGGCGCCTGCTGCGAATGCGAAGCCGTGTAGCGATAGGTGATCCGGCCGCGGGTCAGATCGTAGGGCGAGAGCTCGATCTTCACGCGATCACCAAGCAGGATGCGGATGTAGTTCTTACGCAGCCGGCCGGAGAGATAGGCGAGCACAACGTGGCCGTTGTCGAGTTGCACGCGAAACGTCGTGCTGGGCATGGCCTCGACGACGAGGCCCTCCACCGTGATCTTGTCATCGTTCTTGGGCATACACCACTCCTCGCCCGGGTCGGGCAACTTCCACTGGCCGACACAGAATCGGCGCTGGCCATCGCGTTTGGCAGCGCCGAGCAACAGCACCTCGGGAAAAAGCCAGGCCAGTCCGATAACCGGTCGACACTCCTTGCCCGCCAAATGCGAACGATCAATTACCTTAAATTATACAGGTTTAGGCCGAAAAGTCAATTAAACGCGCGTGATCCTGGTGGATGTGGCGGGGTGGGCCGGATCGCGTCGAATCATCTATCATTGAACGTATGCGCCAGCAATCGTCAACTTATCTACGACCGCACATCGCGCTGCCGCAGCAGCACGGCGCCTGGGTGATGTGGGCCGGGCCCCTGGTCTTTGGCCTTGCCGTGGCCCGCAACCTGACGCCGGCCACGGGCTGGCTGCTGCTGGCCTCGCTCAGCGCCTTCATGACGTTGCAGCCCCTGACGCTTGTGGTCAAGATCTGGGCCGGTCGCCGACCGCGCAACGAGTTGGGGCCTGGCCTGCTGTGGCTCGGCCTCTACGCGGCGGCCGCGCTGGTCGGGGTGATCGGTTTGGCATTGAACGGCGCAGGCTGGACTTTGATGCTCGGTGTCTTGGCGGCTCCCGTGCTGATCTGGCAGATGTCGCTCGTGATGCGGCGTGAAGAGCGCGGCCAGATGGGTGTCGAGGTGGTCGGCTCAGGCGTTCTCGCCCTCAATGCCCTGGCCGGCTACGGCGTGGCCGCCGAGGCCGGGATCGACACCCGCGGCCTTGTGCTCTTCGCTCTGAGCTGGCTTCAATCCGCCGCCGGCATCGTGTACATTTTCCTCTGCCTCGACTACCGCCGCATGAAGACGGCTCCGCCCCTCGCAGAACGGCAACGACTGGCACGACGCGCGCTGCTGTATTCAAGCTTCAACGTCGTCGCGGCAATGGCGCTGGCGGCGCTCGGGCTGACCCCTTGGGGCGTGGTGATCGCCTTCGCGCTGATGCTGGCCGAGACCGCGCTTGGCGGTCTTGCACAGCCGCCGGTCGGCGCACGGCCGGCCGCGATCGGGGTGCGACAACTGATCGTCACGACTGTCTTCTTCGCAGTCATGATCGCGGCCTACCTCATCTGAATCTTCCATCCGGCTGACAACTTTCGGACCGCAGCAGACGGTTGTCTGCTGCGTCTTGCCAGACCTGTGAAACAGGATCAAGATGGCGTCATCGGAGGCGGATGATGTTGATCAAGAACCTGTGGCGTCGGCGCACGCGCACGCTGCTGACGGCGCTTGGGGTGGCCATCGGCGTCGCGGCCGTGATCACCCTTTCGGCTTTCGGCGTCGGCCTCGCCGACGGCTTCCAGAGCGTCATGTCGTCGGCCGAAGCTGACCTGACTGTCGGGCAGAAAGATGCCATGATGCTGCTCTTCAGCTCGGTCGACGCCGAAGTCGGCGATGAGCTGAAAGAGATCCGCGGCGTGCGCGCAGTTGCCGGCACTGTGGTCGGTTTTGTGCAGTTGGTCGACTCGCCCTACTTCGTCGTGATGGGCGAGGATCCGCGCGGCTTTGCGATGACGCGCTACCGACTGACCGCCGGCGGCCCGATCACGGGCCGCTACCAGATGCTGCTCGGGCACATCGCAGCCCGCAACTTCGGCAAGACAGTCGGCGACACCTTCCATTTGTCCGGCTCGCGCTATCGCATCGTCGGCATCTACGAAACCGGGGTCAATCTGGAGGATGGCGGCGGCGTGATCGGCCTGCGCGACGCCCAGAGCGCCTTCGACAAACGCGACAAGGTCACGTACTTCGCCCTGCAGGTGGAAAGCCCAGCGCAGGCCGAGACCGTACGCGCCGAGATCGAGGAACGCTGGCAGGACCTGACGGTCGTGCGCACCGGCGAGGCCACCCGCTCGGATCAGTTCCTCGACATGTATCGCTCGATGGGGCTTTACATCGGCCTGTTCGCAGCCCTGGTCGGCGGGCTTGGGATGATGAACACCACGCTGATGAGCGTGCTCGAGCGCACGCGCGAGATCGGCGTGTTGCGCGCGCTCGGCTGGAGCCGCTGGCGGGTCGTGCGCATGATCCTGGGCGAATCGCTCCTGTTGGCCGGCCTCGGCGGGTTGCTGGGCGTCGGGCTCGGTCTGGGCCTGATCCGGCTGGCGCAGACGGTGCCAGCGGTCGAGCCGATGCTGGCGGATCGCCTCACCCCGGAGTTGCTGCTGCAATCGATGGGGCTGGCGCTGGTGCTCGGACTGGTCGGCAGCCTGTACCCGGCCTGGCGCGCCGCGCAGATGGCCCCGATCGAGGCCATGCGCTATGAAGGCGGCGCCGGGTCGAGCATGGGGAACTGGGCGACCTGGTGGAGCCGGCGCGCGATCACGCGCGGTCCGCTGCGCGCCCTGCTGCGTCGCCCGGCTCGCACAACGGTGACCGTCGCCGGTATCGGCCTGGGCGTCGGTTTCGTGGTCGCGATCATGGGCCTGGTCGATGGCATGGTCGCCAGCTTCAACACGCTGACCGGCGCCGGCCAGGCGGATCTGATCGCCCAGCAGGCCGGGGCCTCCGACATCTCGTTCTCGGAGATCGATGAGCGCGTCGCCGTGCGCCTGCGCAGCCGGCCTGAAGTCAAGAGCGTCTCGCGCATCTTGCTGGCTTTCCCGGCCGTGGGTGACCTGCCCTTCTTCTTTGTTTTTGGTCTCGACTCGCAGGAGCCCTACATCCAGCACTACCGTATTCGCGAGGGTCGGTTGCCGCTACGCTCGGGTGAGATCGCGCTTGGCCGCTTTGGCGCCGCGAACCTCGAGAAGGGCCTGGGCGAGACTTTGCGTCTCTCGGGCACGGGCTACACCATAGTCGGCATCTACGAGAACGGCTCGACCTACGAAGACTCAGGCGGGCTGCTCCTTCTGAAAGACGCTCAGATCCTGGCGAACAAGACCCGCAAGGTCAGTCTGCTTTCGATCCAGCTGGATGATCCGGCGCGCGCGGCCGAACTGGCCCCGGCTCTGGAGGCGGCGTTCCCCGAGTTGATGGTCACGCGGGCGGAGGGTTACACCGAACGCGCCCAGGACTTCAAGACCACGCGCCTGGTCTTCAACACCCTGATCGGCGTGACCATGTTTGTCGGCGGCGTGGTGAAGACCAACGCCATGTTGATGAGCGTGTTCGAGAGGACGCAGGAGATCGGCGTGCTACGCGCCTTGGGCTGGAGCCAACGCCGCGTGATCACGATGGTGCTGGCTGAGGCGATCGCGCTTGGCGTATTCAGCGCGGGGGTCGGCAGCGTGATTGGCGTCGGGCTGAACAGCGCCATCCAGTTTTTCCCTGGCTATAGCCAGATGCTCACGCCACTGTACACACCGCTGACCTTTATCCAGGTCCTTGGGCTGGCCGTCGCCTTGGGCAGCCTGGGCGGGCTCTACCCGGCCTGGCGCGCGGCAAAGTTGCAGCCGATCGAGGCGCTGCGATATGAATGAGGTGACGCGATGACAACACAACCGGTGGTAGAGACCCGCGACCTTCTCAAGGTCTATGGCGACGGGGCCGGTGTGCACGCGCTCGACGGCGTCACGCTGACCATCCCGCGCGGCCAGTTCGTGGCCATCATCGGGCCGAGCGGCGCGGGCAAGAGCACGCTGTTGCACATGCTCGGCGCGCTCGATCGACCCAGCCGGGGCGAGGTGATCATCGATGGGCAGTCGCTCGGCAAGGTGCGCGACCTCGACCGCTTCCGCAGTCGCACGATCGGGTTCATCTTTCAGATGCACAACCTCATCCCAACACTGACTGCGCTCGAGAACATCGAGGTGCCGATGGCCGAGATGCCACTCTCGGCGCGACGAAAGCGCGAGCGGGCGCGCGAGTTGCTCGCGCTCGTCGGTCTCGGCGCACGCGGCGGGCACCTGCCCAACATGCTGTCGGGCGGCGAGCGCCAGCGCGTGGCCATCGCGCGTTCGCTGGCCAACGAGCCCGCGATCCTGCTCGCCGATGAGCCGACCGGCAATCT
>DKKP01000286.1 GCA_002455335.1 Anaerolineales bacterium UBA6663 | reverse complement strand
AGCCGTTCTCGCACATTGTTCGTATACTGGGCCTATGCCCACTGCGACCGATCGACGGCAAGATCTGAATCTGATCCTGCGTGCAGCGTTGGAGGCCGTCGACCCGGCGGCGGCGGTGAGAAGGGCCTTGCGCGCAACCGATCTCGCGGATGCCGAACGGGTCTGGATCGTTGGCGCGGGCAAAGCCGGCGTAGCCATGGCTCGCGCGGCGGGTGAAGCCCTCGGCAGCAGGCTTGCGGGCGGCGTGATGGCCGTGCCGGCCGCGCCTGAGGCTCTCGTGCCCAGAGTCAGGTTCATCGAGGGTGGGCACCCGTTACCCACTGCGGGCAGTATCCGGGCCGGCGAGTCTGTCGCGGCGCTGCTTGGGCAGGCCCGGGCCGGTGATCTCGTGTTGGCCCTGATCTCGGGCGGCGGCTCGGCGCTGCTGGAGCTTCCAGAGCCCGGCGTGAGTCTGGCCGACCTACAGCAGCTGACTGACCTGGCCCTACGGGCCGGCGCTCCAATCGAGTCTCTGAATCGCATGCGCTGGCGGCTGTCGCAACTGAAGGGCGGCGGGCTGCTACGGCTGGCAGCTCCGGCGCGGGTATTGGGCCTTGTGCTCTCCGACGTCATCGGCAACCCGCTCGAGATCATCGCTTCCGGACCAACCGTGATGCCGATACTCTCGGGGCCGACGGGCTGGGAGGTGGCCGAGCGGTTGGGTTTCGCGGCTGATCTTCCTGCGGCAGTGGGCGCGCGATTGCGTGGTGCGCCCCTTGACATCGAACACGCCTCTGTCGAGAACCGGATCATCGGGTCGAACAAGCTGGCCGGCGAGGCGGCCCTCGTCGCCGCGGCGCGGTGCGGCTATACGCCCGTGTACCTCGGCGACACCTGGCAAGGCGAGGCGTGGGAAACCGGTCGGTCATTTGCGCGCGAGCTCTTTTCTGCTCGTGGCCCACAGCCGATCTGTGTGGTGGCAGGGGGCGAAACCACCGTGCGGGTACGAGGCCATGGTCGCGGCGGGCGCAATCAAGAGTTTGCGTTGGGGGCGGCGCTCGAGATCGCCGGGCAGCCCGACATGTGGGTGGCGTCCTTCGGCACCGATGGCATTGACGGGCCCACCGACGCGGCCGGAGCCTTCGTGACGGGTGACACAGTGGCGCGTGCGAAGGATCTGGGGCTGGATCCACAGGCCTTTCTCGCTGACAACGACGCCTACCATTTTCACAAGGCTCTGAACTCTCTGATCCAGACCGGCCCCACCGGCACCAATGTCAACGATCTGATGATCGGGCTGCTTGGCCCGGGTGTTCGGTGAACGCGCCGGGGCGCGGACGGGCCAGGATCACCCTTCGTCGTTTGCAAGCATGCGTTGTCAGCGGCTATATTCCGTGACTGACGACTTGCTCGTGCGCACCCTTCGTCGGCGAGTGGCACAGTCGGGCGCGTGCAGGGATAATCCGTTGCGACGCTGAAAGCCCTGGTCGGCCGGCTTCCGGGCCGATGACGACGACGGGCTACCCCTTGACGACAAGCGAGAGTACCTATGACGATTCAGTTTGGCACAGACGGCTGGCGCGCCGTGATCGCCGAGACCTTCACGTTCGAAAACCTGCGTCTTCTGACGCAGGGCATCGCCGATGCGGTCTCGGCGGGTGATTGGGCCAACGGCCCGGCCGATTTCGATCCGCGATTGATGGTGGTCGGTTTCGACACGCGCTTCCTTTCGGATCGCTTTGCGATCGAGGTCGCGCGTGTGCTCGCCGCCAACGGCATCCGCGTGCTGCTGACCCACGCCGACACGCCGACCCCGGCGCTGTCGTATGCGGTGCGCCATCATCGCGCCGCGGCCGGGGTGATGATCACGGCCTCGCACAATGCGCCGCGCTACAACGGCGTCAAGCTCAAGGCCGCGTTCGGCGGATCGGCGTTGAACGACCAGTGTCGGCGGGTCGAGATGTACCTGGGCGACAACGAGCGCCGGGCGCGTGGGCCCAATTTAATGGATCTGGACAAAGCGCAGGCTGCGGGCCTGATCGAGCGTTTCAACCCGCTGCCCGCTTACTACGAACACCTGCGAAGCCTGATCGACTTCAATCTGATCTCGAATAACCCGCAACGGCTGGTGGTCGACTCGATGTACGGCTCGGGGCGCGGCGCGATCCGCGGCATCCTGGCCGGCACCGGCTGCGAGGTCACTGAGATCCGCGGCGACATGAACCCGGGTTTTGGCGGTGCACATCCTGAGCCCATCGCGCGCCACCTGGGGCCGGCGATGGGCGCGATCGCGGCCGGGCACGGCGCTTTCGCGGTGGCCACCGATGGCGACGCCGATCGGACGGGCGCTGTGGATGGGCGCGGCCAGTTCGTCGATCCGCATCGGATCATCAGCCTGGCGCTGCGCTATCTCTACGACCGGCGTGGGATGCGCGGCGCTGTGGTCAAAACGGTTTCGACGACGCGCATGGTCAATCGGCTGGCGCAGCGCTACGGGCTGGAGTGCATCGAGACGCCGGTCGGCTTCAACCATATCGCCGACCTCATGCTCGAGCGCCCCGTCCTGATCGGCGGCGAGGAGTCGGGCGGCATCAGCATCCTCGGGCATATCCCTGAGGGCGACGGCGTGCTCTTCGGGCTGCTCATCCTCGAGATGGTCGCAGCCTCGGGCGCAACGCTCGAGGAACTTGTCGCCGATCTGATCCGCGATGTCGGTCCGGCGCTATACGAGCGGCGCGACCTGCGGCTGAGCCGGCCGGTGGCCAAGAGCGAGATGACACGGCGCCTGAGCCAACACGCGCCGGCCACGATCGGCCCACTGAATGTGGCCTCGGTCGAGACCATGGACGGCGTGAAATACGTCATGGACGACGACAGCTGGCTGCTCATCCGGCCCTCGGGCACCGAGCCTGTACTGCGCGTGTATGCCGAGGGCCGCAGCGAGGAAGCGGTGCGCGCCATGATCGATTTCGGCGCGGGTCTGGCACAGTCCTGAGACGCATTCGGCACTGGATGTCGGAAGCCGGTGTAGGGTGATCGATACGCTCGATCGCCCTACACCGGCTTCGCCTTTGTGCTGGGAAAAAGTCGACCGGGAACCTCCGGTTCGATTGCGGCGTCTGATCAGGACAGGTGAAACATGAAACCCATCACAACCCTTCTCACTGGGGGCCTCGCAGCGGCCCTCTTCCTCTCGGCCTGCCAACCCGTTGATCTCATCGGCGCTGAACCCGGCGGCCCGGCGCCGATCGCGTCGCTCGAGCCCGAAACGCAAGCATCTGTCGATGCCGCGATCGCGTTGCTGGCCGAGAAGCTTGGCCGACCCGCGACCGAGATCCTGTTTGTGGATGCAACGCCCGTTCAGTTCTCTGACTCGTGTCTGGGCATCGCGATCCCCGAGGCGATGTGCGCGGCCGTGATCACACCCGGATATCGGGTGACCCTCTCGGCCGGCGACCTGGCTTACGTGGTGCACACCAGTCACGATGCGTCGTATGCCCTGGAGAACGAAGCGCGTTTGCTATGGGGGCGCACCGGCGGCTTCGCCGGCGTATGTCAGGCGCTCGAGATCGAGCGCGATGGCGCCATCGTCGCCGGCCCGTGCGGATCGCTTGATGCCGTGGAACTGACCGAGGCTGAGCGGGCGCAACTGCTTGAGTGGCTCGCCCGGTTCGGCGAAACACGCTTCACGTCGGACGAACTCGCCGGCGGCACTGTCGTGGCCGACGGCTTCGTGGATGATCTTTATCTCGTCGGTACCGGCACAGCGACGCCGAACGCGGCCGAGAAGCAGGCCATGCTCGACTGGGCGGCTGAGGTGTACACGCGTCTGACCGCTCAATCGTGAGCGTCCACGACCAACGAAAANNCGGCGAAGGCCGTCCGTTTTCGTTGGTCGTGGACGTGGGGCTCAGCCTCGCGAGCGTTCGAGCATCATGGCCATGATCACGCTCGACAACAGAAGCCCTTCCTCAGCGTCCGAGAACGAACCACGTTTGTCGATCGTGAAGCGCCCCTCGAACACCGCGGGTTGCTTCTTCAGATACAGCACGTTCTGACCGCGCAGGTCAACGAGATAGCCCGGGTTGATCAACATCCCCAGGAACGGGATCTCGCTCAGAAAGGCGTCGGCCACCTTGAGCCACGGATTCTCTTCGTGGATCACGCCGACTTCGGATCCGCCGGCGTCCTGGATCCCGTATGAGGCCTTCCAGATCGAGCGCATTCCCTGGCGTTTGACCGAGCCGACAAGGCCGCCGCCCGGCACAGCGATGTTATACGTCGCTGAGAAGTCGATGATCTTGTTGGCGTTGAGTTGATACAGCTGTCGGGTCTGCGCCTCATCGGCGAAAATGCGGACGTCTTCGCGGAGCGCCAACGCCTTTTGCTTGACGTACAGCACCAGCTGGCCTGAGGCGTCGGTGATGCGCACCTGCGGCGAGAACGCGATCAGTTTGAAGCTGAGGGTGAGGGGGTAGTTGAGCATCTGTGTGGTCTCCGATCGAAGGCCTTAACGTCGACGTTTGCGTTTTTGAGGGACGCGCCCTGTGCAGCAGTGTAGGGCGCGTTCATCCGTCCAGCCAGTGCGTGTTGGTTGGGGCCCGTTGGGCTCAGCCGCGCCCGGGCGCCGCCCGGCCCTTCCACACAGGCCCGCCCGTGTAGCGCCAGAACAGGGCGCGGGCCATGATGATCGTCATGAGCAGCACCGAGACCGGCAGCCACAGGGCATCGTGGATCCGTTGGCTCGCCGTCCAGGCCGTGACGGCGCGCAGACCGATGCCCCAAATGCCCAGGGCGAGCCAGACCAGCGCTTGCGGCCCGCCAGACAGCCCCCCCAACGCGGTGGCGATAGCCGCCGGGTACGGCAGGATGAAGACGATGCCATGAAACACCGTCGAGGCCAGCAGCGGCAACAGGCCGCCGTGCCCGGCCAGGATGTTCTTGGCAAAACCATCGCGGACCTCGGGCCAGTTGTGATACATGCGGCAGGTGATCGATCCGTCGGCCTCGGCCAGCCGAAGCCGCAGACCGAGGCGCTTGGCACGTCGCGCCAGATCGACGTCATCGATGATGCTCTCGCGGACTGCGGCGTGCCCGCCGCTGCGGCAATACCCGTCACGGGTGAAGAACAGGCATTGCCCGATCGCGGCTGAGAGCGTCGCGGCCGCCCAGGCCGGGCGGGTGACGTGGTGCACGGCCAGCACAGGCAGGTAGGCCCAATCGGCGAACGTGATCAACGGGATGATCAGCCGTTCGGCCCAGGAGGCCGTCTGCTGGGTGGGCCAGACGCTCAGCAGGTCGGCGCCGAGCCGGTCGCGCAGCGCGATCAGGCCGTCGATCGCCCCGGGCTGCCAGGAGACATCGGCGTCGGTAAAGAGCAGATACGCACCCTGTGCTGCCGCGGCCAACTGGTGACAGGCCCAATTCTTCCCAAGCCAGCCGGTCGGCAACGGCGCGCCGGCGATC
>DKKP01000122.1 GCA_002455335.1 Anaerolineales bacterium UBA6663 | reverse complement strand
CCGTCGCCCAGGCCGCGCTGGCCGATGCCCAGGCGCAGCTCGAACGCGTCAAAGACGGGCCGGATCCCGACCTCCTCGCGCTGGCCCAAGCCCGCATCGCCAACGCCGAGGCCCAGGCGAGCGCCGCGCAGGCGGCGCTGGCCGAGCTCGAGATCAAGGCGCCTTNNTCGCCCTTGTGCTCACCGACCTCAGCCAGCTCCAGGTCGAGACCACCGACCTGAGCGAGCGCGACGTGCCCGGCATCGTCGTCGGCAGCGCCGCGACGGTCTCGGTCGACGCGCTCGGCCAGACCGTCACCGGCCACGTCATCGCCATCGCGCCCCTCGCCGACACACTCGGCGGCGACGTGATCTATAAAGCCACTATCGCGCTCGACACCCAGCCCGTCGGCTTCCGGCCCGGTATGAGCGTCGGCGTGCGGATCGAGCCGTAGCCATTGACCTGAGGATGAATCGAAACCGGCGGGCCCTGCCCGCCGGTTTNNATTCATCCTCAGGTCAATTCGCAAAAACGGGCGGCGCTGTCACCGTGGTCGACAACGCGGCATTGTAGAGCACGCCGCCGCCCGGGGCGCGCAGGTCGAGCGTGCCGCCGAGGCTCGTGTTCGAGAAGCGCACAAGTGCGGTGCGCCCATCGGCAAACGTGATCTGCACACCGGTCTGGCCAGCGGCATCCGAACGCACGGCCGCCGTCACACTCCCGTTGGTGTCGAGCACATGCAAGAAGAGCGATTGCGTCCCCGCGCTGTCGGCGACGTCGATGCGCGTCCCGCCGTCGACTGTCGTGGTCGTGGCCGTTAACCCGGTCGGCGCCAGGCGGTAGACGTCGAGCCGGTTCGCGCCGGCGACGTAGGTGATGCGGTCGCCCACCATCGTCGGCGCCGCCGGGGTGTTCAGGGTCCAGATCCGGCTGATGCCCGAGCCGGTTGTGACCACGCGATCAAAGACCACAAAGGCGCCCGGCTTGAGGAACAGGAACTCGCGCTCGACCTTTGTCACCTGCGACTTGCCCGTGTACATGGGCGTGACCTGAGCCGACGCATAGGTGAAGTTCGTTGTATTGGCCAGCGCAGCCATCTGGCAGCTGCGGTCGTAGCCCTGGGTGATCGGGCTGCCGTTTTGCGTGATGCGCACCAGGTTGTGTCGGTCCTCGTCCTGCTCGATGCCCGAGTGCGAGGCGATGTTCGAGTCGTAGGCCAGCCATGACCCGCGATAGAGCACAAAGCTGCCCTGATCGCGGTGCGCGTGGCTTTCGGTCAGTGGTCCACAGATGAAGTTCGAGTAGGCCGCGCCTGTCGACCAGTCGGAGCGCATCGCGAATTGCCCGGTGCCGGGCGCCCAGTAGGCGGTCGAGAGCGCATCCAGCGGCTCAGGCGTGAGGGCCGGCGGATTGTAGAGGAAGTCGGCGACGAACATGAAGCGGTTGGCCATCTCGGGCACCGAGGAGGCGCGCAGGGCGGCATCGGCGGCGCCCGAGATCCGCTCGTCGGGATAGAGGGTCATCAACTCGAGCAGTTCTTCACGGTGATAGTCGAACAGCGCCGCGGTCGACTCACGCGCGTGGTCACCGGTCGGGGCGAGGCGATCAAGCGTCGGCACGATGCTGTGCAGCATAAAGGCCGTCGATGCCAGCGTGTGCGGGGTCTTGTCCGCGATCCGCTCGCCGGTCGACCGCTCCCACCAGTCGTACAGCCGGAACAACCCGCGCAGCGAGACGCCGTAGCCGGTGCCCTCACGCGAACCGCCGCCCGAGAGATCGCTGTTGAAGGTCGGGAAGAGTTGGTTTTCGAGCTTGGTCGTGCGGAAGGTGTCGAGCCAGGTCTGGGCCTGGGCATTCTCGCCCCGGGTCGCGAGGCCGGTCAGCATCGTCGCGCGCAGAAACGAGTAGTAATAGTTGTTGGCCGGGTTATCGACCGACCAGCCCGACCACGGGTAGCTCACCCCGCCCCACTGCGCCTGGGTGTGGTGCCACACGTTCCAGACCGCCTGGTTGCTGTAGTTGATCCAGCGCGTGCGTTGCGTCGGCGTCAGCCGATCGTACGTCCAGTCGTAGACCAGCATCACGTCGCCGACCAGGTCGCCGACGTAGAGATAGCTGTCGCCCGCGACAATCGCGCGCTGCCCGGCGTTGATCAGGGCCTCCTCTTCCACGACGAAGTCGTCGATCCAGTCGATCGCGTACGTGGCATAGGCCCCGTTCCCGGTCAGTTGATACATCAGGGCCGCGTGCCAGGCTTCGAAGGCGTAGTAGTTGCCGCCGGCCATCTGCCCGTCGACATAGGCCTTGAAGCGCATGGCCGAGTCGACCTGAGCGGCCAGCAGCTGCTGGTAGCACGTCTTGGTCGGCGCAGAGCTGAGCAGGATCCGTGGATGGGCCGTCGGATACGTCGGTGTCGTGGCCGTGCTGCGGCTGATCACACAGCCGTCGCGCGGCAACACAGGCAGGCTGCTCTTAAGGATCGTGGGTAGCCGGAGCTGGTTACCTCCGCCGCTTTGGGCCGTGGCTGCCGGGGTCAAGTACGTTGGCAAGGCAATCAACATCATCAACAGCGTCAGGGCAAGGCGCTTCAAAGTATGCATTTGAGCATCGTAGGGGTGCTTCGGGAAGGCGTCAATGGCGTCGGCCCTGAGGGCCGGGAGCGTATTTTTCCGGAGCCGGAAGGGCGGCAGCCATCGGCTGGCGTAGCGCCTGGCGGAGCCCAGGCGCGGTGCTTTGCGTTTGTGGTCTGATTAGTGATCTAGACGTTGCCGGCCGGGAGCTTGCCCTTGGCGAGGAAATCGACCACGATGTCGTAGAAGACCACGAGCGACTCGCCCGCGTCGAGGCCGCGCGTGTACTGGCGCCAGACCTTGCCCATCGGGAAGACCCGTCCGCCGGCCGCCAGGGCAATGCACCAGTCGCGCTGAAGCTCGTCCCAGACCCAGGCGCCGTCGGCCGCCGCCAGGATGCTTTCGCCGACGACGGCCCCGAGCGTATAGACCAGATCTTCGGGCACCGGCTGAGCCGGCCCGGCCAGCCCGCGCTCACGCTCGATGTAGCCCTCGGCCCAGACGACGGCGGAGCGATCGAGGCCAGGGCCGTCGGCCCGGACGGGATCGAGCGCCACGATGGCGCGGGCCGCGACCNNCTCACGGAGTTGAGCGATCCCGGCCGCGATCTCGGCCTCGGTCAACTCAGTCGGTTCGATGGCAGACACAGCCGCGCTCCCCGCCGTAGACCACACGCAACGACGTATCAATGAACATCGCAGGCATTGTAGCCGGGCTCAGCCCGCACGCAACGCGTCGCGGAGCGCGCGATAGCCGATGACCTGCACGCCGCCCT
>DKKP01000064.1 GCA_002455335.1 Anaerolineales bacterium UBA6663 | reverse complement strand
GCGGCCGAATGGCCGCCTTTTTTGTTTCGCAAAACGCGCTTAGCCAAGCGCCTCGAGTTGCTTGATCATGTCCGCGATCACGTCGAAACCGCCCTGCCAGAAGGCCTCGGACGTGATGTCGATGCCGGCCGAGCGACAGATCTTGGCCGGGGACTCCGAGCCGCCATAGCTCAGCAGCTTGAGGAACTTCGGCTTGAAGGCCTCGCCCTCCTGCTTGTACATACGGTACAGGCCAAGCGTGATCAACTGGCCAAAAGCGTAGGCGTAGACGTAGAACGGCGTGCTGTAGAAGTGCGGGATCGAGACCCACTCCCACTTGAAGTCGTCGCTCACATCGATCGCGTCGTCGAACTGCTCGCGCAACGTCTCGAGATACCGATCCGCCATCTCGTCGGGCGTCTTGTTCTGACGCACCATCTCGTGGGCTTCCTGCTCCCAGAGTGAGAAGTAGCCCTGGCGCCCCACCGTGGCATAGGCGTCATCGATCGCGGCCGCCAGCAGATCGCGGCGCACATCCGGGTCGGTCTCGGCGGCCAGCAGCTTCTCGGTCAGCAGCATCTCCGAGAAGACCGAGGCCGTCTCAGCCATCGGCAGCGACGAGTGGAAGGTCATCAACGAGTGGTGGCCGGCCATGGTCGCATGCACGGCGTGGCCGAACTCATGCGCGATCGTGGCGACGTCGCGCACCCGCCCGCTGTAGTTGAGCAGCACGAACGACGGCATCGCCGGGAAGATGCTCGCGCAGAAGGCGCCGCCGCGCTTCCCCGGCCGGATCTCGGCGTCGACATGGCCGTCATCGAAGACCTGGCGCGCCAGTTCGCCAAGCTTGGGCGAGAACTCGTTGAAGGTGGCGAGTACCATCTCGACAGCTTCGTAGTACGGCACTTCCTTGTCAGACTTCGAGAGCGGCGCGTACAGGTCGTAGCGACGCAGTTTCGGCAGCCCAAGCCAACCGGCCTTGAGTTTGAAGTAGCGCTGGAACACGCCGCGGTTTTTGCGGATCACGCGCAGCAGCGTGTCGACCACCTTGTCGGGCAGATCGTTGGCCAGGTTCCTGACCCCGATCGGCGACTTGTGCTTGCGCAGGTCGACGTTCTCGACCCGCCAATCGCGCACCAGCGCGGCGTAGATCGAGGCCAGCAGTGGGCCGTCCTCGCCATAGGTCTTGTAGAGCGCTTGATAGGCAGCCGCCCGCAGCGCCGGATCAGGGTGTCGGGCGTACATCATCAAGACGTCGCGCGTGAGCTTCTTGACTTCGCCGTCGACCTCGATCTCGAACAGGTACTTGTTCGTGATCTGCTCGTAGATGTTCTCGAGCGCCGTCGGGCCGTTGGCGTTCTTGAGATTGAGGATCTTCTCCTCAGGCTCGCTGAGCGTGTGCTTGCGGAAGTGGCGCATCTCCTCGAGGAAGTAGCGCCGGCTGCCCGTGCCCTTCATCAGCCGCGCGGCCTGGGCGTCGGTCAACTTCTTCCACCAGAGCGAGAAGAACAGCGTCTGATTTTGGGCGCGCGCCATTACGTCGTTGACGCGGGCGCGCAAGGCCTGCGCGCCTTGATCCTGCGTGTCGGCCGCAAAGCGCAACGACGCAAAACCGCTGACACGATACGCCTCGCGCAGCATGCTCTCGTAGGCGTCGAGCAGTTCACCGAAGGCCTTGGCCGAGAGGCCGGGCTTCAGCTGCGGGCGCCAGCGCTCGAAGGCCTTGATGCGGCGTTCGAGAGCCTTGAAGACCGCATCGATCGCCTCGGGCGAGTCATCGGGCAACAGATCTTTGAGAGACCAGCGCGTTTGGGTGTACATGATCGTTGCGGCGCCGGAGCGCCGTTCCTCCTCTCGAATCTCAGCGGGCTTGTGGGAACCCGCAACGGATCCCGGATCTTATTTCCCGGGAGGGCTAAAGCGGATGTTCAGGATGTCGCCATCTTGAACGACGTATTCTTTGCCTTCCAGCCTGAGCTTGCCCTTGGCCTTGACCTCGGTGTAGCCACCCAGCCCGACCAGGTCGTCGTACCCCACGACTTCGGCGCGGATGAAGCCCTTTTGTAAATCGGTGTGGATCTCGCCGGCGGCCTCGGGGGCGCTGGCGCCGCGGCCCGTCGTCCAGGCGCGCACCTCGTCTTCGCCGACTGTGAAGAACGATTGCAGACCAAGCAGGTCGTACGAGATTTGTATCACGCGATTCAGGCCGAGCTCGGTGATGCCGTACTCCTCCATGAAGAGCGCGGCGTCGTCTGCCGGAAGCTGGGCGAGCTCCATCTCGAGCTTGCCCTTGAGCCGCACCGAATGTGCACCGCCGCCGACGGCTGTCGCCCGCGCCGGGTCGTCGTCGTCGCCGACGTTGAAGACGACGAGCATCGGCTTACGAGTCAGCAGCTGGTAACTGGCAAGCGCGCGCTCTTCGGTCTGTGAGAGCTCGACCTGCCGGGCCGGGATGTCGTTTGAAAGCGCTTCGTAGAGCTTGGTGAACAGCGCCAACTCCTGAGCATGCAGACCCTTATCTTTGATGATGCCCTTGCGGCCTTCGTCGTTCAGCCGCTCGAGCTTGCGTTCGACGGCGAGAAGGTCGTTGAGCAGCAGCTCGCCCTCCACGGTCTTCAAGTCGCGGGCCGGGTCGACCGAGCCGCTGGGATGTGGGACAGTCGGGTTGTCGAACGCGCGCACGACGTGCAGAAAGCCTTCCATCGTGGTCAGCTGGTTGAGTAGCTGGCCCGAGAAGCCCGTTTTCTCAGTGGCCGAGGATTCGCCCTCGAGCCCGGCGATGTCGGCATACACCACCTGCGCGTAGATCGTGCGCTTGGGTTTGAACATGGCCGAGAGCGTGTCGACGCGCGGGTCGGGCACCGGCACGACAGCGGTCTGCACTTCGAAGCGCCCGACCTGTCGGCCGCCGCCGACCGGCTTGTCGCCGCGGGTGAGCGCATTGAAAATGGTGGTCTTGCCTGATTGGGGGAGTCCGATGATGCCGAGTTTCATGGTAGAGAGTTGAGGTGACCTCTGAGGCGACCGACGGCCGGGCCATACCCTGGCCGCGGGTCGTCCCGGTGGTCAACTCAGATGACTACAAACGGAAGAACAGATCGAGTATAATAGGTTTCCGACGCCGAAGTGGTGGAACTGGCAGACACGAACGACTCAAAATCGTTTGGCCTGAAAAGCCGTGTGGGTTCGACTCCCACCTTCGGCACAAAAACGCGACGGGACTCCCGTCGCGTTTTGTCCATTATACAGCCTGGTGCAGACTTGTTGTCCAAAGTGCGCCGGCTCCCCCCGGCCCTCCTGCGACTTCTGGCGATCGGCGCGCTTGTGTTGAGCGCGGGTTGCGAGGCGCCGCCTGCAATCCCCATCCCTTCCGAAACACCGCCCCCGCTGGTGCAGATCGCAACGACCTATCGCGATTCACGCGATCTGATCGCGGCGCGGGCCGCTCTGGCCGGGCTTGGCCTGACGGACCCGACCACGGCAATCGCCCAGATGGCGCAGCAGGAGGCGGCCGCCGGGCGCGTCGAGCCTGCGCGGGCGCTGGCCGAGTTGGCGCAGGCGCTTGAGATCACGCCGGCGCCAGCCACCCTGGATGCCGTGCCCATCGAGCCGATTGCCACACAGGCACAGGCGAGCCCGACGCCGAGCCCGGATCCGGGCTTTGCGCTTGTGAGCCGCGAGGACGTTTGTGAGCGCGCGATCAGTCGGGCGCTGCTCGAGGTCTTCACGCAAGATCCGACGGGCCAGCAGATCGGGGGGTACGAGATCCAGGTGGAATGGAACGGCGGTGCGGACCGGTTCTTCACCGGTCTCAAGCCCGAGATCGGGCCGGGCTATGGCGATTTTGTGATGGAGCCGGGCGTGAGCTACGTCGTGCGTCTGGCCGATTATCCACAGGCGCGGGCCGACACCGTGATCGCGCCAACGTGCGCTACCGAGGCGAGCGCCTATGCCGGCGGCGTCCGGCTGGTGTTTCGTGAAGTGGAAGGGCCCTGAGGATCGATATCGCGAATGGGCCGATTTCAGTCATTTCCAGCCACCCCTCGAATCGCGGTCAGCCGCCCAGCCCCGCAGCCAGCGCCGCGCTGGCGTCGGCCAGGTGCTGCTCGAGCACCTGAAGCGCCTCTGCATGCGCGCCACGCCGGCACGCCACCACAAGGGCCCGATGTTGGGCCTGCGACAGCGCCTGGCGCTCAGCAGGGGCCAGATAGATCCGCAAGTAGCGGTCGACGTTGTCGTGCAGGCCCTTGATTGTCGTCAGCATCCGCGGACGCTCGGCCGGCGCATACAGCGCCGCGTGAAAAGCCCAGTTGAGCGCACCCCAACGCGCCGGATCGGTTTCGCGATCGATCTCCATCAGCCCGGCCTCCGCTTGTTCCAAATCCGCCGCCGTCAACCGCGGCAACGCCAGCCGCAATAACCGGGTCTCGAGCCCGATCCGCATGTCGTAGATCTCGATCGCCTCGGCCGCCGACAGCGTGGCCACGCTCGCGCCCCGCCGCGGATTGACAACCACAAAGCCCTCAGCCTCAAGCTGGCGCAGCGCTTCACGCACCGGGATCCGGCTGACGCCGAGCTGCGCCGCCAGCTCCTCCTGCCTGAGCGGATCCCCGCCGCGGTAGCGGCCCGCCAGGATCGCCTCGCGCACCCGGTCCGCCACTTGCTCAGGCAACGTGCGATGCGGACTCAGGCTTTCCAGAACCGGTTCGGTCGTCATTGGGATAAAGTATACTGTATCCAGAAATACAAACCAAAGGACCGTTCATGACCACCCCCCCCTTCGAAGTCCACGATCCAGCCATCCTGGCGAACGCTCGGGCCGTGCTCAACGCCTGCAAGACGGGCGCCGAGATGCAGCAGGCGGTGCTCGACGCCGTCAAACGCAACGAGACCTGGCGCGGCCAGCAGTGCGTCAACCTGCTCGCGCCCGAGGCGCCGACCAGCCCGACGGTGCGTGCGCTGCTCGCCTCCGAGATCGGCACCCGCGCCGCTGAGGGCCATATCGGCTCGGTCCAGCGCTGGTTCGCGGGCACCAAACACATCGATGAGGTCGAGTCGCTGTGCGTGGAACTGCTCAAGCAAGCCTTTCGCTGCGGGTACGCCGACCACCGCTTGATGGGCAGCATGCTCGGCAATATGGCCGTGTACTACGCCATGGCCGAGCCCGGCGACGTGGTGATGACCGTCTCGCAGCCCTTCGGCGGTCATTCGAGCAACCGCATCGACGGCCCGGCCGGCCAGCGCGGGCTCAAGATCGTCGACGTGCCCTTCGACCCGGCCGAACTGACCGTCGATCTGGATCTCTTCCGCAAGATGGCGCCGCTTGTGAAGCCCAAGATCGTCACGCTTGGGCTGTCGATGACGCTCTTCCCACAGCCGGTGCGCGAGATCAAGGCCGTGATTCAGGAATGGGGCGGCCGGTTGTTTTTCGACGGCGCACATCAGGCCGGCCTGATCGCGGGCGGCCAGTTTCAGGATCCGCTCGCCGAGGGCGCCGACGTGCTCTCGGGCTCGGCCGGCAAGACCTTTGGCGGCCCGCAGAGCGGCATGTTGATGTGGAACGACCCGACGCTGACCGAGCCGCTGACGACCGCGATCTTCCCTGTGCTGGCGGCGACGCATCAGGTCAATCGGGTCGCTGCGCTCGCCGTGGCCGCGGCCGAGATGATCGCCTTTGGCAAAGACTTCATGGCCCAGATCGTGGCCAACGCCCGCGCACTCGCGGCTGCGCTCGACGCACGCGGCATCCCGGTGCTCGGCAAACACAAAGGCTACACGACCACGCACCAGGTCATCGCCGATGTGCGCGCGCAGGGCGGCGGGCTCGACGTCGCGCACTTGCTCGCGCGCGCGAACCTGATCACGAACAAGAACCTGCTGCCCAACGACGGCCCTGCCGATTGGGATCGGCCCAGCGGCCTCCGCATGGGCACGATCGAGGTGACGCGGCTGGGGATGAAGGAAGAGCAAATGACCCAGATCGCGGACTTCATGGCCCGCGTCTTGATCGAGAGGCAATCGCCCGAGACCGTGCTCGAAGACGTCGTCGAGTTTCGTGAGCCGTATCAGAAGCTGTTCTACTGCTTCGACACCGTGTAGCGTCGGCTGTAGGGCGTGGAGCGTAGTGTGGAGAGCGTAGGGCGTGGGGCGACGCTCCAGCACTACGCTCCCGCGCCCAGCGCTCCCCGCTCTCCGCTCCCCCCACAGCGCTCCACGCTCCCCACTCCACTCGGGTCCACGCCATAGCACAACGCGAGGTAATAGGCCACGTAGTCGCCGAACTGCGCCAGCGTGAGGAGTTGCGCAAGGCGGCCGCGGCCGATGGCCGCGATCGAGTCGGTGTTGTAGCCGCCGGTCATGTAGACCAGTCGGGTCTGGTCGGCGCGCAGTTGAGAGGATTGGACCTCATCGGCGCCGCGCAGAAAGAGCACCATATAGCGTTCGATCAGGCCTTCTGGGAAGAGCGCGCCCGCCGCGACCTGATCGGCGTCGACCAGCGGGAAGCACTCCGACCAGGCCCGTGCCGTCTGGTTGATGGCGCTGGCCCAGCGCCTTCCGGCAGGGGCCAGTTCATCGACGACGAAGAGCGCTGTGTTGCGCTCGATCAACTGGCCGGCCATACGCTTGGCCGGGTTGCGCCGCAGCGGGCTGGCGGCTGTCAGGCGCTCGCGTTGCCGATCGAGCACTTCAATGGCCTCGGCGACATCCGGGGCCGCATCCGGCACGCAGCCCAACTTGTGAAGCACTTCCAACGTGTAGGCGACCTGGGTCGCGAAAAGCCCGCGCGCCTCGCCGCCGGGATGTTGCCAACTCGGCAGGCCGCGCCAGGCGTCGACCCGATCGGAGATGGCCAGGACCGAGGCGCGCCGGGCAGCCGCTGCCGCGGCCAAAGCGCCGGGCGCGGCGAGCTCGGTGCCTGAGGCGACGATCACGACGAACGTCCGTGGGCCGACAAAGGCCGGGAGCGCCGAATCTTGCCAAAGCACGACCGGGAGCCGCGAACGAAACAGGACGCAATGGCGGGCGACATCCGCCGCTAGCGCGGCATCGCCTGTGGCGGCCAGGAGCACAAGATCCGCGTTCTCGGCCCCTTCAGGTAGGCCCAACCCGGCCGCCTGACGCCAGGCGAGCGCGAGTTGTTCTGGATAGGAATCGATACCGCGGAGATGGCCTGAAGGGTCAGCCCGGGATATGGAGTCGGCCGAGTCGAGGTTGAACATTCGCTGTCACTCACGCCTGCGACGGTGAGTCGCGCAGGTCGTAGCATGGGTTCGAAGCCGCCATCCATCCCTGAAGATCCGCACCGGTCACGCGACCTGCGGCTGCCGCTCGGGAACCCGATCGATTCGCTCGGCCTCGGGCCTGGGCCCCATCCCGGCGGGGGCCGGGACGCTCAGATCACTTAACGATGCTGATCGTGTTGTTACTGCCTATAGGTTGTCGGTTGAGTGTACTGCCAGTGGATACGGATTGTCGCGTTTAGAGGGTACGGGTTATCCGGACGGGGACATCCGTAAGGTTATGGGATTCCGGTCCACAAAAAGTACCCGACGAGCATCCCGATCGTCAGTCGGCGGCAAAATCCAGCCCGTAGACTTCCTTGACGGCCCACCCCGACTGCTCGGCCACGATCCGCGCGGCCTCTCGGCGGCGGACCCCAGAGGACAGCCGGCGCGCGAGTTCGGCGCGCACGTCGGCCTCGGCCCAGCGCCCCGGCG
>DKKP01000299.1 GCA_002455335.1 Anaerolineales bacterium UBA6663 | reverse complement strand
CGCCGGCGGCGCCTGCGGCCCCGCCACCGACCAGCGCGGCGTGACGCGCGCGCGTGGCGCAGGCTGCGAGCTTGGCGCCGTCGAGCTCCCCGTCGTGACCTTCGTCTCGACGGCGGTCGGTGCCACCGACAGCAACACCACGGCCACGCTCTCGGCAAACCTCGATGCGGCCCTGCCCTTTGATCTCAACGTGGGCATCACGCTTGGAGGCGGCACAGCCGTGGCCGGCACCGACTACAACGCCACGGTGCTGCCGTTCACGTTCACGGCCGGAGCGACGGCCGACACCACCGATGTCACGATCCTGCGCAATACGGCGATCACGGGCAACCGGACGTTCAACGCCACGGTGACCTCGGGCGCCGTGCCCGGCAATGGCGCCGTGACGATCACGATCACGGACGTCGACGCCGTCGTGGTCACGTGGAATCAGCTCACCTACACGGTCAGCGAGGCGGCCGGTACGCTCACGGTGCGCGCCAACCTGAGCCAGGTCGACATCGCCGACGTGACAGTCACGTTCGACACAGTCAGCGGCGGCGCCCGCGCCGGCACAGAGTTCGTCGGCATCGCCGGTGGGACCATCGTGATCCCACAGGGCCAGACCTTTGGCACGACCACGATCACGATCACGAACAACGGCTGGTACGGCCTGAGCAAGGACTTCCTGGTACGTTTCACGGCGACATCGCGCGGCACGCTGGGCCCGACCGACACCACGGTGACGATCACCGAGGATGATGCCCCGCCGGCCGCCGCCTTCAGCGCGACGACGTATGCCGCCCTCGAGACCGACGCCAATGCGATCCTGACTGTCACGCTGCCGTACACATCTGAAGTGGCGACCGACGTGACCTACACGATCGCCAACGGCACTGCGGTCGCCGGCGCCGACTACACGTATCCGGGAACGCCGATCGTCCTCACCATCCCGGTGTCGACGACATCGGCCGCCCTCAACGTGCCGTTGATCAACAACATCTATTACTCGGGCCAGCAGAACTTCACAGTCAACCTGACCTTGCAGGCGCCCGGCACGCTCGGCACCCCGGCCTCGGCCACGGTCAATATCACAGACAACGAGAACCCACCGACTGTGACGCTCGGCACGCCCAGCGCGCTCGGCGAGGGCGCGGGCTCTGTGGCGATCGCGGCATCGGTGCCTTACACTTCGGAAGTGCCGATTGATGTGAGCTACACAACCGTGAACGGCACGGCGGTGAGCGGCTCCGATTTCAACGGCGGCCCAGGCCTTGTGACGATCACGGGCGGAAGCAACTCGGCCACCATCTCGATCGGCCTCATCGACAATGTCTACTACTCCGGCCAACAGCAGTTCACGGTCCAGCTGGTGACGCAGACACCGGGTGGGGCGAACACCGCTTCGACCACGGTCACGATCAACGACAACGAATCCTTGCCGGTCGTCAACTTCACCTCAGCCTCTTTTGCGGGCGCCGAGAACGGCGGGGCCTTCACGCTTGGGCTCACCATGAGCCCGCCGGCTGAAGCCGTGGTCACTGTGCCGTTTGTCGTCAACAACGGCACAGATGCCGTCGCGGGCGTCGATTTCACAGTCGGGGTTAGCCCTGTCACGTTCAACTCGTTGACCAGTACGGCCAGCATCAGCGTGACGCCGGCCGACAACGGATACCACTCGGCCACGCGCGCTTTCGGCGTGGTCCTGCAGACGCCGAGCCTCGGCGACCTTGGGGCGACCACCGCCGCGACCGTGTCGCTGACCGACAACGAAGGCGTCCCCTCTGCCAGCATCGCGGATCCGGGCGGTAGCGGCTATGTTGTCAATGAGTTGGCCGGCAGCGTCGCGATTACGGTCACGCTTTCGCATACATCAACACAATCCATCCTGGTCAACTACGCCACGCAGAACGGCTCGGCAACATCGCCCATCGACTTCCAGGGCACGACCGGCGCTCAACTCACCATCGCCGCCCGCCAGCTGGCAGCCACTCTGACGATCCCGATCTCCAATAACAACGTGTTTACCGGAGACGAGTTCTTCACGGTCCAACTCTCTGGCCAAAGCCCGGGTTCAAACGGTCCCACAACGAGCACCCAGGTGACGATCATCGACGCGCAGCAGCCGCCGACGATCCAGTTCTCGGCCTCCGGCTACAACGTGCCCCGCGATATCGGCACAACCGCGATCACGGTGACGCTCAGTGCGCCGACCGGGATCGCCGTGACCATCAACTACACGGTCACGGCCGGCACCGCACAGCCCGGCGTCGACTATGTGCTCAGCAACGGCGTCGTCACATTCGCGCCCGGGGATCTGACGGAGACGATCCCTGTGGAGATCCTCAATTCAGGTTTGTATGTCGGCGACCGCGCGTTCAACCTGGGCCTGAGCGCACCCACGGCCGGATCGCTCCTGGGCGATACGTCGCTGACGACTGTGCTCATCCGCGAGACCAACGCGCGGCGTATCCATCTGCCGCAAGTTCGGAAGTACTACAATGCCTTTGTCGAGTATGAGCCGAACGCCACACGCATCTCGTCAAACGGGCCGCTGACCTCGGGCCTGACGTATACGGGGCAGTTCAACGCCGATCAGGTCGACCGCTACGGCCTCGATCAGGATACGTGGCGCTTCCAGGTCGCCAACCCGGGCCCGGTCACCGTGACCGTCATCGGCAACGACCCTGGGCGCCAGATCAAAGTGATCAACGCCGGCGGCGCCGATGTGCCTGGCGGCTTCTCGGGTGACCCGGCGCCGACCGTGACTTACACCTTCAATGTCACGGCGTCCGGCACCTATTACGTCAGGGTCTACAACTCGAGTCAGCTTGGTGTCGCGACTTATCAAATTCGAGTCGTCCATCCGTAGTGGTCGGCACGAATGCATCCGGACGGCGCGCGTTCGTACCCCTACACGGGCAAGCGATTGCCCGTGTAGGGCGTGAGCCAGGTGTGCAAGCCCACGGAGTTACCGTTGGCAAACCCTTCTGAGTCAGGTGTCTTGGTCGGTTGGGGGGCGGAATCCCGGCGATAGCCAGGACCCAGTGGGCAACGACTCGCCCAACTGCACAGAGGGCTGAGTAATGGCGCGATGGCGCGCCGGCCCCCGGAGTTGAACGACCCATCGGTTATACTGAAGGGGTCAGCGTGCATCGACCACAATTCAACCTGAGCCATAGGCTCACGTGTTCGCCCAGGGACCTCACCGTGGGCCCACCGAGAATCGACCTCATGTCGGCCGTTGCCTGGCACCGCATCTTGAAACTCGGCCTGGTGTTTGCCCTGTGGGTTGGGGTGACACCTTCACCGGCCAATACCGCCTCAACGCGTCAACCAGGCAGCGAGACGCTGTATCTGCCGTGCCTTGCCCGCGACGCGGATCCAAGGTATGAAACCGAGCCAAATGGCACCGAAGGACGGGCTGACGTTCTGCTCGGCTCAGCGATCGACCACTTCGGCTTCCACAACACCGGGCCGCAGTTGGATAGCGACTATTGGCGCTTCACGACGACAGCGCCTGGCCTTATGCATCTCAGCGTGACAGGGCTCAACGGCGCCGGGTCGAGCACCACAGAGCTGGGTCAGGTCGTCGTCGCGCAGCTGGGCGGCGGGCAGGTCGGCTATGCCGGCGGGCCGCCGTATGTGATCACCGCGACACTGACCACCGTGGACACCTACGTTGTTCGGGTCGTCAGCACACGCGCGCTCGATACGGGCGTCTACACACTTACGGTGACTTACCCCTGAGCCGTGGGCAAGCACGCGTTGTCAGGGAGGGATTCTTGCCGCGAAGTTCCGGCTTGTTTTGAGCCACGCCTGGACCAGGGTGACCACTCGCCCCAGCACACCCCCTCAGCCCGGCCGGATTCTCGGCGTGAGCCTTCTGCTATAGTCGTTTAGATGGTTGAACCTCACACCTGGCGCGCGCGTTCGCGGAAACCCTTGAACGTGCTGGCGCGCGTCGCCGTGCTTGCCACGGCCATGCTTGCGATGCCGCGCGCCGTCCTGCCGCCGCTCGAAGTCGGCCCGCAGCAGGTCGTAGAGACCCAACACCCGATCACCTGCACGCACACCCGGCTGACCGACGAAGTCGAACCCTGGAAGATCCTGCGCACGCTCGAGCTGGTACGCGAGATGGGCGCGCCGACAGTCGTCGAATACTTCCCATGGGCGTATTATGAGCCCGAGGCCGGGATCTACGACTTCGCCGCGGCTGAACTGCGCATCGATCTTGCTGCGAACCAGGGCGTTGGGGTCGTCGCCCGGCTGGGCGGAATCGTGCCGTCGTGGGCTCGCCCGCAGAACGCCGACGGCACACCGGGCCCCGATACCTTCCTGCCTGAAGAACACTTTCCAGACTTTGCCGACTTCGTGGCGGCGTTTGTCGAGCGCTTCGACGGCCGGCTGGCCGCGATCATCTTGTGGAACGAACCCAACATCGCGCTCGAGTGGGGCTTTCGGCGCCCCGATCCCGAGGCCTACACTCGATTGATCCGCCTGGCTGCCGATCGCGCGCACGCCGCCGACCCTGATCTGATCGTGTTGGCCGGCGCTCTGGCGCCCACGCTCGAGCCCGAGGGCAGCGATTTGGCGCTGAACGATCTGGTCTTCCTCGAGCGCATGTACGCTGCCGGCGCAGCCGATGTCCTCGATGGATTGGCCGTACATGCCTATGGGTTGAGCTTCCCGCCTGACGATCCGCCAGCACCGGATGCGCTCAACTTCCGGCGTGTCGAACTGGTACGCGAAGTGATGGCGCGCTACGGTGAGGGCGAAGCGCCGATCTATGTGACCGAGATGGGCTGGAACGATTCGCCGCGCTGGACGCGCGCCGTGCGGCCGGGCGTGCGCATCGACTACACGATCGCGGCGCTCGCCTATGCCGAGGCGAACTGGGCAAATGTGCCGGCTGTGTGTATCTGGGCTTTTCGCTATCCCGCGCCGCAACGCAGCTACGGCGACTACTTCACGCTCGTGACGCCCGAGTTCGTGCGCAAGCCGATCTACGACGCCGTCAGGGACTGGGCCGTTGAGGATCTTTGGCCATGAAGAGCGAGCATCTTGTCGGGCTGCTGCGTCGGCTGAACTGGCCGGCCCGCCTTGGCCTGGCCGCGCTGGTCGTCACCGCCGCCGCCGGCGCGCTGTGGGTGGGAGGCACGATCCTGGCGCCCGACGATCGCATCTGGGCGCGGATCCAGAGCGAGCGAGTCCTGCGTGTGGCGACCGATGCGAGCTACCCGCCGTTCTCGGCGGTCGGGCCGGACGGCGCGCTCTATGGGCTTGACGTTGACCTGGCCAATGCCCTTGGCGATCGCCTGGACGTGACGGTGCGGATCGAGAATATCACCTACGATGCGCTGCTCCAGGCACTGGCCTCCGAGCGCGCCGATCTCGTGATCTCGGCCTTCGTCGCCGACCTGAACCAGCTCGACGATGCAGCCTACAGCGAGCCCTATTTCGTCTCGGGTCTGCGCGCCGTGGTGCCGCACGACGATCCGGGTGAGCTCGACTCGCTTGCGCCGTGGACCTGGGCGCAAGCGCGGGTGCTTGGCGTGGAGTATGGCTCGATGGGGGATGTGCTCTCGCGGCAGTGGGCCAGGCGCGTGGCAGGCCTGACGGTTGAGCGCTACGAGACGGCCGCCGATGCGCTCGACGCCTTGCTGGCGGGAGAGGTCACCGCTGTGCTTGTCGACGCCGTGACCGCGCACGCCTATGTCGGAGCCCACGATGCCGTTCGCCTGAGCGGCCCGACGCTCGACCCCGAGCCCTACGTCATCGCGACCGGTGCGCGCAGCCCGCAGCTTCTGCGCGAGGTCAACCGGATCCTCGCCGAGCTCGAAGCCGACGGCACGCTCTCGGCGCTGCGCCAGAAACACCTGGGAATTAACAATGATTGAGTCAGCGATCAGCGGTCATCAATCCCCCCTGAGCCAGGCAAATGCCAGACTGCCAGCCGGCACGTCTACGGTGGTTGTCAGAGTCTGACCGTCGAGTTGTGCAGTGAGTGTGCAGGGCCCGGCGGGGATGTCGCCAAGCGCCGCGTTCTCGAGATAGAAGCGATCGGGCAGGGTGCCTCCGTACCAGTACGTGTCGACCGTGCGATAACGCTTGTCGCTGCACGCCGCGATGACGCGCACGCCCGGCACAAGGTCACCCTCACCGCGCGTGACGCGAATGGCGATCACGCCGTGGCCCGGGATTGGGCGCAGCCACAGGTCCGGATTGACCACGTTGTAGTAGCTATCGGGGTTGTCGGTGCGGATCTCGAGATGGAGGTGGGGACCTGCTGCCACGCCGCGGTCCCCGACCGTGCCGATGAATTCGCCCTCAGCCACGGCCTGGCCGCTCACCACTGAGACCGTATCGAGGTGCCCATACACGGCGTAGGCGCTGACTGCGGCGCTGAGCTGGATGACGATCACGTTGCCGTAGAAGTCCTCGCGCGGCCCAAAGACGCGCTCATGGTCCGACCCGGCGTAGTACACGACGCCGTCGCCGACTGAGACGACCGGCGCACCGATCGGGTTGCCGTAGTCGAGGCCGTGATGCGCCACGAGCGTGTTATCGCGAGTCATGCCGAAGCGATAGTCGCCGACGGCGAAGATGTTGGCGCCGGCGCCAAGCGGGCGACCGAAATACAGATGCGGGTCCCCACCGAAGGTGTCGGGCGCCGGCAGAAAGACCGAAGACTCGTTGGTGGGCCAGATCGGGGTCCAGTAGGTAGGTACAGCTGCTGCGCTTGGGTCGAGCGTCGGCGTGGCCGGCTCCGGCGTGAGCGTGGCGGTGGCCGCGGCGGCCGGTGTATCTGTCGCGCCCAGCGTCGGCGTTGGCACGACGCTGGGCGTGGCGGTCGGCGCCGTGTTGACCGCGACGATCGCCGTGGGCAGGCTTGCGGGCGTCGGCGCCGGCGTCGGTGCACAGGCGGT
>DKKP01000304.1:153-4918 GCA_002455335.1 Anaerolineales bacterium UBA6663 | reverse complement strand
GGGCGTCCCACGGCCACGGTCCACACAGTGGTTCCGGGCGACACCTTGGGCACCATCGCGGTGCGCTATGGCGTCTCGCTCGAAGACCTGATGGCGGCCAATAACCTCGTCGATCCTAATATCCTCTCAGTCGGGCAGACGCTGATGATCCCGATTGGCGGGCTCGAGCCGACGCCGACCGAGCCGCCAGCCGATGTGCCGACAACCACGCCGATCCCGTCGGCGACGCCGGATGCCGATGCGCCCGATCCCGAGGTCTCGATCAGCCGCGTGCAGTCGCCGGGTGTGCTGAACGAGGAGACTGTGGTGGTGATCAACACCGGCGGTCCGCTCGAGCTCACCGGCTGGACCTTGCGCAGCGCAGATGGCACCGAGTACACCTTGCCGTCGCTGACGCTCTTTCAGGGTGGGGCGGTCAACGTTCACACCCGCTCCGGCGACAACTCGGTCGTCGACCTGTATTGGGGCCTGACGGCGCCAGCCTGGACCTCGGGCGCGCGCATCCTGCTCTCGGATCAAACTGGCGAACTCCAGGCCGAGTACACCATCCCCTGAGCGCGCTACAATCTCACCATGTTTGATCGGATCGTCGAGCGTTTGCTTGAAGCCGCCCAGGCCGAAGGTACGTTCGACAACCTGCCCGGGCGTGGCCGACCACTGGCCCTCGACGGCGATGAAAACGACCCCGATTGGGCGGCGCAGCGCTTGTTGAAGCACAATGGCGCACGCCCGCCTTGGCTCGAAGAGGATCTGGCGATTCGTGAAGCGCTAGAGGATGCGCGCGCTCAGTTGCTGCGCGCCGCGACCTTCGCGCGCTCACGCACCGGAGCGCCCGCGGCCTGGCAAGGTTCCGTCGCACGCTTCCGTGAGCGCGCCAGTGACCTCAATCGGCGCATCCGCGACTACAACCTGTCCGTCCCGCTCGACAGGCTCCAACGGCTGCGGATCGACATCGAGGCCGAGATCGATCATGCCTGGCGTGTGGCCGGCATCTGACAACACAAAGCGCCCTGGCGTCACCAGGGCGCTTCTCGATTCGGGTGTTAGCTCGAGCGAAGCCTTCAGGCTGATTTTTCTTCGGTCTTCTTGTCTTCCGGCTTGGCGGCTTTCTCCTCGTCGGTTTTCAGGCCTTCGCGGAAGTTCTTGATCGCGCTGCCCAGCTCACCGCCCACGCGGCCCAGCCGGCCGACGCCGAAGATCAGGAGGACGATCACCAGGATGATGCCCAGCTCGAGCGGACCGAAACTCATGGCAGATAACTCCTTCTGACGTCCGCGCATCGGATCTGTCCGACAGGCTTCGTAACGTCATCGAAAAATTATAACATGCGCCTTCGCAGCCCGAGCTGACGCTTCATTTGGGCACACCCTGCGCCTCGCCCCTACAGGCCGACGTCCAGGGTGTGCTAAACTGATTTGGTGTCTTCTCAGGCCCTTTATCGCAAATGGCGGCCGCAACAGTGGGATGAAGTCGTCGGGCAAGACCATGTCGTACAGACCCTGCGGCATGCCATCGCCCATGAACATGTGGCGCACGCCTACTTGTTTTCCGGTCCGCGCGGGTGCGGCAAGACCACAAGCGCGCGGTTGGTGGCCAAGGGTGTCAACTGCCTGGCACCGGATCCGATGCAGCGGCCGTGCAATACCTGCGCCCACTGCATGGCAGTCAACGAGGGCCGATTTCTGGATCTGATCGAGATCGACGGCGCGTCGAACAACAGCGTCGAGAACATCCGCGAGCTCCGCGACAAGATCAACTTCTCCCCGGGTCAGGGGCGCTACAAAGTCTATATCATCGACGAAGTGCATATGCTTTCGCTCGGCGCCTTCAACGCGCTGTTGAAGACGCTCGAGGAGCCGCCGCCGCACGCGATTTTCATCCTGGCGACGACCGAGAGCTACAAAGTGCCGGCGACGGTTGGTTCGCGTTGCCAGAAGTTCGAGTTTCGCCGGATCCCGGTGGCCGATATCGTCGCGCGTCTGCAAGGCGTCTGCGTTCACGAAGGCATAACGGCCGAGACGGCAGCGCTCGAGTTGGTGGCGCGACAGGCCACCGGTGCCATGCGAGACGCTGAGAGCTTGCTTGATCAGTTGATCGCCGCCGGCTCGGCGGCCACCGGCGGGCAGACGGCTGTGACGCTGGCGCAAGCTCAGGCGCTTCTTGGCGCTGCGCTGAACCAGACCGTGCAGGGGCTCACCGACGCGCTCGCGGTCTCCGATTCGGCACAGGGTCTGCGTCTGATCCAGACGGCGGTGGATGCCGGGGCTGACCCGCGTCAGCTGGCGCGACAGGTTGTGGATTATCTGCGGCAACTGCTGCTGATTCGGCTCGGAAACGGCGCTTTAGTCGATGCCACTTCGGAAGTGCGCGCGATCATGGCCCAGCAGGCTCAGGGCTGGGCGCCTCCCGCACTCCTACGCGCGATCCGGTTGTTCAATACGGCCGTAGGCGAAACCCGTACGGGCTGGCAGCCGCAACTGCCGCTCGAACTCGCGGTGCTCGAGTATGTGACACCGCCTGTGGCTGAGCCGGCAACTGTGGTTCAGGCCGCGCCCCAGGTGGCGAGCTCGGGGGCAGCGCCGCGTCGGCCCTTATCACCGTCGCCTGAGCCTGCGGCGCCGGCCGAGGTCGATGCCGGGCGCGGAAGCGCGCAAGACCTGGCGCTGGTCTGGCGCCGGTCGGCTGAGCTGTTGCTCGAACGACGCAAGATCACGGCCTTGACGAAGACCGATCTGGAGCGCTGCGCCGTCGTCGGGCTGCATGAGGATGAGCTCCGAGTGCGCGCAACAAAGGCTTTTATCGATCGCGTTCACAATCGCCCGGAGTTCGTCGGCACACTGGCACAGGCCGTCTCCGAGATCCTTGGGCGAGCTGTGCGCATCGTCTTTCAGCCGGGCGACGGCCCGGTGCGGGGGGGCGGTGCTCCGCCGGGGAGCCTGGCGGCGGCCGCCATCGATTTGGGTGGTGAATTGGTCGAGTGAGTGAGGAGCGAAACCCTATGACCTTTATGCGAGGCAATCGTCCGCCGCCAGGGATGAACCAGTCGTTGGCCGAGCGGATGCAGAAGCTGCAAGAAGACATGCGTGCGATGCACGAGGCGTTGGCGGCCGAGCGTTTCTCGGCCACCTCTGGGGGTGGCGCCGTCAGGGTGACCGTCAACGGCCAGCAGCGTGTCGTGGGCGTCGAGATCGCGCCCGAGGCGCTTACAGATGCCGCGCTGCTGACAGACATGCTGATCGTCGCGACGAATGCAGCGCTCGAAGAGTCTCAGACCGTTGCGGCGGAGCGACTTCAGGCGCTTGGGCCGGCGATCGGGCTCCCGGGTCTGGGGTCCTGAGCGCCCATGCCGCACCCGGCGCTCCCCTCGGCCGTTCAGCGATTGATCGACGAGTTCAGCCGCTTGCCGGGCATTGGCCCGAAATCGGCGTCGCGGTTGACGTTCTTTTTGCTGCGACAGGATCATCACGATCAGAGCGAAGCGTTGGCGCAGGCCTTGCGCGAGTTACGCGAGCGCACGCGCACCTGCTCGAGTTGTTTCAACATCACCGATGACGATCCCTGTCGTTTGTGCAGCGATTCGAATCGCGAGACAGGCGTGTTGTGTGTGGTCGAGGAGCCGCTGGATGTGGTCGCGATCGAGCGGACCGGGCGCTTTCGTGGGCGATATCATGTGCTTGGCGGGGTGATCTCGCCTGTGGAAGGTGTGGGTCCGGAGGATCTGCGCATTGCCGAGCTTGTGGCGCGGGTGCGCGAGGCTCAGCCGCCGTTGCGTGAGATCATCCTGGCGACCAACGTCAGCCTCGAGGGCGAAGCGACAGCCATGTATGTGCAGCGTCAGCTCGCGACCATGGATCCGGGGTTGCGGGTGACGCGTCTGGCACGTGGTTTACCGGTAGGCGGCGACCTCGAGTATGCCGACGAGACGACGTTGGCGCGAGCGCTCGACGGGCGCCAGGCGATGTGAGCGCAGAAAACACGAGAGGGGCGGGGCGCTGATGCGTCCCGCCCTTTTTGATTCTGTGGCGGATCGCTGCTCAAACGGGGTTCAAGATCTCGCAGATAAATTTAAGATAACAAGCCTTGACTCCTGAGCGCGAAAACGTATAATTCCCCTTCGCTGACGGGGTTGAACAACAGCAAGTCTGCTCGCCCCAAAGCGCCCGAGCGTTTACCGCCCAGGACGTTTCAAAAGCGAATAGGGCCAAAGCACCGGCGACAAGAGGCAACGAAAGAACGAAATTGCCCCTTGACAACTTCTGGTGAAGGGGGTAAGATCCCCTGCGCTCTGGGGACGGGCAAACTGCCCGAAAAAGAGCCCCAAAGCTCGTGAACCTTAACAACTGAAGAGTGACAGGAAATCTGTGAGAACAGGGAATCCGTTGATCCTATCGATCGCTTCGGTGATCGAAGAAGTTCAATTACGGAGAGTTTGATCCTGGCTCAGGATGAACGTTGGCGGCGTGCTTAACACATGCAAGTCGAACGAAGAACTTGTAGCAATACGGGTTCTTAGTGGCGAATGGGTGAGTAACACGTAGGTGACCTGCCCTAGAGTGGGGAATAACAGTCCGAAAGGATTGCTAATACCCCATACAGTCCCGGAGGTTAGAGTCTCTGGGTCCAAAGCAGCAATGCGCTTTAGGAGGGGCCTGCGGTCCATCAGCTAGATGGTGGGGTAACGGCCTACCATGGCGACGACGGATAGGGGACCTGAGAGGGTGGCCCCCCACACTGGAACTGACACACGGTCCAGACTCCTACGGGA
>DKKP01000304.1:0-141 GCA_002455335.1 Anaerolineales bacterium UBA6663 | reverse complement strand
GGGCGTAAAGCGCGCGCAGGCGGCTTCGCAAGTCGGGCATGAAATCTCCTCGCCTAACGGGGAGAAGCTGTTCGATACTGCGGGGCTTGAGGTCGGTAGAGGGTGGTGGAATTCCGCATGTAGTGGTGAAATGCGTAGAGA
>DKKP01000436.1 GCA_002455335.1 Anaerolineales bacterium UBA6663 | reverse complement strand
GCGGCCCCGGTCAGGCGCCAGGCGCGCCCGACCTCAAGTCGCGTGTGCAGAACCGGCTGCTGGCCGAGCTCGATCCCTCGATGGACATCTCGCGGACCGCGGAGGTGCGCAAGACCATCGAAGACCTGTACGAGAATGTCCTCGCCGATGAGGGCATCGTGCTCTCGCGCACCGAGCGCAAGCGCCTGTTCGATCAGATCGTTTCCGAGATCCTGGGCCTTGGCCCGATCGAGCCGTTGCTGGCCGACGAGACAGTGACCGAAGTGATGGTCAACGGGCCAAAGAACATCTACATCGANNCGAGCGCGCGCCTGTGACGTTCGAGAACAACGAGCACGTGATGCGGATCATCGACCGCATCATGTCGCCGCTTGGCCGCCGCGTCGACGAGAGCCACCCCTACGAAGACGCGCGTCTGGCCGATGGCTCGCGCGTCAACGCCGTCGTCCCGCCGATCGCGCTCGACGGCCCGACGGTCACGATCCGCAAGTTCTTCAAGAAGCCGTTGACCGTCGAGCAGTTGATCGAATACGGCGCCGTCACACCCGAGGCCATCGCGTTTATGCAGGCCGCGGTCTCCTCGGCCGTCAACGTCGTGATCTCGGGCGGCACGGGCTCGGGCAANNTCGGGCAAGACGACGTTCCTCAACCTGATGTCGTCGTATATCCCGAACGACGAACGGATCCTGACGATCGAGAACGCGGCCGAACTTCAGCTGCGTCAGGAACACGTGGTGCGGCTCGAATCACGCCCGGCCAACATCGAGGGCAAAGGCGAGGTCTCGATCCAGAACCTTGTGGTCAACGCCCTTCGTATGCGCCCCGACCGCATCGTGGTCGGAGAAATCCGCGATGGCGCGGCGCTCGACATGCTCCAGGCCATGAACACCGGCCACGAGGGCTCGATGACGACCTGCCACTCGAACAGCGCGCGCGACACGCTCGCCCGTATCGAGACCATGTGTCTGATGGCGGGCATGGATCTGCCGATGCGCGCCATCCGCGAGCAGGTCTCGTCGGCCATCAACGTCATCTGTCACTTGGCGCGGCTCTCGGATGGCTCGCGCAAAGTCGTGCAGATCGCCGAGATCCAGGGCATGGAGGGCGACATCATCACCATGGCCGACATCTTCATCTTCGAGCAAACCGGGATCGAGAAGGGCAAGATCATCGGGCGGCTGCGCCCGACCGGGTTGCGCCCGAAGTGCATGGAGCAGATCGAGGAGGCGGGCCATCACCTGCCGGCCTCGGTGTTCGGGGCGGGCGAGCGCCTGCGCTATTGATAACTGACCGCGGGCGGCGTTCGCCCGCCGGGAGTGACCGATGACCAGTCCATTGATGCTCAGCTTGACCGCCGTCGCCGTGATCTGGGTGCTCGGCCTGGGCGGCGTGGCCGTCTGGTACCGACGGCAGACCGTCGTCGCCGGCCGCCTCGAGCAAGTCACGCGCAACGACCTGCTGCCCGCGCCCGACGACAAGAAGGCCGAGCGCCGCCCGAGCGCGCTGACCAAGTCAATGGACCAGGCGTTTCAGCGTAAGGGCTGGTACGAGAACGTCCGACGTGAATTGGCGCGTGCCGACCTCAAGCTCAGCGTGGTCGAGTACCTTGCGTTGCATATCGTCCTCGGGATCGCCGGTTTTCTGGTCCTTGGCTTTTTGCGCCAGGATCTGATCGCCGGGTTGATCGCCGGTGTGGCCGGGCTCTTCTCGCCGCGCTTCTACGTGGGTTACCTCAAGGGCCAGCGCCTCGCGAAATTCGACGGCCAGCTCGGCGACATGCTCAATCTGATGGTCAACGGCCTGCGCGCCGGGTACAGCGTGACCCAGGCCATGGAGGCCATCAGCCGCGAACTGCCGGCACCTGTCTCGCAGGAGTTCAAGCGCCTGGTCCAGGAGCTTCAGCTCGGCATCCCGTTCGAGATCTCGCTCGACAACCTGACACGGCGCATGCCAAGCAAAGACCTGGACTTCGTCGTCACGGCGATGAAGATCCAACGCGAGGTCGGCGGCAACCTGGCCGAGATCCTCGACACGATCAGCTTCACGATCCGTGAGCGTGTGCGGATCAAGGGCGAGATCAAGACCCTGACGGCTCAAGGCATGATCACGGGTTACGTGATCTCCTTCTTGCCGATCGGTCTGGGTGTCATGTTGTATCTGATCAACCCACAGTACATGGGTCAGATGTTCATGCAGGACAGCTACTTCCTGTGCGGCATCGCGATGTTGGTGGCTGCCGGCTTGATGATTGGCATCGGCTTTGCGATCGTGATGAAGATCGTGGACATCGAGGTCTAGGAGCGCACATGGAAACCACTCTGCTGTTCTGCGTGCTCGGCCTGGTCTTCGTCGGCGCGCTCGTACTTGTGATGGTCGGCCTGCGTTCGCCAAAGGCGGCCAGCCCGCTCCAGACGCGGATGGCCCAGTACTCGACCCGCGAGCGTGCGATGTCGCTCGAAGACATCGAGATGGCGCAGCCGTTCAGCCAGCGCATCCTGCTGCCGATCGCGCGCCGCGTCGGCGAGTTCGCCCAGAAGTTCACGCCGCAGGCCACGCTCAAAGATATCCAGCACCAACTTGACATCGCCGGAAACCCGCCGGGGATGACGCCGATCTTGTTCTACATGAGCCGGATCATCATGGCAGGCGTCGGCGTCGGCCTGTTCATCTTGCTTGGCTTCGTGTCGGCCGATCCGACCAGCTTCTTCTCGTTTCAATCAGGCGTTGCCAAGGTGCTCGGCATCTCGGCCGTGGGCGGTGTGCTGGGCTACTACATCCCGACGCTGATGTTGCGCAGCCGGATCAACCGGCGCAAGGAAGCGATCATCAAGGCCATGCCCGACGCGCTCGACCTGCTGACGGTCTGCGTTGAGGCCGGCCTCGGGTTCGATCAGGCCATGCAGCGCGTCTCGGAGAAATGGACGACCGAGGTGGCGTATGGCTTCCAGCGCGCGATCGCCGAGATCCGGCTGGGCAAAGTGCGTCGCGAAGCGTTGCGTGACATGGCCGACCGCATGGATGTGCCCGAGATGACGAGTTTCGTCGCCGCGCTGATCCAGGCCGATCAACTCGGCGTGAGCATGGCCAAGGTGCTCCGGATCCAGTCGGATCAGATGCGTGTGCGTCGACGGCAGCGCGCTGAAAAGAAGGCGCACGAGGCCCCGGTCAAGATGCTCATCCCGATGGCCTTCTTGATCTTCCCGTCGATCTACATCGTGTTGCTCGGCCCGGCCAGCATGCAGTTGATCCGTCAGTTCGGTCTGGGAGCAGTCGCCGGCCAATAGCTGCACCACCGCTCGGGCAGGCAGATCAACCGTGTGCCAGCACGGCACTGGCTCGGCCCCAGCGGGAAGCGATAGCGAAAACCAGGTACTCGGAGGAGCAGGGCTTTGCCCCGACTTCCTCCGAGTACTTCGTTTTGTCGATAAGCCCTGTTGTGTGTGGCGCGGGCACGATGACCAGACGAGGACCCGGTCGCGGTGGGCAATGATAGTCTTGCCAGATGACAGGGTGGAGCGCGTGGATCGGGAGCCTGCGCCGGGGCCTGTGGTCGCTGGCCGACGTCGTGTTTCCGCCGGGCTGCGCCGGCTGTGGCGAGTTGGGCGCGGCGTTGTGCGAGACGTGTCGCGGCGGTTTGAACTGGGTGCCGCGCGGTCAACGCCTGCTCGACACCCAGGCTGTTCCTGGCGGCCTTGACGACTTCACGGCCGCGTTGTGGTTCGATGGCGCGGCGCAAAAGGCGCTGCATCGGCTCAAATACCGCCATGACGTCGGGCTGGCAGAGACGTTGGCCGGCCTCGTCTCAGAGCATCTGGGGCCCGTGCCGGCCGAACTGCGATCGGCGCTCGTCGTCCCGGTGCCGCTCTCGCCTACGCGCCTGAGCGAACGGGGCTACAACCAGGCGGCGTTGCTGGCGCGCGGCCTCGCCGAACGGTGGGGCCTGATTCATGCACCTACGGCTCTTGTGCGAATGCGATCGACGCGCAGCCAGGTCGGGTTGACCCGGGCCGATCGTCAGGCCAACGTGCAGGGCGCGTTCTCTGCGGAGGCCAGGCGCGTCGAGTCGCGGTCGATCCTGCTCGTCGACGACACGTGCACGACCGGCGCGACGTTGCACGATTGCGCCCGGGCGCTCAAGGCCGTCGGATCGGGACCCGTGTACGGCCTCGCGATCGCCCAGGCTGCGCTGCGCGGACGGCACGGCAAGGGCTGAACGTCTGACATTCCGCTGGATCGGCGCGACAGATTGCACATTGCGCCGGCAGCCGAAATGGGGTTAGACTTGCGTATGATAGCCGAGTGAACGAGGCGCACAGCGGGGTGGCCCGTGGGCCGGGGCGACACCCCGACCTACGGGCCACCCCGTTGTGCGCGTCTATTCGATCAGGAGGCGATGATGGCTGTATCTGTAAGCGTTTACGGTAGGGGCATCGAAGTCGGTTCGCGTTTGCAGGAGCACATCGAGAAGAAAGTCGGTAAGCTGGATCGGTATCTGGCGACCATTCGGGAGGCCAGGGTTGACGTGACGGAGCTGGGCGCGGCGCGCGCCAGCGGCGACCGCTACGTCGCCCAGTTGACCATCCCGATGCGGGGCACTGTGCTCCGCGCAGAGGAGCGTAACTCAGACCTCTTTGCAGCGATCGATCAGGTGCTCAACAAGATGTACCGACAGATCGAGCGGTACAAGGGCAAGCATCGGCGCGGGCGAGGCGACGGCACAAGCGTGGCCGAAGCCGCGTTAGCGGCCGAGGAAACCGCCCCGGGCGGCGAGGTCGACGAAGCGGCCGGGCGCACGATCGTGCGCCGCAAGCAGTTCAGCATTCAACCGATGTCGGAGGCCGAGGCCGTCGAGCAGATGGAGTTGCTCGGACACGACCAGTTCTTCGTCTTCTACAGCGCCGAGGCCAGGCGCATCAACGTGCTCTACCGGCGTCGTGATGGCGATTTCGGCCTGATCGACCCGATCTTCGATTGATTCGGGTGGTGAAGGGTGAGCATACGAAAGGGCCGGGGCGATGCCCCGGCCCTTG
>DKKP01000028.1 GCA_002455335.1 Anaerolineales bacterium UBA6663 | reverse complement strand
CGAGATCGCCACCCTGCGCGCCGATGCCCGGCGCCAGGAACCAGGCGCGCGGGGCGCGGGCGCGGATGCGTGCCAGGGCCTCGGGCTGGGTGGCGCCGATGACCAGGCCGATGTTGTTGGGGGTGTTCAGATCCTCGGCCAGATCGGCCACGGCCTCGAACAGCGCGCGCCCATCGGCGAGCGCGAGCTCCTGCAGGTCGCGGCTGCCCGGGTTCGACGTCCGACAGAGCAGGAACACACCCTGCTCGCGGTCTTTCAGAAACGGCGTCAGCGAGTCGCGCCCGAGATACGGCGACAGCGTGACCGCGTGCGCGCCGAGGCGCTCGAAGGTCGACGCGGCGTAGGCTTCGGCGGTCGAGGCGATGTCGCCGCGTTTGGCATCGAGGATGACCGGGATGACTGTGCCAAGGCGGTGCGACTCGGCCCGGATCGCCTCAATCACGACCTTGAGCCCGGCCCAGCCCTCCGGCCCGTACAGTTCAAAGAAGGCGGCGTTGGGCTTGAAGGCGGCGGCGTAGCGCGCCGTCGCTTTGATCAGGTTCAGACAGAACTCGACGGCCGCCGCCGCGGTCGGCTCGGGCAGGTCGTCGGGATGCGGATCCAGCCCGATGCACAGCAGCGTGTTCGAGACATCGACGTGGCGATCGAGGAGGGTGAAGAAAGATTCCATGTGTCGGCTGTCAGGCCTTCCCCAGCACCATCGCCAGCAAAGCCATGCGCACGTAGAGACCGCACTCCATCTGGCGGAAGTAGGCGGCGCGCGGGTCGTGGTCGACGTCGCTGCTGATTTCGCCGACGCGCGGCAGCGGGTGCATCAGGGCCATGCGCGGCTTGGCGCTGCGCATCGTCTCGGGCGTGATCACGTACGCGCCCTTGACGCTCTCGTACTCGTTGAGATCCGTAAAACGCTCTTTCTGGATGCGCGTGACGTAGAGCACGTCGCTCTCCGACAGGACCGCGTCCATCGTGGCGTGCTCGCTCTGACGCAGGCCGTGTTCGGTCAATTGTGCCACAAGGTCGGCCGGCATCTTGAGCAAATCGGGCGACACATAGTTGACAGTCACGTCGTAGAGCGAGAGCAACTTGGCCAGCGAGTGCACGGTGCGCCCGTACTTCAGGTCGCCGAGCATGGTCACGGTCAGGCCGTCGATCCGGCCGAGTTCCTGACGGATCGTGTACAGGTCGAGCAGCGCCTGGGTTGGGTGCTCGCCGATGCCATCGCCGGCGTTGATCACGGGCTTGCGCGCCGCCTGCGCCGCGATCGCGGCAGCCCCGGTCTCGGGGTGGCGCAGCACGATCACGTCGGCGTAGCACTCGAGCGTGCGCACGGTATCGGGCAGGCTCTCGCCCTTCGACACCGACGAGTAGCGCACCTCGCTGATCGGGATCACGCTGCCGCCAAGCCGTTCCATCGCGGCAAGGAACGACGACGACGTGCGCGTCGAGGGCTCGTAGAACAGATTGGCCAGGATCTTGCCTTTGAGCAGGTCGAAAGTGCCGATATGCGCGACCATGTTGCGCATCGCATCGGCCACGCCGAAGATGTACTCGAGATCGTCGCGCGTGAACTGCGAGACCGAGAGGATGTCCTGGCCGTAGAACCGGCCCGTGCGTTGGTCGCCGAGCGGCAGATGCCGTGACTTGAGGTGAGCGGGTAAAGACATCGTTCCTCCTTGTGTAAGCGTCGGCCCGTCAGCCGACGACGTTGTGCCCGTAGCCGGGCTGAACCAGGATGTTTTCGCCGTCATACACCCGGCACCCACGGAGCGTGACCCCTGTCACACGCCCACGCAGCGCCCAGCCCTCGAAAGGCGACCAGGCGGCGCGCGTCTGTTGGCGCGCGCCGACCGGTGCCCAGTTGGCATCGAGATCGACCTCGACCAGGGTCTCGGGCTGTTCGGGTAGATTGAAGATCCGTCGCGGCCCGGTATGCATGCGCGCGATGATGTCGTCGAGCGACAGCAGGCCGGCGTGTGCAGCGGTCAACCACAGTGGCAGCGCGGTCTCGAGCCCCGGGAATCCGGGCGGAGGCGTCTGCGATTCCTTTTCGACCATGGTGTGCGGCGCGTGATCGGTTGCGAAGCAGTCGATCACGTCGAGATTGGCCCACAGCGCGTCGACGTCGGCCTGTGTCTGAAGGCGTGGCCGGACCTCGGCGTAGGCGCCGCTCCAGGCCCGGGCGCCGCGCGCCAGCGTCTCGAACTGGCGAGCCGGGCGCGCACTCTCGATCAGGAAGAGATGGTGCGGGCAGACCTCGCAGGTCACGTTCAGCCCGCGCTCACGCACGCGTCGGATCAACTCGATCTCGGCTCGGCGCGCGACGTGGCAGATATGGACGCCGCGGCCGGCCAGTTGTGCGGCCAGGATCACGGCCGCGGTCTGCTGCTCCTCGGCATGGGCCACGATCGGCCTGTCCTTGGGCCAGGCGTCGAAGTGTGCGACAAGCGCATCAAGGCCCGGGAGTTTCAGGTCGCCGAAGGTGGCGTCGAGATAGAGCTTCAGCCCGATGCCTCGCCGGGCTTCGACGGCGATGGCTGCCGCGTTGTGCAAGCCCGCGCCGAGGAAGATGCCGTAATCACAGACTGCTTTCGCCTTCGCGGCCTTCTCGTACAACGTCAACGACGCCGCGTCGACAAGCGGCGGCTGAGTGTTGGGCATCGCCAGGATCGTCGTGACGCCGCCGGCGAGGGCGGCTGCCGTCGCGGTGGTCCAATCTTCTTTGTGGCTCTGGTTCAGATCACGCACGTGGACGTGCGGATCGATCAGCCCGGGCAGGCGCATCTGGCCTCCTTGCGGCGCTTTGGCCGGCAGCAGGCAAAAAAAAGAGCCGATCAATCGGCTCTTCAATCAATAACGAATGTGTCGCGCGCCCGACGCGCTGGCTGAGGGTGGAAGAAGGTGTCGGGACGCTGCATCGAGGGGAGACTATAGGACGATTTGCCGTCACTGTCAATTGGGCAGGTCTCACAGATTTGCGACCCCGAATATCGAACACCGGATGCAGGGCGATGCATCAGCCCGTTCGCCTCGGTTGGCGTGTCAAGAAACCATCCACGAGCGCAACGTATTCCGCGACGAACGCGGCGCCCGTGGCCCAGTGCCCGTAATCGATCTCGGCGTAGGCCACCGGGCCGCCCAAACGGAGGAAGTTTTGCCGGGTCACTGCCGGGCTAACCATGCGATCGCGGGTCGGGTTGATGACCAGGATCGGGAGCATATTGCGCTCGAACGGGATCCGAGCTGGTGTCGTGAACGTGCTCCGCAGGTAACGCAGCGTCACCGCCCGAATCGGCAGAGGATCATTGCGCCAGAGCGCGAAGAACCGCTGATCGCGATCATCGACCATGGCTTTGAAGTTGCCGAGCGCACCGAACGGCACGCGCTGCCCAGGCATTACGGCGCTCAACCCCTTGAGCAGTGCCGCCATCATGGCCGAGAACCCCGGCACCCGACCGAGCGCGGCGAAACGGGATAACGCGAGGCTGTCACCGATCCGCCCAAAGTCGTAAAGGTTGTGGCAGATCAGGGCATCGACTGGCGCGCCGGACGCCGCGGCGTTGTATACCAGGCCGCTGCCGATGCTGCCGCCCAGCAGGTACAACGACCCTGAGTAGCGCAAGCGCGCCCAGATGGTCACATCGACGATGTTCTCGACGAGCTCGCCGATTGTGAAGTCTTCTCGATCACCCGCGGAGTAACCCTGGCCGCGCTGATTGGGCGCCACGACGGTGTAGCCACGTCGATGGAGTTCCAGCGCGGGCTCAACGAACAGGCGCGAGTAACCACCGCCGCCATGGTTGACGATGAGCACCGGCGCCTTCGGGTCGGTCTGCTCGTAGAGGTCGACCTGCAGGGCGACACCAGTCGATTCGACGATTGCGTCACGCCGCACGGCCTCGCACCGGGCGATGACGTCGGCGTCGAGGTAGGTCTTCCAGTAAGCGTCGCGCGGGTGGGTCATGGGGATCTCCGATCTCGGCTGTCGCTCATGGTAGAGTCCCGCCACGGATTCGCAAACCCCACATGATCCCGTAAGTTACAGGTGTTACATGACTGAGCTGGATCTACGTCAACAACGCACTCGGGGGGCGCTGCAGGCAGCCCTGATCGCTTTGGTCACCGAAATGCCGTTCGAGTCCCTGACCGTCGCCGACGTCACCCGACGGGCGCGTGTCGCGCGAAAGACGTTCTACGCCCATTATCCCGACAAGGACGCGCTGTTGCTCGACTGTGTGGCCCCGGTTTTGGAAGCCGTGGCCGCCAGTGTCTCCCATACCGATGTCGAGACGTTGCTGGCCGATAACAAGCCGCTCTCGTATCCGGTCTTCAAGCTGGTTGGGGAACGCGCCGGGTTCTACAGCGCGTTGCTCAACGAGCAGGGTTCCGCCCGCTTGATCGTGTTCGTGCTCGACTTTCTGACTCGCCACTCGTATGAGCGTCATGAACGGCTCTGGCGGTCGGCTCCGCGGCTGGAGGTCGAGCCGCTCCTCATTGCGCACTTCCTGGCGGGGGCCCTCTTCAACTCTGTGCGCTGGTGGTTGCGCCAGGCATGCCAGCCTTCGGCCGAGATCATGGCCTACACCTTCTCGCGGCTGGCTGCACCCGGAGCGCTTGGCGCTCTGGGCTATGACCCGTCTTAGGCTGGCCGCACCTCCGAGAGGTGGTCGTTGCGCTGGGCCGTGACCGCGTCGCACCAGTAGCTGCTGAACGCAGGCCCGTCGATCGCGGTGACGACGCGTGCCGGGTGGCCATCGGGCGCCGGCGACTGTATCAGCCAGCCTTCATGGATCGTGTTTCTCAGCCGCACGTTCGCGATCGTCACGCCCATATCCCACCCGAGTGCGATGGCGGCGGCCAACGGGTCGTGCAGGAAGTTGATGAAGTCGTCGGAAAGCGCCGGGCAGGTCGGCGCATACCGGCCGGCCAGGTCCTCATCCTGGGCAAAGGCTTCGGCCTGGCGCGCGAGGATCTGCGCGAGCGGGCCGCCCTGACGGAGCTGTGTGAGATCGCTGCGGCGCAGCGCCGTCTCGGCCGTCACGGCGATCGGCACAAGAACCGGCGTGGCGGCCGCCAGCACCCGTTGCGCGGAGACGACGTCGACCTGGAAGTTCCAATCGAATGTGTGATCCCAAATCGGGAACCCGGGCCGGGGAGGCGTCACGAAACCGCCCATCAACACCACGTGCGCACCGCGCAGGATCCCGGGCGAGCGTGCCTCGAGCAGCGCCAGGTTGGTGCAGGCGCCGATACCCACGATCGTGGCATTCGCCCGGATGCTGGCCTCGAGCAGATCGAGCGCCGCATCGAGAGGGCCGGGCAACGGCGCGACCGGCTCCGGCCAATAGCGCACCTCATCCGGCACCAACGCGCCTTCTGCCGGCAAGCGATAGCAGCCAAGCCGACGATCCGCGCCCGCCGCGACAGGCACATCGCCCCGGCCCGCCGCCGCCAGCGCATAACGCGTGTAGCCAGCGCGCACGCCTGCGTCCTCGGTGTTCGTGGTAACTGCCGTCAACAAGACGCCGGGATTCGCCAGGATCAACGCCAGAGCGCACAAATCGTCGATGTCGCCGCCGAAGTCGGTGTCGAGATGGATGCGCCTCGGCTGGCTTGAATCGTGTGCCATGTCGGAAGGGTCCTGTTGCATGCGTCCTTCTGTCGGCATCGTTCGCATACCGGCTCCGCTCATGCTTCTAGCCAATCGATATGCGGTCCGCCCTCCGCGGCCTGCGGGCCTCCATCCGCGATCAATCGCCCGTCGACCAACCTCCAACGGCGGGTGGCGACATGTTCAGCGAACGTCTCGTCGTGCGTGATCGCCAGCACCGTGCCGCGAAACTCACAAAGGGCCGTCTCGAATTGCTCGACGCTCGGCAGGTCGAGGTGGTTGGTCGGCTCGTCGAGGATGAGCAGCGTCGGTTCGGTCGCGACCAGGCGCGCGATCTGGAGCTTGCGCCGCTGTCCCAGGCTGAGCGTACCGACGCGTTGATGCGCTTCGTCGTCGGCAAAGAGCCCGTAGCGGTGGAGGCGGGCGCGCAACTCGGGCTCTGTGCCGGTCAGGCCCTGGCTGAAGGCTTCGAAGACCGTCTGGTCGAGGTCGAGCGTCGCCAACATCTGGTCAAGAAATCCGACACGCGCATTCGATGCGACGCGCACGCGACCGTGATCCGGGGTCTCGAGCCCGAGCAGCACACGGATCAACGTCGTCTTCCCCGATCCGTTCGGGCCCTGCAGCACGACACGCTCGCCGCCGGGCACCACGCCGTCGATGCCAACAAGCACCGGGCGGCCGTCAAAGGCCTTGCGGACATCCTCGAACACGACCATGTCGTGGCTGACGACGTCGGGCTGGGCGAACGCCGGGTTGATCTGCCAGCGCCGGGTCGGGCGATCGAGCGCGTTGCGTTCGAGTTCCTCAAGCCGGCGCCTGGCCTTACGGATCTCTTTGCCCTGTCTGACCTCATTGCGCCCGCGGAAGAAGCCCTTGGCGAACTTGTCGCCATCGCTCGGCGGGCGTCCGGTGCCCGCGCTATGTTGTTTATGGCGCATGAGCTGGAAGAGCTCGCGCTTTTCGGCCTGCTGGGCCACGAAGGCAGCCGCGGCCGCGGCATCGGCGCGCGCCCGGGCGGCCTTGTAAGCGTCGTAGTTCCCTGGAAACAGGCTCAGACGACGGTTGAGCGCGGAGAGCTCGGCGATGTCGGTGACGGTTCTATTCAGGAAGCGTCGGTTATGCGAGATAAGGATCACGGCGCCGGGATATCGGCTGAGGTAATCGGAAAGCCAGTCCAGGGCAGCTGTGTCCAGGTGATTGGTCGGTTCGTCGAGGACAAGCAACTCGGGGGCGCGTAGAAGCAGACCGGCCATGACCAGCCGGGTCTGCTCACCGCCGCTGAGCGTGTGCGGCTGCCGCTCCAGCTCGATATGCGCGAGGCCGAGCCCCCGACGGACGTCGTCGAGGCGGTGATCGCTGTCGTATCCGCCGCGGGCTTCATAGAGGCTTTGCGCGACGCCGTACTCCTCGAGCAGCGTCGACTTCCTGTCGCCCGGCTGTGCAGGATCCGCGAGTGCGTGCTCGAGCCGGCTGAGCTCCAACCGCAGCCGTTCGAGTTCGCCCACGGCATTCGCCAGATACGTGCGCACCGTCGTGAGGGCTGGCGGTGTCATCTGGGAGAACTCCGGCGCCTGGGGCAGATAGCCTAACTCCAGACCCGGTCTGGCGATGCGCATGCCCGTGTCGGGGGCGAGCTCGCCCAGGAGGATGCGCGCCAACGTCGTCTTGCCGGCGCCATTCTCGCCAATCAGCCCGATCCGGGCGCCGTGCTGGAGCGCCAGATCGATCGACTCAAGCACGATTGTTGGCCCATAGGAGAGCCCGATGCCCCGTAACTCAATCAACGTCATGGTCATAGCCTGCCCGCTGTCCTGATCCCGGTAACTCAACAAAAAACAACGCCGCCCGGACAAGCAGGCGGCGTTGCAAGGCGAGTGGATGGGAATCAAAACAGATCGGCCGGGGCTGTGTCCAGGAGAACGTTAGCGTGTGGCGATCTGATCCGTCATGGTTTCTTCAGTGTACAGCAATCGGCGCAGGCTGTCTATGGCGCCGCCAACGCGACCTGGATCGCCTGGCGGACGGCATCGTAGTCCAGCGGGTTCTCGACGCGCTGGCCGTTGATCAAGAGAGTCGGCGTCGAGTTGAGCCCCAACTGCTGGGCCTCGGTCTCGTTGTCGCGCACCCGCTGAGCGGTCGAGTTGCTGCTCATGCAGGTGTCGTAGGCGGTCAGGTCAAGCCCGGCCGAGCCCGCGATCTGCCGTAGACGGGTCTCACGAAAGCCGCCGCGGTTCTCGCCATCTTGATTGGCGAAGACGTAGTTGTGGAACTCCCAGAACTTACCCTGGTCGACCGCGCACTCGCTGGCCTCAGCCGCGCTGCGCGACTCGCCGCCGCTAGCGATCGGGTCGACCACGATGAAGTGCCGGAACTCAAGACGCACACTGGCGCCCGTGTCGATGAACTCTTGCTTGATGATCGGCGTGATCGAGGCAGCGACAAGGCCGCAATACGGGCACTGAAAGTCGGCGAACTCACGCACGACGACCTTGGCGTCTTCGGGGCCGTAGTTCTTGCCGTCGATCATCTCAGGGTCGATCGTCATCGCCAAGGGTTGTACTACAGGCTCCTGCGGCATGATCGCATCGCGGATATCCTGCCAGAACAGGATGCCGACGATCAGGACTGCGGCGATCGCCAGGATGCCGACGATCGTCAGGTTTTGTTTGCGCTGCTCCTGAGCGCGCCTCGTTCGGATTTGTTCGCGGCGTGACATGGCTCCTCCAGAATCGGCACGGACTGGGCTCAAGGCCCGAGGCAGCATTATAGCTGGCCTGCCCGAGCAAGTGATGAGTGCTGTCTGAGCGGGCCACGCCGCGTGTCCGAAAAGCAAAAGACGCAGGCGGCGCCGCCTGCGTCTTTCATCAATTGTCGGATGCGTGAGGTCAGGCGCGTTCGAGGGCAGCCCGGTATGAGGCAAGTGCCTCCTGAAGCTGTCCGAGCTTCATCTGCGCGTCGCCAAGTGTGCGATAAGCCAGGGCGCTGGCCGGTTTGCGCCCGATGTAAGCCTGGACCTCGGACAAGATCTCGGCGACTGCATGATCAGCCTTGATCAGCTGCGTCAGACCGGTCAGAGCCTCGCGCTCCTGGCCCTGCACAAGCTGCGCCCGATGGCGCGCGAAAGCCTCGGCCGGGGCCAGGTCCGTGCTCGGCGCCGCGGCGCGCTGACGCCACCGCGGGCGAGAGGGATCAAGCGGGCCTGTGCCGGATCGGGTTGGCGCATCGGCAGCCGCCAGCGCGTCCATCGCCGGCAGCGGCGCCGTCGGGAGGTCGCTGGGTGCAATGGGCGACTCGGGCGAGAGGCCGGCCCGACGAGCCGCGAGCTTCTGTTCGACCTCGCGTTGGGCCGCCTCGCGATTGGCACGCTGCCGCTCGAAACGATCCTGGATCTCGGCCTCGCGGACCCGTTTGCGTTCCGCCAACTTGCCGGCCAGAAGCGCCGTTCGGGTGTCGGCCGTCTTGATCGGCGGCCCGGAGGGCGCGTCGACGGGCGCTTCGGGCGCGGTGGGTTCTGTTGTCGCGGCAGGCTGAGGTGCCGGTGGATCCGGCTCGAGCTCGGGCGCGACCTCGGCTGTCGAGGCGGTTGCACCGATCTCGTCCTGGAGCCAGTCGGGTAGCGTGATCTCGCCGGGTTCGGCCTCCGAAGAGGTCGGGCTCAACGGCTCGCGAAGCCAGGCCACGCCCTGCAAAGCCACGGCCTCATCATCCGGCTGCGGCTGGAGCGGCCGCGTCGCGCGACGATCCGTGTCCGAGCCGAGAGCGGTTTCCGTTTCGTCGCCGGTTGTGGTCATCCAGGCGGGCAGGTCGATCTCGCCTGCGCTCGAGACAGCCGGCTCGGCTGGCGAGGTCGAGAGCGTGTCGGGGTCGGCGCCCTGGCGGGCGGCGAGCGACTCGAGCCAGGCGAAGGCATCGTCATCGCCGGCTGGTGCGTCGGTGACCGGCAGCTCAGCGGCTGGCTCGAGCGCCGGCGCGATGGTCGGCTCGGGCNNCGTCTGATAGGGTATCGGTCGCGGCGCTAAGCCAATCGGGGATCTCGGCGTTATCGGCCAGGGCCGGCGTTTCGGCCGCTGCGCCACGGAGCCACTCTGGCAGATCGACGTCATCCTGCGGAGCCGCAGTGGGAGCCGGGCTGCTCAGGGTCTCCGGGTCGGCACCCTGGGCCGCAGCCAGGCCTTCGAGCCAGGCGAAGGCATCGTCGGTGTCCAGCGCAGTCGGATCGGGTTCCGTAAGGGCAGCCGCTTGGCCGGCGTCCGGCGTCGCGGGCCTGAGCCAATCCGGAAGATCGGTCGGATCCACGTCCGGCAGTTGTTCGAGCGGACGCGCGTCGCTGACGTCGTCCGATGGCGCCAGGGCCTTGACCCACTCGGGCATGACCCCACTGTCTTCGCTGACGCCGGTGTCTTCATCGGCAGTCACGGCCGGCTCATCGGCCTCCCAATCGACGGGGGCGTTGGCGCGGGCGATGGCATCGGGCGAGGCGGGCTGGAGGAAATCGGGCAGGTTAAGTTCGGCCGCAGGATCGTCGGGCTCGGCGGGCACGCTGGCCATCGGGTCTGTGGCCTGAAGCCAATCGGGCAGGGCCTCGGGCGCGCCGCTCTGAGGCGTGCTCAACTCGGCCGGATCCACGCCCTGACGGGCCGCGAGCGACTCGAGCCAGGCGAAAGCGTCATCGTCGGCGTCAGTCGGAGTCTTGGAGGCCGTCAGGTCCGGCGAGGCCGCACTGTCGATCGTCGAAAGCCAGGCAGGCAGGCCGGCGTCGGAGGCCGACACCGACGGTGTCGGGTCGATGGCCCGGACATCCACTGTCGCGTCGGGCACCGGAGGCTCTTCCACGGTTGCGGCGGGCAGGGTGACGTCGGTCACTTCGGCCGTTTCGGAAGTAAGCCAGTCGGGGATCTCGCCGAGCGGGCCGGTCTCGGAAGACGCCGCGCTCAGCCAGTCGGGCACGCTCACGTCGGGCGCAGACTCTGTCGCCGGGCGCGCATCTTTGAGCCAGTCGGGCAAATCGATGGTCGACTCAAGCGACTCGGGCTCGACCTGCGGCAGTTCGTTGGCGGGTTCGGGCACATCGATCGGCAGTGGACCGGCCGCGCCAAGCATACCGGTCTGGCCGGTGGCGCCGCGGAGCCAATCGGGCACGTCGCCGGTCAGGAGAGCCTCGTCGGCGCTCGTGGCGTCGCCGGGCTGAGGATCGGGCGCGGGGCTGCCCGCAGCCGCCGCGAGCNNGAGCCAGTCGGGCATGTCGGGCTCGGATGTGTCGGAGGCCGCCTTGAGCCAATCGGGCAGATCGCTCGACACGGGGGCGTTCTCTTGCGGGGTATCGGCGATAGCGCCTGCGCCGGCGGCGCCCAGGGCGGCCGCGGTCAAGGGGCCGATCTGGTCAACCTCGGTGGGCGCGGGTGCCTCGATCGGTTGGTCCGATTCGGAGGGCAGCCAGCCGGTGTTGATTGGCCCGGCCTCTTCGGACATGCGCTGCAGCCAGTCCGGCAACGCTGCGTCGTCGGTTGTCGCTGCCGCAACGGGCTGCGAGAGGTCCTTCATCCAATCCGCTGTATCGTCGGAGCTGGTTGGGCCATCGGTATCGGTCAGGCCGGCCAGCCAGTCGGGAGTATCGAGCTGCGGCACGGCCGGTGGCTCGACGGGGGCCTCCGGCTCGGGAGCTGCGGCTTCTGGGGTCGGCGCCTGGCTGAGGATGCCGGTTGTCGCGCGCATCCATTCGGGCAGATCGGGGCTGGCGCCGCCCACCGGGCCCTCAGTGTCCGAGTCGTCGACCAGCAGAGCCGTCCCCGAGCGCACCCAATCGGGCAGCGTCTCCTCGGGCTCGGGGGCCAGGTCGACGCCCAAACTGCTCGACCACTCGGGCCTGTCGAGCGAGACCTCTGGGGCGTAGTCGATCTCGGCGATGCGAACGGCATCGGCGTTGACGTTTTCGGCGAGCGTGCCTTCGCCGGCGAAAGCTTCGTAGGGATCGAGGGCCTCGAGGCGCTGACGGCAGAGCCGCGCCGTGTCGAGCTGGTTTTGGCCCTTGGTGAGCTGGGCCATGACGCGGTTGGCCTCGAGGTTGTAAGGCAGGCGCTCGAGCAGATCCTGACAGAGCGCACCGGCTTCCTCACGGCGGTTGCTTTCCCACAGGGTTTGCACCAACAGCGTGAGCAGGTCGGGGCGATCGGGTTGCTCGGCGAGGCCAGCGCGGAGCTCGGCCTCGGATTGGGCAAACAGACCCTGCTTGTAGTAAAGGCGGGCCAGGGCGCCGCGGGTCAGCTGCGCACGATGCGGCACGATCCCGTCCCGGCGTCCGTACAGGCGGCGGAGTTCATCCTGGACGGCGGGGTTCGACGGGCTGGCTTCGAAGGCGCGCTCCATGTGCCAGAGCGCGGCCTCGAGATTGCCCTCATCCTCACGCACGATCGCCATGCCCACGTGCGAGATGAAGTCATCGGGCCGGGCGGAGAGCACACGCTGGAAGACATCGGCGGCATCACCATGGCGACCGCGCTCGAGAAGGGCTTTGCCCATCAAGCGATACGCCTCGACGTCCTTCGGAAAATGGTGAAGGATGTTTTTGCAGTGCGCCAGCGCCTCTTCGAGGTGCTTCTGGTCGATCAGCTGGTCGATCTGCCGGTAGTAGGTGCGTAGCGCGATTTCCGCCATCTACAAAGACTCCTGCCCCCAGAATACACTGGTTCGGCCTGGATTATGTCGGCTCGCCAGTAAATTCTGGCTAAAGGTCCCGGCGATCCGTGCCGACCCCGCTAGAGCCGCTGCAGCCGCCGTACCTGGGCCAAAACGCTATCAATCTCGGGCTCGCGCCGGGGCGCCGGCCCGTAGGGGTCGGGGGCCGGCGAAGGCTTGGCCTGGAGCCCATACAGGCTGGCGACGACGCCGGCCGACAGGGCTTCAAGGTCATAGCCGCCTTCGAGCACGAAGCCCACTTTACGGTTGCAAGAATCATGCGCGATCTGACGGAGCCTGGCGGAGAGGCGCTGGTAGCCAGGCACCGTCATCTGCAGGTTGGCGAGCGGATCCGCCCAATGCGCGTCGTAGCCGGCCGAGACCAGCAGCAGATCGGGCGCGAAGCGACTGGCAAGAGGCGCCAGGATCTCGTCCGAAATCCGCTCGAACGCGGCCGGGCCGGCGCCTGCAGGCAAAGGGATGTTGCACATCGTTCCGGCGCCGATCTCGTCGACCGCGCCTGTCAGCGGGTAGATTCCTTCTTCGTGAGTCGAGACGAAGAGCACGTCGGGGTTGTCCGCGAAAGCGTCTTGCGTGCCGTTGCCGTGGTGCACATCGAAGTCCACGATCATCACGCGTCGGGCGCCGCGGGCGCGGGCCTGTTCGGCCGCTACGGCCACGTTGTTGAAGAGGCAGAACCCCATCGCATGATCGGGTGTCGCATGGTGCCCGGGCGGGCGCACCAACGCGAAGCCGGCGTCGAGCCGGTCGTCGAGAAGCGCATCGACCAGTGTGCAGGCCGCGCCCGCCGCGAGCCGCGCTGCGTCGAGCGACCCGGTCGTGATGTAGGTCGGCGCGTGATCGATGTACGCCGGTGCCTGCGCCAGCGCGCGTTCGAGGAAGTCGAGGTGCTCTGAGGTGTGGACCCGGAGCAACTGCTCGGGCGTGGCGGGTTTCGGGCTGAGGTACGGCAACCCGGACGTCCACGGGTCGGCGGCCAGCGCAGCCAGGATCGCCGGGACCCGGGCGGCGCGCTCGGGATGATCGGCCAGGTCATGGTCGGTCGCCGGCGCGGCGAAAAGGGCGATGCGTGTCACAGGCGCGATTGTAGACCGATCGACGCCCATGACAACCGGGTCGCGATCGGCGACATCGCCCGCATGCAGAGCGTCCTCTTGAGCTTTAAACAGCCAATCCAGCCGCTTAACTCGCGAGCCGCCTGTACGCAGATCCGAATGATCTGCGCACAAGCGAGCAGCTTGCATCGGCGCCCTGTTGGCAATTCAAGGGTCAATCACTCAGCGAGGCGTTACGGACGCCTGATCTCAGCGGTCGAGCGACGCGCTCGCACCGAGCGACGCGCTCGCACCGAGCGACGCGCTCGTCGCCGCAACGCCCTCCTGGGCCAGCGCCGGCAGATAGACGTACTCGTCGAGCGACTGGGCGAGGGTGATCGCCGCTGCCGCGTTCGGGATTCCCGGGCCGCAGGTGGTTGTGGCGCACGGCGGCGGCGTGAATTGGCCGCAACCGGAAAGGCACTGGCTGCCAACGGGCAGAGGGGTCAGGGTGCCGATGAGGATCGCGGCCACCGAGTCTGGGCTCAAGAAGGGATTCGCCGAGATGACCAGCGAGGCGACACCGGCGACCTGTGGCGCCGCCATGCTCGTGCCCTGTAGATAATCGTACGACATCGTTCCGGCATTGGTCGAGCCGTTGTTATAGGTCGAAAGGATGCCGTCGGGGTCGCCCCAAAACGTCATGTCGCCGCCTGGGGCGGCCAGGTCGAGCGTCGTGCCAAAGTTGCTGTAGCTGGCCAGGTTGCCAGAGCGGTCTGTGGCGCCGACCGTGAGCACTCCGACGCAATTGGCTGGCGTCACGTAAACCGTATCCATGGCCGAATTTCCGGCGGCGACCACGACCACGGCCCCGGCAGCGCGCGCGGCGTCGATGGCCGTCTGATAGGTCGTCGAACACGGGCGGACACCGCCCAGGCTGAGGTTGATGACGCGCGCTGGTGTTGGGTTGGCGGGCGTCCCTGGTACCGGCACCCCGGCCGCCCACCGGATCGCGTCGGCGATGTCGGACGACATGCCGCCGCACTTGCCCAGGACGCGCAGCGCCTGAACCCGGGACCCCCAATTGACGCCCGTGACCCCCTGCGCGTTATCGGCGGAGGCGCTGACGATGCCGGCGACGTGTGTGCCGTGCCAGCTGCTCGGACCGCCGTCCCAGCCGGCTCCGCACTGATCGTCGACGGTCCAATCACCAGGATCGGTGGGGTCGGCGTCGCGACCGTCCGAGTCGCCGGCGTTCACCGGGTCGGTGACGAAGTCGTAGCCGGGCACGGTGCGCCCGACGAGGTCGGGATGCGTTGGCAGGATCCCGGTGTCGATGACGGCGACGACCAGGTCGGGGTCGCCGGTCGTCAGATCCCACGCGGCTTCGAGGTTCATGCCAAAGGCCGAGGCCGCGGGCGCCGCGAGCGACCACTGCTGGGCGTAGAGCGAGTCGCCCGGCGTGAGATAAGCGAAGTCGCGATAATCCGGCTCGGCGTAGAGGACGTTGGGCGATGCTTCGAGCGCGGTTGTCAGCTGTTCGGCCGTTGGGGCGGTGAGCGATTGGCTCAACGCGACGATGAGGGCGCCGTCGCCGGCCTCACGCACGTAGCGCAGCTGTACGCCGAACGTCTGCCCCACGTCTACGGCCCCGGTTGTGAGGTCGAGCAAGCCCTGGGCACCGACGCCCTCGGCGTTGCGATAGCGCACGATGATCTGGTCGATCAGGGCTGCCGGCTCGGACGTCGTTTGGGCGACCGCCGACGGCAGGGGGGCGCTGGCGAGCGCGAGGGCGAAAGCCAAACCAATCCGTCCGGCGAGGGCGAGGGTCTTCACGCGATTGGGTCTCCGTTTTTCGGGTTCGATGGCGCGCCGGGCCTCAGGACGGCAAGCGGCTGAGGACGCGCTCAACCAGCGAGTCTCAAGTATCTTATCGTCAGGCTAACACCGTGTCGCAGATCTGGCGTCGGGAAAAACACCGAGCCCGATGCGGCCAACGGTAACGCACCGGGGAGATGGCGAAGGTCAGGGCGGTGAGGTCAGGTTGTCGCGGGGCGCCGGGTCGTTGCNNGCGGGAGGCGAAGTGCTCAGACCGAAGGCGCAGTTGTGTCGCTCTTGCTGCGCCAGACGGCCCAGACGAGGCTGGCCAGCAGGGCCAGACCGATGACGACCGAGACGACGTTGATCTCTTTGTAGATCACGACCACCGGGGCCACGATCACGGAGACCAGATTGACCACCTTGATCATCGGGTTGAGCGCCGGACCNNCGGATCGCCGACCGTATCGCCGACCACGGCCGCCTTGTGCCGTTCGGAGTGCTTGCCCTGGTTCTGCTTCGGGTCCCGGGGCTCATCCTCGACCAGTTTCTTGGCGTTGTCCCAGGCGCCGCCGGCGTTGCTCATGTAGACCGCCAGCAACTGACCCGAGAGAATGATCCCTGCCAGGAAGCCGCCAAGCGCCTCGACGCCCAGGAACATGCCGACCAGGATCGGGGGCACGACGCTCAGGATCGCCAGCGAACCGAGCTCTTTCTGAGCAGCCTCGGTCGAGATCGAGACGGCGTGGCGATAGTCGGGCGCCTTGTGTTTGGGCGAACCGACCGGCTCGAGCACGCCGTCGCGGAACTGGCGCCTGACCTCGTCGACGATCAGGCCGGCCGCGCGGTTGACCGCGTTGATGGCCAGCGACGAGAACATCCAGGGCAGGGCGCCGCCGAGGAGCATGCCGATGAAGACCTCGGGCACGCTGACGCGGATGCCATTGGCCAGCGCCAGCGGATCGACCTTTGAGACGTCGGTGATGAATGAGCCGAACAGCGCCACGGCCGCGATCACGGCCGAGCCGATCGCCACGCCCTTGGTGATGGCCTTGGTCGTGTTGCCGACCGCGTCGAGGTCGGTCATGATCCGGCGCGCCTTCTCGTCGAGCCCGGCCATCTCGCCGATGCCGTTGGCGTTGTCCGAGATCGGCCCGAACGAGTCCATCGCGACGTTGTTGCCGGTCAGCGTGAGCATGCCGATGCCGGTCATGGCGACGCCGTAGAGCACAAAGGCGACCTGGATCGCCTCAGGCGCCAGCCCGGTCTGCGCGGCCAGCGGCGCGTAGTCGAAGCCGACCGTGAAGATGATGATCGAAACGAAGATCGTGGCCGCGATCGTCAACACCGACCAGACCGCGCTCTCCTTGCCGACGACCATGCCCGAGAGGATCGTGGTCGCCGGGCCGCCGCGCATCGACTTGACGATGTCTTTCACCGGCGCACCGTGCGTGCCCGTGAAGTACTCGGTCACGCGCTCGATCAAGATCGCCAGCACCACGCCCGAGATCACGGCCAACACCGGCCGCAGCCAGCCGCCCGGGATCTCGTTGGCGCCGGCCACGGCGCTCATGTAGTACCAACCCGCGATCGTGAACATCACGGCCGACATCGCCGCCGCGTAAAGGAAGCCCTGCGAGATGGCCTTCATGGCGTCGCCGCCGGCCTCCTTCTCGGGCGTCTTGACCAGATAGGTGCTGATCATGGAAGAGACCACGCCGATACCGCGCACGAGCAGCGGGAAGACGAACCACTCGCTATGGCCCGTGATCGCGGTCAGCGCCAGGCCCAGGATCAGGCCCGAGACGATGGTGACCTCATACGACTCGAAGATGTCGGCCGCCATCCCGGCGCAGTCGCCAACGTTGTCGCCGACCAGGTCGGCGATCACGGCCGCGTTGCGGGGATCGTCCTCCTCGAGGCCAGCCTCGACCTTGCCGACCAGGTCGGCGCCGACATCGGCGGCCTTGGTGTAGATGCCGCCGCCCACGCGCATGAAGAGCGCGAGCAGCGTGCCACCAAAGCCGAAGCCCAGCAAAGCATCAGGCGCTGCCTTGCCGAGGACGATAAAGATGATCGTGCCGCCGAACAGGCCAAGGCCATCGGTCAGCATGCCCGTGATCGTGCCCGAGCGGTAGGCGATCCGGAGCGCCCCGGCGAATGACTTGCGCGATTCGGCGGCGACCCGGACGTTGCCCTCGACGGCCATGCGCATGCCGATTTGGCCGACTGCAAGCGAGAAGCCGGCGCCCATCACAAACGCCACGGCGCGGGCGAACGCGACCCAGAGCGTCACGGTGGCCGGATCTGTGATATTCAGCTTCTCGAAGTGCTCGACCGCCTCGGCCGTCGGCGGGACGATATAGACTGAAAGGAAGAGCGCGACCGTCAATACGGCGATCAAAGGCAGGATCGCCTTGAGTTGGCGGCCGAGGTAAGCATTCGCACCATCGCGGATCCAGCCCCAGATCTCCTGCATCTTGGCCGTGCCTTTGTCCTCGTTGAGGATCTGCTGCCTCAGGAATACGGCATAGCCCAGACCCAGAAGCGAGATGACAAGCACGGCGTAGATCCCAACTTGCTCAAACGCTGTCAGATCCTGCATAACCCAGTCTCCTTCTCGAACGGTATTGTGGACAAACCCGATCAGACGTTGGCAGTCAGGCCGCGGCGCGGCCCGACGCGGAAGACATGGAGGGTGCCGTCGGTTTGAAGATCAAACAGGAGGGGGCAGACGACGCGGCGCGGCGATGCGCCTGGCCAGGTCGCCTGACGCGCGCAGCAGCCGCGCGGCCGATCGGTTGATGGCGCTGTAACTGACACAGAATCCCCCCGGCGTGCAACGCAAAACGGCCGGTCACATCCTGGCCGGGCCGTAGAGACGGGCTGAAGCGGAGCCCGCGCATGTCGATCAAGGGTAACTCTCAGCCACCAGGGGTCGGCCCGGCAGCTGGCGGAACAGTTACATCCCCAGGGTCGCTGGTTCAGCCCGGAGACTGGCGATTGTACATGGGTCATTTGGGGGTGTCAAACCGGGTAGTATTCGGGGCGGGCTTCGGCCAGGCATTGGTGAGATACTCCAGGCGATCGGGCCAGGCATTCTAAGGCGTGGCTTAGCAACCGCCGGCGGGGATTGCGAGATGGGCGTTTCTGCTTAGAATTAGGGCCGCGATGATTTTCTCGGCACACAGCCTGAGGCTGCGTGCTTTTTCTTGTCCACAAGTGGAGATGAGAGCGAATGATCGAAGTCAAAGGTCTCACCAAACGCTACGGTGAGCGAACGGCCATCGACCAGCTGACGTTCCACGCCAATAAAGGCGAGGTTGTCGGCTTCCTTGGGCCAAACGGCGCCGGCAAGACGACCACCATGCGCATCCTGACGGGCTACATGCCCCCTTCGGAGGGCGAGGGCAAGGTCGCGGGGTTCGACCTGTTGACGCAGGGCCTCGAGGTGCGCAAGCGGGTCGGCTACCTGCCTGAGTCGGTACCGCTGTACCCCGAGATGACCGTGATGCAGTATCTCGATTTCATGGCCGAGCTGCGTCAGATCCCGAACCGACAGGATCGGGTCGACGAGGTCATGGAGATGATCCGCATCGCCGACCGGGCGGACAGCTACATCGGCAACTTATCGAAGGGTCTGCGTCAGCGTGTCGGCCTGGCACAGGCGCTGCTGCACAAGCCCGAGGTGCTCATCATGGATGAGCCGATGGACGGCCTCGACCCGCAACAGCAGATCGAAGTCAAGCGCCTGATCCGCGAAATCGGCAAAGAGCACACCGTGATGCTCTCGACCCACATTCTGGCGCATGCCCAGGAGCTTGCGGATCGGGTCATCATCATCAAGGGCGGCAAGATCGTGGCCGAAGACACGCCCGAGCGCCTCAGCGCGCAGCGGGCGGGCGGCGGCCGGATCTATCTCGAGGTCGCGGGCGACGGCGCGGGTCTGGCCGAGCAACTCGGGCGGCTGCCCGGTCTGGGCCAGGTGCGCGCTGTGTCGGACGGGAACTTCGAGATCGACACGTTGCCGGGCGCCGACGTCCGTGGCGCGATCGCACAGACCGTCGTCAACGGCGGCTGGCAGCTTCTCGAACTGCGCCGCGATGCCGCGACGCTCGAGCAGGTCTTCATCGAACTGACCGCTGGCGAGGTCGAGGCGCCGGCCGGCGCAGCGGCTGCCGAGCCGGTTGCTGAGGAGGAGGGGGACGCCCATGCGTAACATCTGGACGGTCTTCAAGCGCGAGTTCGGATACTACTTCGTGTCACCGGTGGCCTATCTGGTGATGTTCATGTTTCTTGTGACGCTCGGGCTGATCTTCTCGTATCAGCTGGGCGCTGCCGCGCAGTTCGGCGGCGCGCCGGACGTTGCCGGGTGGGTGTTGGGGCCGTTTGTCACGTTGGCCCTGTTCCTCACCGAGCTCCTGACCATGCGCCTGATCTCCGAGGAGCACCGCACCGGGACAATGGAGTTGATCATGACGGCCCCGGTGCGCGAATGGGAGCTCGTGGCGGGCAAGTGGCTCGCCGCGCTCGGCTACTACGGCGTGATCCTGCTGGTGACACTGATCTATGCCCTGATCGCCAACTCGGTCACTCAGCCAGGGATCGACATCGCCACGCTGGCCGTGTCGTATCTGGGCATCGTGTTGTTCGTTGGCGCGCTGCTGGCCATCGGGCTGTTCACCTCGACGCTGTTCAGCAATCAGATCGCTGCCGCGTTTGCGGCCCTGGCGATTTATCTTGGGCTGTGGCTGATCTCGCTGCCGTTCCAAGATCGGGCCGACACGGTCGGCGACGTCTTCAACTACCTGAACATCTCGAGTCACTACGACAACTTCAGCACAGGCGTGATCGCGTTGAGCGACGTCACGTACTTCGTGACGCTGATCCTTTTCTTCCTGTTCGCGGCCTCTCAGATGATCGAAAGCCGCAGGTGGCGCTAAACCATGCAGACTTCACCTTATGCCCGCTATGCGCCCTGGGCGGCTGCCCTCGGCCTGATCGCCCTGCTGGCCGCCGCCGGGATCTATTTCGTTCAGGGCCAGTTCGGGACGCCCGTGCAGGTGGCCCTCGTAATCGGTGTGGTCGGCCTTGTGGCCGGCGCTTTGCTCGATACCACGGGTCTGATGGCCCTATTGGGCGCGCGTCAGACCCGTTATGGCGCAAACTCGGCTGTCGCGCTCCTGGCGCTGTTGGCCATCGTCGTGATCCTGAACTACCTGGCCGTCGCCAACCCGCAGCGCTGGGACCTGACCGAGAACCAGGTCAACACGCTTGACGCGGCGAGCAGCAACGCGCTGAAGGCGCTGGCGAACCCGGTGCACGTCATCGGCTTCTTCTCGAGCGACGCCGCCAGCCAGCGCAGTTCGGCCGAGACCCTGCTGGATCGATACCGTGAGATCGATCCGAACAAGCTGACGTACGAGTTTGTCGACCCGTACGCTGACCCGATCCGCTTCAATCAATACTCGCTGACCCGCGACGCCACGTTGGTGCTCGTCTCCGGCGATCAAACCACGACCGTCGAGGGCTTCGCCACCGAAAGCCAGATCACGGGCGCGCTTGTCCGTCTGGCATCGCCGGCCGCACGCACCGTGTACTTCCTGACCGGGCAGGGCGAAGCCTCGCTTGAAGCGGGCGACTCGACCTCGGTGTCGCAGTTCGCCGGTTTGCTCGAGAAGCAGAACTACACGGTGCTCGCGCTCAACCTGGCGACCACCACCACGGTGCCTTCTGACGCGCGCGCGATCGTGATCGCGGGTCCGCAGCGACCGATGGCGGAGGAAGATGTCGCCAAGCTCAAGGCCTTCTACGACACGGCCAGCAACGTGGCCCTGATCGTCATGCTCGACCCGAGCGTGCAGTATTCGACCGAAGTCACGGGCACGGCTCGGCCAGGCAGCGCGTTGACGACCTATCTCCGCGACAGTTGGAGCGTGTTGCTGCGCGACGACGTCGTCATCGACATCCCCAATCGGCTGCGCACATCGGCGGGCGAGAACCCGGCCCTGTTCGCTTCGGAGTCTTACGGCAGCGGCGTCGCCACTCAGGACATGACGGGCTTTGTCTCGGTCTTCGCGTTCGCGCAAAGCATCTCGACGACCGGCGCGCTCCCGACGGCGACCATCACCCCGCTGGTTCAGACGAGCGCCGAGTCTTGGGGCAAGCTCGACATCGGCGCGCTCTCGGCCGGCCTGATCGATGCGGCAGCCGAGGATGCGCTTGGCCCGCTTGACGTCGCAGTCTCTGTCGAGCTGCCCGAACGCAAGGTGCGGCTTGTCGTCTTTGGCGACTCCGATTTTGCCACCGACGGCATCCTGTCGAATGCGCAGTTCGGCAACGACAGGCTCCTGCTCAACACGCTCAACTGGGCGACCGGCGACGAGACGCTGATCAACCTGACCCCCAAGACGCCGACCTCGCGCATTGTCACGCTCACGGATGCTGTGACCTACAATGTGATCCTGCTCTTCACGGTCGTGATCATGCCCGTGTCGGTCTTGATCATCGGCGGCGTGGTCTGGTTCCTGCGGCGTCGACACAAGTAAGCGTTTGTCTTTCAACACGGGCCGCAGCGCCCCGGCAGGGCCGGGGTGCCGCGGCCCGTTTGAGTTGGGTAAGCACACATGAACAAGAAAACCACCTATGTCTTGCTCGGCGCCCTGGCGTTGCTCGTGATCTATGTCGTGGCCGTTCAGCAACCGGCCGCCAATGTCGCGGCGACGCAAACCGTTGTCGCGCAAAGCGCCAGCGTGACCGCACCCAAGATGCTGTGGTCGCTGACGGTCGATCAGGTCGTCGGCGTAACGATCGCTGATGTCGCTGGCGGCCGAACGACGGCCTTCTCCCGCACAAGCCCGACCGAGGCCTGGGCGGTCACCGCGCCCGAGCCCGGACCGGCCGACCAGCTGCTCGTCGCCAACCAGGTCGCGCCGCTGGGCGGCCTGACCTACGTGACTGAGATTACGTCGACGACCGACCTCAATGGGTTTGGCGTGCTCACACCGACCTATCAAATCTCGGTCACGCTTGCCAACGGGACCACCCATCGGCTCGATGTCGGCTCCCCTGCGCCGCTGAACAATACGCTGTATGCCGTCGTAAACGGACAGGCGCCGCTCTTCACCGTGTCGTCGACCACAGTGCAGGGCTTCCTGTATCTGCTCGATGCGCCACCCTATCTGCAGCCGACGGCCACGCCCGATCCGGCGGCCACGGCTGCGCCTTGATTTATGTAAAATCTTGGGCGATTCCCGTTACATTTGGCGGCTCGTAGCGCCCGTGAAACCACCCCCATCCGGGCGGTACCATGGGCGCGACNNAACACCAACCTCTCCTCTCCAGACGACAAAAACAGCGGTGAAGAAGGCTCTTCCCGCGGGCGAGGCCCAGGCCTCCACGCGTCCCGGGGTGCGCGCGCTGTCGCCTAACGCGGGGCGCCCGAACCCGGCTTCTCAGCCTCCGGCGCGCTCGGGCGGCCCACGGCGCCGGCATCGCGACGATGATGGCGACTTCTTCGAGCCGAATTCGTTGCTGGCCGAGTTGAACGGCG
>DKKP01000043.1 GCA_002455335.1 Anaerolineales bacterium UBA6663 | reverse complement strand
CCCGCCGCGGCCGCCAGCGCGGTCTGCGCGGGCTGCATCACGGCCCAGGCCTCGGCCGAGGCCAGCCGGACGTTGGCCATGAGCCGGCTGATATACCAGAGCAAGCCGACCAGGAGCAGCACGCCGCCGACCGCCACGCCGATCTGCAGGTAAAGATCCATGTTCGCGGCCGACTCGAGGTCGGCGGTCTGCGCTTCGAAATAGGTGCGGTCAAAGGGCAGCGTCTCGACCGCGATCGTGTCGCCACGGGTGGTGCTGATGCCGGCCGCGGCCGAGATCGCGTTGCGCAGCGTCTCGAGCTGGGTCGTGTCGGTGACGCTATCGACCAGCACCGAGAGCGAGATCCGCGCGATCTGGCCGGCCGGGATCGTGGCCGTCGTGGCCGTGCTCGACATCTCCCAGTTGTCCGTGATCTCATAGCGCTGATACAGGGCGCCTGTCGTGTCGGTGATCGTGTCGGTAACGGCCGCCGGGGGCAGGTTGGTCAGCGCGCCGGGGATGCCGCCAAGCACAGTGCCGTCGCCGCTATATGTCTCGGTCAACACCTGTTGGCTGCGGAGCGACGTGGTCTCGGGGTCGATAGCCTGATCCAGGATCTGGCGCTCGGTCCAGTCGAGCTCGACCGTGGCCTGCACGACCGATTTGTTCGGGCCAAGCGTTTGGTTGAGCAATTGCTGGACTTTGCCCTGCACCTGGCTTGCGTATTGTGCCTCGGCGTACCGGCGTGCGTCGCTGATGTCGCTCGCGTCAGCCCCGTTTGTTGCGCCATCGGCGGTCAACAGCGTGCCTGTGGCATCGACCACGACGACGTGTTCGGGCTGCAACCCCTCGACAGCCGAGGCGACCAGATGCGTGATCGCGCGCACCTGACCGGTGGCCAGGCTTTGGCCGGGGCGCAGATCGACCGTGATCGAGGCCGTGGTCGGCTGTTGATCGCCGGCGAGCAGCGTCCGCTCGGGCTGGACGAGGTGTACCCGGACGCCCTTGATCGGATCGAGCGTCTTGATCGTGCGTTCGAGCTCGCCCTCGATGGCGCGCTGGTAGTTCACACGCTGCAGGAAGTCGGTCATGCCGAGCGTGTTGCTGCTGAAGAGTTCATAGCCCGGCGCGCCGTCCTCGGGCATGCCGAGTGTGGCCATCCGTAGACGCACTTCGTAGACCTCGGCCGCAGGCACAAGGACCTGGCCGTCCTCGCCCAGCTGGTAGGTCGTCCCGTCGGCCTGGAGCTGCTCGACGATCGCTCCGGCGTCGGCCTCGCTCAGGCCGCTGAACGCCGTAACGTACTGCGGCGTTGCGGCCCAGACCATAAACGCCACGATCGCGGCGGCTGCCGCCACGACAAGCGCGATCAGCGAGATTCGCTGCGTCCGCCCTTGCGCGGCCCAGAACTTGAGTGATTGGTCACGAAGCTGGATAAGCATTTGTGGTTGGCGATTGGTGATTTGTGATCGTCGATCCGCTCCTGGCGGCATTCAAGCGCCAATCGCAAATCGCCAATCGCAAATGACTAGATTTGCATCCGCATCATTTCTTGATACGCCGTCACGAGCTGATCGCGCATGGCGATCGCGATTCGGAAGGCGACGTCTGTCTGCTCGGCCGCGATCATGACGTTGTGAACGTCGACGTTCTCGCCCGCCGCGAGCTGCTGGATGAGCTGGTCGCTCGAGAGCTGCTGCGTGTTGAGCGAGTCGAGCGCCTGGCTGAACGTCTTTCCAAGTTGATCGACCGCGCTTTGCGGGCCTGTCGTGTGGCCGCCCGACGGCGTCAGCGGCAGCGGGTTGGTTGAGATGGGTGAAATCGACATGATCAGCCTCTTCCGATCTCGAGCGCCCGCAGCGCCATGCGCTTGGCGGCTTCGACGACCTGCATCGCGGCTTCATACGAGCGCGTGGCCGAAAGCAGGTTCGTCATTTCGGTCACGATGTTGACGTTCGGGTACTGCACGAAACCTTCGGCGTCGGCATCCGGATGAGTCGGGTCGTACACCCGCGGGCCCTCTGTGGTCGTGTCGGTCACGACGCCGGCTACCCGCACGCCTTCGAGTTGTCGGTCGACGCCGGCCACGGCCACACCCTGGCTCTCGCCGTGGCGGGCATGCGCCGCGCGCACCAACTCCGGCAGAAAGCCGTTTTCGGTGTTATCGCGCGTGCTGAAGACCACGTCTTGCCGTTGATACGGCCCACCCTCTTCGGTGCGCGTGGTTTCGGCGTTTGCCACGTTATTCGAGATGATGTCCATCCGCAGCCTTTGCGCATTGAGCGCGCTGGCCCCGATCCGTAAGGTGTCCCAGAAGCTCATGTCGACCTCCGGTCATTTGCGATTCGCGATTTGTGATTTGTGATTTCCTGATAGATCCTGAAGAAATCGCAAGTCACAAATCGCTAATCGCAAATGGCTTATCCTCTCTTCAATGCCTCAACCAGCTCACTGGTGTGTCCGTTCTGAAACAAGGCCTGCCACTCCCAGGCCGGGTCGTGCCCGCCGCCCTCGGCGTTGGCGATGACCCAGTAGGTGTAGTTGAAGAGATAATCCGGCGCCGCCGCCGAGGCGACGTGTCGATAGGCCGCCAACACCGCATCCGTGCGCGCTGCCTCGTCCGCGGCCGTGCGCGCGAAGCCGCCGCCCTCGGTGCTGACCATCGGCAACACCCGCCCGAGCGCCTTCTCGAGCACATCGGCGTAGGCCATGTAGCGGCTGTAGCCACCGACGTCGTCGAGCGGCAGATCGCCCTGATAGTTGTGGATCGCCAGCCAGGCTGTATCGAGCAGATCGATCTCGCCCCGAGCCTTGAGCCCGCTGATCGAGTCGGCCAGGAACTGCAGATCGTCGGCCTCGCCTGCCGGCCCGAGCGCGCCAAAGCCCGGCAGGCCGCCGTTGGCGATCACGGCCTTCGCCGCCGGGATCCAGGCATCGAGGTAACGATCGACGCTTGGCGCCTGGCCGGCGTTCTCGACCACGTGGTTGGGCTCGTTGAGAAGCTGGAAGTAGTCGACACCCAGCGCCTTATAGTGCCGGACCATGGCGCCCAGGTCGCCGTCGACGGGCTTCACGCCGTCGGTGTACACGCGCATCACGGGCTCGATGCCGGCGGCTGTCAGCTGCTTGACGAGATAGTCGTTGGCGCCGATGTTCGAGCCGTCATTGAGGAAGGTCACCCATTTGACGTTCATGGCGCTGGCTTCGGCCACGAAGCGATCGACCGCATCCGCGCTCTGGCTGACGGTCGGGACCCAGTGCAGGCCGCGGCCGTTGTCGTTGGTTGGGCGGGGGAAGGACGCGATCGGCAATACGCCGTCGCTCGGGGTCGAGGTCGTCGACCCCGAGATCCCATACGCTGAGCGAATCGCTGTGCTGCTTGTTGCGGGCGCGATGGCCTCGGTGCTCAGGCCCGAAGCCGCGGTCTCTGAATTGAAGAGCCCGGCGGTCAGGGCGGGCACCTGGGCTTCCAGCCGATCGAGCAGCTTGACAAGCATCTGCGCCAGCAGCAGCTGGAACAGGCCTGAGGTGTCCTGCCCGGTGGAAAGGGGCGACGTCCCAGACGTGCCAAGCAGACCGGTTGCGCCGGTCAGCGACTGGTTCGAAAGAAGCGAAGAAAGATCGTAGCGATCGCCTGAGGAAAACATGATGCCCGTCTCCGATCCCAAGGTAGCATCGGAGGCGGGCAGGGGTCAGTAAACAGGTTGTGAACAGACGCTAAAATCGCGATGAAACGCCTCAAGTACCGGCGCCCCGGTTCGTCAGTTGCGCCGGAAGAGCTCGAACAGGCTGCGCACGACCTTCAAGACCTTGCCGGTCGAGGAATCACGGATCACCAGGCTACCGGAAGGATTCCGCTCCCACCGGATCTTCTGTTCTTCGGCCTTGACCTGAAAGGCTCGGGTCTTGGCGCTCTTGGTAGTCGTCCCCATAGCGTGGGTCCCTTCTCCCCTTACCCCGAAATCGCGACCATCGAATCAACCGTGGCGATGGAGTTGGCGCGCCGTTCGATCTCGGCCCAGGATCCGCGCAATTCGCGCAGGACCTTGATCGCCTCATCCCAATCCCCGTGCCGCATACACTCCATCACCCATTGGTAAAGCCGAAAGAAGCCCATGGCGGCCTCTTCTTCATCAAAGTTGAGGGCGTCGCGGAGCGTACTGACGACGTGAGTCCCCCTGGCCAGGTCGTGCTTCTCACAGGCCAGGATGGCCGCATCAAAGGCCATGACCACCAATCGGACCGGGCTGGCGTTCTCGGCGGTCTGCGTTCGATACTGCTGAATGGCTGGATACATAACGTGTTTGCCCCACAGGGTGTCAGTTTCGAACGTGCTTCACCCGTACTTGTGATATCGCCCACGACCCTGAGTAGCGCACGTGCCCAGGCTTAAGCCTTGGTAAAAGCCCGAAACCTGTGCCGCAGTGAGAATAGAACATGCGTTCGGTTTTGTCAAGGGCGGTTACGCAAGGAACCGCTCACTCCGTTTCATGGTATCGACCGCGTCGACCGGTTCTTGATGCGAAGACGCCCGCCCGAGGTTCTGCGATACAATCCCGCTCGGACCCCGCAGCATGCATGAGCTTTCCATCGCCCACAGCCTTATCGAAACTGTCGAAGCAGCGCTGACTGACAAGCCCGATCTACGGGTCACTGCGGTCAATCTGCAGCTCGGCGTGCTGTCGGGCGTCGAAGCCGACTCGCTGCGCTTCTGCTTCGATATCGCCACGGCCGATACCCGGCTGGTTGGCGCGAAGCTGGTTATCGAGACCGTGCCGGCGCGCGCCTTCTGCCCAGTCTGCGACCGCGACGTCAGCCCGGCAGCCCCGCACTGGTACCGTTGCCCCGAGTGCGGCGGGTCCTGCGGCAAGCTGAGCGCCGGCCGTGACCTGCAAATCGCATCGGTCGAGGTGCTCGACCCGAACGAGGAGACGATCGATGAAGCCCCGCTTGCTTGAGATCCGCAAAGGCGTGCTCGAGAAGAATGACCTGCTTGCCGACGGCCTCCGACGCCGCTTCCACACGGCCGGGGTCTACGCTCTAAACTGGGTGTCGAGCCCGGGCACCGGCAAGACGGCGCTCCTCGAGGCCACGCTGCGGCGATTGCGCGAACGGGGGCTGCGGGTGGCGGCGCTCGTCGGTGACGTCGCGACCGAGAATGACGCCAACCGACTGGCCCGGAGCGGCGCCCCGGTGCGCCAGATCGTCACGGGCGGCAACTGCCACCTCGAGGCCGACATGATCGAGAGCCATCTGACCGCGGCCGGATGGGATTTGAACGGCCTCGATTTCCTCTTCATCGAAAACGTCGGCAACCTGGTCTGCCCGTCGAGCTACGATCTCGGCGAGGATCTCCGGGTCGTGTTGCTCTCGGTGACCGAAGGCGAGGACAAGCCCCTCAAGTACCCGTCGATGTTCAACTCTTCGGACGTGGCCATGATCACCAAGATCGACCTGGCCGAGGCCGTCGAATTCGATCGAGCATCGGCCTACGCCAACCTCGAGGCCGTGCGCCCGGGTCTGCGCGTGTTCGAGACCTCGGCCAAGACGGGCAAGGGGGTCGAAGCCTGGGTCGACTTTCTTGTCGAGCAGCGCGCCTCGCGGCGCCCTCAAGGTTAATATCCTGACAGGTTTGTCAGGGATACCGGTTTTTTGCGAGGCTTGAAAAGCCGAGAATCGCGTATGGACCTGTCAGGTCAAAGGTTAGAATCCGCCGGGCGTGAGCGCCGTCATCTGCGCGTCACCGGCGTGGTGCAGGGGGTCGGGTTCAGGCCGTTCGTGTATGGCCTGGCGCGCCGGCTTGGCCTCGCCGGGCTCGTCGGCAACGACAGCCGCGGGGTGTTCATCGAGCTCGAGGGCACGACGGCCGCGCTCGACGCGTTCGGCGCCGAGCTCGTCGCCAATCCGCCGCCGCTCGCCCACATCGTCGATATCGCGACCACGCACGAGGCCCCGCGCGGCGACACGGACTTCATCATCGTCGAGAGCGAGGCCCAGGTCGGCGCGCACACCCTGGTCTCGCCCGATCTGGCCGTATGTGACGATTGCCTGCGCGAGCTGTTCGATCCCGCCGACCGCCGGCACCGCTACCCCTTCATCAACTGCACGAACTGCGGCCCGCGCTTCACGATCATCACCGACATCCCCTATGACCGGCCGCTCACGACCATGGCCGGCTTCCCCCTATGCCCGGATTGCGAGCGCGAGTACCGGGATCCGCTCGACCGTCGTTTCCACGCGCAGCCGATCGCGTGCCCGACCTGCGGGCCACGCCTGCAGCTCGTCGTGCGTGAGGACGAGGCGTGGCGCGTCGTCGCGGGCGATCCGCTGCTGGCCACGCAGCGATTGCTGAACGAGGGCAGGGTGGTGGCGGTGAAAGGGCTCGGCGGCTATCACCTCGCCTGCGACGCTACTTCGGATGTGGCTCTGGCTACGCTGCGCGAACGCAAAGGCCGCAGCGACAAGCCCTTTGCCGTCATGGCCCGCGACCTGGCCGCGACGCGTGCGATCGCGGCCATTGAGCCCGAGGAGCAGGATCTGCTCGAGAACCGCGAACGCCCGATCGTGCTACTGAAAGCCGCTACCCATTCGCCGCTGTCGTCCCTCGTCGCGCCCGGCAACGACGCGATCGGCGTGATGCTGCCTTACACACCGCTGCATCATCTGCTGTTGGCTGATCTCGTGTCGCCCGTGCTGGTCATGACCTCAGCCAACTTCTCGAACGAGCCGATCATCAAGGACGACGACGTCGCGCTCGAACAACTGCCCGCGCTGGCCGACGCGATCCTGATGCACGACCGGCCGATCCACGTCCACTGCGACGACTCGGTCGTGCGCGTCTTCGAGGGCCACGAGAGCCCGATCCGACGCTCGCGCGGGTATGCGCCGTTTCCGGTGCGGCTGCCGTTCGACGCGAAGCCGACTCTGGCCGTCGGCGGCGAGTTGAAGGCTACGTTCTGCCTGGCGCGCGGCGACGAGGCCTTTATGAGCCAGCACATCGGTGACATGGAGAACCTCGAGACCGAGCAGGCCTTCGAGCGCGCGCTCGATCATCTGAGCGCGCTCTTCAGGATCACGCCCGAGATCGTCGCCGCGGATCTTCATCCGGGATATCTCGCCACACAATGGGCCGAACGGCACTTTGGGCGCGCCGTCGTCAAGGTGCAACACCATCACGCCCATATCGCGGCCGTCATGGCCGAGAACGGCGTGGCGCCGGGCGAACGTGTCATTGGCTTCAGCTTTGACGGCACCGGCTACGGCGTCGATGGCGCCATCTGGGGCGGCGAGGTGCTCGTGGCCGACTACGCCGGTTTCGAGCGCGTCGCCCACCTGGCCGACGTGCCGCTGCCCGGCGGTGACGCCGCCGTCAAACATCCCGCTCGTACGGCTCTTGCTTATCTATGGGCAGCCGGCCTGCCGTGGGACCCTGGCCTGGCTCCCGTGGCCGCGCTGAACGCGATCGAGCGCGGTGTGCTTGGGCGTCAACTCGAGACCGGCTTCCAGACCGTGCCGTGCAGCAGCTTAGGCCGCCTGTTCGACGCGGTCGCCGCGCTGGCCGGCGTCCGCCAGGTCGTCAGCTATGAGGCGCAGGCCGCGATCGAGCTCGAAGCTTTAGTCGAGAAGCGAGGGGCGAGGAGCGAGCGGCAAGGGGCGACGCCCGGGTCGTCGGGGGACGAACGCGCCTATGCTTTTGCCTGGCGCGCAGGCACGCCGGCCCAAATCGATTGGGCGCCCGTGATCGCTGCGGTCGCCGACGATGCCCGGGCTGGTATGTCAGCGGCCACGATCGGGGCGAAGTTTCATGCCGCCGCAGCGGACCTGATCCTGGGGGCCGCCCTCCGGCTGCGAGACCTGACCGGCCTGTCGCGGGTCGCGCTCAGCGGCGGGGTCTTCCAGAATGCGACCTTGCTTCGAGCGGCCCTGACCGGCTTGCAGGGCGCAGGTTTCGACGTGCTGTGGCACAAACGTGTGCCCGCCAACGACGGTGGCCTGGCATTAGGTCAGATGGCGATAGCACAATTTACCCGAATAGGGTTATGATCTATCGCATCAGGCGACAGGCGTCAGAGGGTGGGTGAATGCGCAGCTTCGCGCTGACGCCTGAGCCCTGACGCCTGACACCTTCTCTGGAGGTATCTCATGTGTCTCGGCATCCCCGGTAAAGTGATCGAGGTCTTCGAATCCAACGGCGTGCGCATGGGGCGCGTCGACTTCAGCGGTATTCAAAAAGAGATCTGTCTGGCCTATGTACCCGAGGTCGAGATCGGCGATTACACCATCGTGCATGTCGGTTTCGCCATCACCCGACTCGATGAGGAGTCGGCGCTCGAGACCCTGGCGCTCTTTCAGCAACTCGATGTGCTGAATGAGGAGTTGAATGCCGACTCGCATGGCGGAGCGCCGGTGGCAGGATGAAGTACCTCGACGAATTCCGTGATCCCGAGATCGCCCAGCGCTTGCTTGACGAGATCAGGCGCACGGTCACCCGCCCGTGGGCGTTGATGGAGGTCTGCGGCGGCCAGACGCACTCGATCATCCGCAACGGCATCGACCAACTGCTTCCTGAACAAATCGAGCTGATCCACGGCCCGGGCTGCCCGGTGTGCGTCACGCCGCTCGAGATGATCGATAAGGCGCTGGCCATCGCCGCGAAGCCGGGCGTGATCTTCTGTTCGTTCGGCGACATGCTGCGTGTGCCGGGGAGCCGTGAGGATCTGTTCGCGGTCAAAAGCCGCGGCGGTGATGTGCGCATCGTCTACTCTCCGCTCGATGCCGTCAAGCTGGCGCGCGAGAACCCCGACCGTCAGGTCGTGTTCTTCGGCGTTGGCTTCGAGACCACGGCCCCCGCCAACGCCATGGCCATCTTCCAGGCCAAACAGCTTGGCCTTTCGAACTTCTCGATGCTCGTCTCGCACGTGCTCGTCCCGCCGGCCATCACGGCCCTGCTCGCCTCGCCGCGCAACCGCGTCAAGGCATTCCTGGCGGCCGGGCACGTCTGCAGCGTCATGGGCTACTGGGAGTACGAGCCGATCGCGGCCGAACACAAGGTGCCGATCGTGGTCACGGGCTTCGAACCGCTCGACGTGCTCGAGGGCATCCGGCGCACGATCGCGCAACTCGAGGCCGGGAGGGCCGAGGTCGAGAACGCCTACCCGCGTGCCGTCCAGCGCGAGGGCAACAAGCCCGCGCAACAGATGGTGGCCGAGGTCTTCGAGACCGGCGACCGGCTGTGGCGCGGGATCGGCCTGATCCCGATGAGCGGCTGGCGCCTGCGCGATGCCTATCGCGACTTCGACGCCGAGCATCGGTTCTCGGTCGGCGACATCCACACCGAGGAGTCGTCGCTCTGCCATAGCGGTGAGGTGTTGCAGGGCCTGCTCAAGCCCAACAAGTGCCCGGCCTTTGGCAAGGAATGCACGCCGCAGAAGCCGCTCGGCGCCA
>DKKP01000183.1 GCA_002455335.1 Anaerolineales bacterium UBA6663 | reverse complement strand
CGGGCGCGCGCAGGCGCACGGGTGACGCTCCGTCAGGGTGATTGGCGACGATTGGCTGCGCCGCGCTCCAGGCCGACCGCTCTTCGGGCGCCGCCGAGTTGGCAGGCTTCGACGGCCTTGGGCTTGGCCCGGGTCAGGTGGCGTTCACCGCGAGATNNCGTGCGCCCGACGAGCTGTCTCCGGCCGCCCCAGGACCGGGCCGGCCGCGGCAGAAAGCCGGCGAGCAAGGCGACGCGCTGCGCGATGCCGGGGTTGCGCAGCCAAAGCGCGGCGCTCACCGCGGCCCCCTGACTGAACCCGATCAGCGTGATGCGTTTACGGTCGACCGGATAATGCCTGGGTAACGCCAGGATGAACGCCTCCAGCGCCTGCACCCCCGCCAGGACCTCGGAGTCATCGGGCTGCTCGGAGAACCATCCGTAGCCGTCCGGGTCGGCTGCAAAGGACCCGCGGGGGCTGAACAGCGCCACGCCGGCAGGCGCGACCGAGGCGAATGTCCACATCACATTCTCGTTGCCGCGCCAACCATGAACCAGGACCACGGCCGGCCAGGGGCGTGGGCCTTCAGGGAGCGCGAGACGGTGCGGGAGCGGGAGGGTGGGTTCCATCGTGAATCGTCTTTGGAAAACCGCGTGGAACATCACGATCCGAGCGCGGTGGTGCGGGCCTCAGTATATCGCGCAAAGATGGCCCAAAAGTAAGGGCGACCGCCGGAGGCCCTATGGTATAGTCGTGCGGCTTTGTCCTGAAGTGAGATTGGAGGAACATCGTGCCACTCAATGGAGCCTTTAACGCGCAGGCCGCTCTGGCCAGCGTCAACTTGCCGAAACGCATCGCCCGTCTGGCGGACCTGGTCTACAACCTGTGGTGGACCTGGAACCCCGATGTCACAGAGATCTTCGAGTTCATCGACCGTCAACTCTGGTCCGAGGTCGCTCACAACCCGATCAAGTTCCTGCGGCGCGTCAAGCGCCAGGATCTGAACGCCGCGCTCCAGAGCCCGCCCTTCCTCGAGCTCTTCGACCGTGTGATCGCGGCCTTCGACACGTATATGAAGGCCGAGAACACCTGGTACAAGCGCGAGCACTCCGATAAGCTTGATCGGCAGATCGCGTACTTCTCGACAGAGTTTGGCCTGCACGAATCCTTCCCGACCTACTCAGGCGGCCTGGGTGTGCTCTCGGGCGATCACGCCAAAGAGGCGTCTGACCTGGGGTTGCCCTTCGTCGGGGTCGGGCTGTATTACGACCAGGGCTACTTCTCACAGCACATCACCGAAGACGGCTGGCAGGAGGCGGGCTACATCACCTACTCCTTCGACGATCTGCCGATCATCCCGCTCAACGATGCCGACGGCCAGCCGCTGATGGTCTCGGTCGAGCTTCCGGGTCGCACGCTTCACGCCCGGCTGTGGAAGATCCAGGTCGGGCGCATCCCGCTTGTGCTGCTCGACAGCGACGTGCCGCAGAACGCGCCGGCCGATCGCGACCTCACGGCCCGGTTGTACGGCGGCGACAAAGACACGCGCATCTGTCAGGAGATCGTGCTCGGCATCGGCGGCGTCCGCGCGCTGCGGCTGCTCGGGATCACGCCCACGGTCTGGCACATGAACGAGGGCCACTCGGCCTTCCTGACCTTCGAGTGCATCCGCGAACTCATCGCGGCCGGCCTCGACTTCAACGCCGCGGTCGAGAAGATCAAGTCGGAGACCGTCTTCACCACGCACACGCCCGTCCCCGCCGGCAACGAAGAATTCCCGGACTGGATGATGGACCGCTACTTCAACCAGTACTGGCCGAGCATGGGCCTGACCCGCGACGGCTTGATGGACCTGGCCCGGCTGCAGCAGAGCTGGGGCACGTCGTTCGGCATGTCGGTGCTCGCCATCCGCATGTCGCGGCAGAGCAACGGCGTGAGCGAGCTGCACGGCCAGGTCAGCCGCAAGATGTGGCAGTTCCTGTTTCCGGGGACGCCGGCCGAGCGCGTGCCGATCGGCGCGATCACAAACGGCGTGCACACCGGCACCTGGCTGGCGCGCGGGATGCGCGACCTGTACAACCGCTATCTCGACGCCGACTGGCTCGAGGAGGTTGACAACCCCGAGACCTGGCAACCCTTCCTGGCCGTGCCCGATGACGAGCTGCGCGCGACGCGCCTGCACCTCAAGCGCAAGCTGACCAGCTACATCCGCGACCGCGCCCGCCAACAATGGCAGACCACGCATCGCCACCCGGTGCAGATCGTGGCCGCCGGCACGCTGCTCGACCCGTACAAGTTGACCATCGGCTTCGCCCGGCGGTTCTCGACCTACAAGCGCGGTTCGCTCGTCATGCGCGACGTCGATCGGCTTTTGCGCATCGTCAACAACGTCAAGATGCCGGTGCAGATCATCTTCGCCGGCAAGGCGCACCCGATGGACGACCCCGGCAAGAAGGTCATCCAGGAGGTCTACCGTCAGCTCAAGCGCGCCGAGTTCGCCGGGCGCATCGCCTTCCTCGAGGATTACGACATCAACCTCGCCCGCTACCTCGTCCAGGGCGTCGACGTGTGGATGAACAACCCGCGACGGCCGCTCGAGGCCTCGGGCACATCGGGCATGAAGGCCGCGCTCAACGGCGCGCTCAACTTCTCGATCCTCGACGGCTGGTGGCAGGAGGGCTACAACGGCGAGAACGGCTGGGCGATCGGCGACGAGTCGGAGCTCGACGACCACGAGGCTCAAGACTCGAAGGACGCGGCGAGCCTGTACGACGTCCTCGAGAACCAGATCCAGTCGTTGTATTACGAAGACGGCTCGATCGGACCGTCGGTTGGCTGGCTACGCCGCGTACGCGAGGGCATCTCGACCCTGGCGCCGCAGTTCAGCATGCGCCGAATGGTCAAGCAGTACGTCGAGGAAATGTATCTCAGCGGGCCAAAGGCCTGATTATTCGGAGAAACGAACGAGCGGGGCTTGGGGCTT
>DKKP01000249.1 GCA_002455335.1 Anaerolineales bacterium UBA6663 | reverse complement strand
GTCATCGTGCCAAAGAATTCAGCCAGAAACATGTTGCCCCTCCGAATGATTGACGTGCCCAATCTCTTTGATGCCATGTCAAAGCTGCAGCACTCTCACTTCGATGCAACGCCTTCTGCTGGTATTGCTCCTTTCTTCCACTCCCAGGTTCCAGGGCGGGGCGCAGCATGAGCCCGGCGTTCCGCCGTTCCGAGCCGTCGTCAAATGCCGCTAGCCACGTCGGGCGCTCGATGTCTGCTGCCGCCAAACCGCCTGTGGATTCCGATGGACTTTCGCAACCTTAAAGGACGTCATCCATTATCACCAGATTGGGTGCCCTGGGAATCAGGCGGACCACCCAACCAGGCGATACGGATGGCGCACTATGGATGCTCCAATGGAGCAGATGAATACTCCATCAGAGTAATTCGAGCGCACTGGGGTTAGGATGCGGGATGAGCCGGGTTTGGGGGCGACGTGATCGTGCGGATCTGCTTCAGTGGCTGGCACCGGGGCGCTTGACCTGCGCCATGGCACGCCTCCAGCCGTCGTACCACTCTTCGCGGCGATCATAGGACAGGCGAGGCTCAAAACGGGTCTCACGGCGCCAACAGCCTGCGACTTCCTCGATCGAACTCCAAAATCCGACGGCCAATCCGGCCAAGAACGCGGCGCCGACGGCGGCCGTGTTGGTCATCACTGGCCGTTCAACGGGGATGCCGAGGATATCGGCCTGGAACTGCAGCAGGAAGTCGCTCTTGGCGACCCGGCCATCGGCGCGCAATACCTCGGGGGTGAGATCCGGCGCGCGGTGCTTGATCTCCTCGAAGAAGTCGCGGGTCTGATATGCCATCGCCTCGAGCGCGGCGCGCGCGATATGGTGGCGCGTGATCCCGCGGGTGATCCCCATGATGGCGCCGCGGGCATAGGCCCCGGCCTGCACGACATCGGGCCCACCCAACGGCGGCACGAAATACACGCCCTGTGTGTCGCTGACCTGGCTGGCCAGACCCTCGACCTCGCTCAGTTCGCGGATGATCCCAAGCCCGTCGCGGAGCCAGTGCAGGGCGTCTCCGGCGACGTCAGCCTTGCCCTCGAGCCCATAGACCACGGTCTCACCGATGGTCCAGAGCACCGGAGCGAACAGCCCATTCGCCGGCGGCAGGTAACGGCCGCCCGTGTTGAGGTTGATGAACGAGCCGCTGCTATAGGTGTTCTTCGCGGTCCCTGGCGCGAGACACGCCTGCCCAAGTACGGCGATCTGCTGGTCGCCGGCCGCGCCCGCGATCGGCACGCGCACGCCAAAGAAGGCGCCCGGGTCTGTGGTGGCGTAGACCTCGCTCGAGCGATGGAGCTCGGGCAGGATGTCGCGCGGGATGCTGAGCGTGTTGAGCAGCCCGTCGTCGTAGGTGAGCGATTCGGCGTTTTGCAGCAGCGTCAGCGCGGCGTTCGAGTGATCCGTGACATGCGCCGCACCGCCCGAGAGCTTCCAGATCAGCCAGCTGTCGATCGTGCCACAGAGCAGCTCGCCGCGGGCAACGCCCTTCTGGATGGCCCGGTCGTTGTCGAGCAGCCACCGGATCTTGGCGGCCGTGACATCCGGCACGATCACCATACCGGTGCGCGACTCGATCCCGGCCTTGTCCTGGGCGATCAACTGCTCGCACAGCGGCAGCGTGCGTTGATCCTGCCAGGCGAGGGCCCGCCCCACGGGCTGACCGGTGCGCCGATCCCAGAACACAGTGGTGTCGCGCTGGTTGGTGACGCCGATGGCCTCGATCTGTTCGGGCGAGATGCGGCCGTTTTGCAGCGCCTCGGCCACCACCCGACGACTGACCTCCCAGATCTCGTGGGCGTCATGCTCGACCCAGCCCGGCTGCGGAAAGAACTGCGTGATTTCGCCAAAGGCCGAGGCGATCAGGTTCGCCCGGCGGTCGAGAAGCATCGCCCGTGTGCCGCCGGTGCGCTGATGGATACTGAGGATGTAGGAACTCACGAAAGCCCCTCCGCCGGGCCGGATGCACCGGCGCGCGAGCGTGTCGGCGCGCCGACGACCAGACCCAACTCCAGGCTGACCCGCACCAGGCTGGCAAGGTTGTCGACATCGAGCTTGCGCATCGCGTCGCGGCGCTGCTTTTCGACGGTCTTGATGCTGGTACGCAGCGCCTCGGCGATGTCGCGCGCCGACTGGCCTTCGACAAGGCGCTTGACCACCTCGCGCTCGCGCGGTGACAACCGATCGAGTAAGTTCTGCGGCCGTTCGGTGAAAAAATCTTGGGCGATCACGCCCGAGCTCAAGAACAGGCTGCCGTTGCGGGCCGCGCGCACAGCGGCCAGCAACTCTTCGGCAACCGATTGTTTGATGACGTAGCCGATCGCGCCGGCACGCAGCGATTGGCGCACGATGTTGGGGTCGGCATGCATCGAGAGGATGACGATCTGAGGCCGCGGCCGCTTGACCACGATCTGGCGTAGCGCCTCGAGCCCATCGACGTGCGGCATCGTCAGATCGAGCACCATCACATCGGGTTGAAGCACATCGACCAACTCGACCGCCTGAGCGCCGTTGTCGGCCTCGCCCACGACCGAGATGTCGCCGGCGCCTTCGAGCAACTTGACGATCCCCTGCCGGACGAGGTGATGATCCTCTGCGACGATCACGCGTATCATGTCACATCCTCCGCGGTTCTTCAGGTCCCGGCTGACTGGCCGGCAAGGAAGCATAGAGCCGGGTGCCTCTCCCGGGCGCCGATTCGAGATCGAAGTTTCCGTTGAGCAGCTTGAAGCGCTCGCGGATGCCCTGGAGCCCCATGCCTTCGCGTGGGTTCTCGGCGGGATCAAAACCCTGTCCGTCATCCTCGAGCGAGATGTTGACCTCGCCATCGACATGCTCCAGGTTGATCCAGGCCGAGCCCGCCCGACCGTGTTTGACGACGTTGTTCAGGCCCTCTTGCACAAGCCGGTAGAAAGCCGTGGCCGGCACATCGGGCAGATCGGGCATGGGGTCCTGACTGCTGAAGACCACGCGCAGCCCCGAGGTCAGCGCAAATGAAGCACAGAGGCCTTCGAGTACCTTGGCAAGCGGTACATCGGTGAGGTTCGGCGGCCTGAGGTCGTAGAAGATGCGTCGCGTGTGGCGCATCAGTTCTTCGACGGCCGCGATGGTGTCGAGCACTTGATCCTCGACGTCGCGGCGCCCTGAGGTCAACGCCCCATGCACGGCCTTGAGGTTGAGGATCAGGGCCGTCATGCCCTGACCGATGTCGTCGTGAAGATCCTGCGCGATCCGGCGGCGTTCATCTTCCTGGAGGGTGGGGAGCTGGAGCGAGAGCAGTTTGAGCCGCTCTTCGGCCCGGATCTGGGCCGAGATCTCTCGGGTATAGGTGGCGATGCCCGCCGGGTCGCCATCCGTCGCGATCACGGGTTTGATCCAGACCTCTTCCCAGCAATCGCCATGGCGTTCAGTGAATCGGATCGGTGTGCCCGTGGTCGCGACCCGCCGGATGAGCGTGCGGCGATGGGCGCTCTCGCCGCCTGCCGCCTCGGCCGAAGCGCTGCGGTTGGCATACAACAGGTTGCCCTCGGGGTCGTAGAGCGCGACGGCCATCGGGCAGGCGTCCAGAAGGGCAGCGCGGTGGGAGAGCGCGGCCTGTGGAACGACAGGATCTTCAGACTGGCCTGAGGTCGACATGAGCAGGTCTCCAGGCGATATCGGTGGTGCTCACGCGCTGGTTGATTGCCATTATACGGCCCCGGAAACCCTCCGCGACAGCGTTTATCGAGTCGCATCCCACGGCGCGCGGTGTACAATCGCGACACAACCACGCCGAATATGCGGCGATGCGGTCGGCTTGCGAGCGGTGTCCCGCCATGGCCAGACCTCAGCTGCCGAGGCCTGATACGACATGCTCACTCGTTTTTGCGAACGCTGCGAACGTCAGACAGTCGATGGGCATCTCTGGTGCCCTGAGCGAGATTGCCCGGCCGAGGCCGGATACCCGATCTTCAAGTTCGGAGATTTTCTGGGCGATCTCAAGATCACCAAACTGATCACGGTTTATCGACACGCCGCGATCTACGCCGCCGAGCGCAACGACGTGCCGGTCTGGGTCAAGGTCGCGCACACGGCTCCCGATTGCGATGAGCGTCTGAAGCGTGAGGCGCAGGCGCTCGAGCCTGTGGCGCGCGCCGCAAACCGGACGCCGAAGTGGCTCAAGGGCTTCATGCGCAAGCCGCGGCACAGCCTGCCGATCCTGTTGCCGCCGTACCCGGCGCCCTCCAAACGTCCCTATGGCGAGATCACGTTTCGCGGCGAGACCAAGGTCTACATGGTCTTCGAGCCGTTCGAGGGCGTGATCCTGGCGGATCTCCTCAAGGAGAATCCGCAGCTCTGGCATTACGAGGTCGCCTGGGTCATCACGCACGTCGCCGAGCAATTGCGCCCCTGGGTCGGCCGCGGGCTGCTCCACCTCAGCCTGACCCCGGATGTCATCCTTGTCGACCGCGATAAACAGAACCACTGGCGGGCAGCCGTGCTCGATCTCGGTTGGCTGGTCGCCCCCACCGATGCACAGATCCTGGGGCAGGCGCTCGATCGATGCGAACCCGCGTACACGGCACCAGAGGTGCTCGTGGCGCGAACGGGCGTGCAGGTGACGCAGGCGTCGGATGTCCATTCGCTGGGCCTTGTCACGTATGAGATGCTCGCGGGCCATCCCGGTTTCGAGCCGAAGCTGTTGCGCGATGAGCGTGTCCGACGGTCGGTGACCCAGAACCGGGCCGTCCTGCCAGTCGAACGGCCCGAGCTCGAGGGCGCGGGCGTGGTCAAGATCGTCGAGCGCGCCACGGCGCTGACCGATCGCTTCCCCAACATGCTCGAGTTCGCGCGGGCGCTGCTGGCGATCTATGGTCCGCAGCCCAAAGAGGCGCGCCCGCTGCCGATCCGCACGTATGTGGTGCTTGTGCTCTTGGCCATCATCTTGCTGATCGTGTTGGGCGTCGCCGTCTTTCTGCTCCTGCAGGTCATGGCTCCCAGTCCGGGCGCGGCGTCCTGAGCGATGGGGGCGTCAAAAAGCGTCGGGCGGGGG
>DKKP01000337.1:2444-9149 GCA_002455335.1 Anaerolineales bacterium UBA6663 | reverse complement strand
GCCGCCCGCGCCGATCTCGATCAAGTCGATGGTCGGCACGCGGATCGGCAGCCCCGAGCCCCGCTTGAAGCGGTAAACCCGATCAGCCTCAAAGTCGCGCGTGACAAGCGGCGCCCCGCCTTCGATCACCGAGAGCTTGGCGGTCGTCCCACCCATGTCGAAGGCCAACACCNNAAGGAAAGCGCGCCGCTGTCTCCGGGGCGGCCAGCCCCCCAGCCGATTGCATCAAAAGGAAGCTTCCGGCGAAGCCGCCCGCCGCAAGTCGCGTCGTGAGCGCCTCGAGGTAGTCCTCGAGACGCGCCTGGACGTAAGCGTTGGCCAATGCCGTCGAGGCGCGTTCGTACTCGCGGATCTCGGGCGCGACCTCGGCCGACAGCGTCACCCGTAGCCCGGGCGCGGTCAACCGGATCGCCGCAGCCGCCTGTTGTTCATGGATCGGGTTGAGATAGCTGTTGAGGAAGCAGATCGCGACGGCGCTGACGCCGTTTGCGGCCAGTTCGACCGCGAGGCTCTCGACAGAGGCTACGTCAAGCGGATCGCGCACAACACCGTCGGCCAGGATGCGCTCCGGCACATCGAAACGCAGCCAGCGCGGCGCTAACGGCGTCGGGCGCTGCAATTGCAGGTCATACAAATCGAACCGCTGCTCGCGCCCGATTTCGATCAGGTCGCGATGGCCGCGCGTGGCCAGTAGCGCGGTCCGCGGCCCTTTGCGTTCGATGAGCGCGTTGGTCACAAGCGTGGTGCCATGGACGATCGTGCGCACCTGCGCGAGCGAGCGCCCGGCTCGCGCCAGGGCATCTGCCAGAACCCGAAGGAACCCCTCGGCGGGGTCGACGGGCGTGGTCAGGGTCTTCCCGACCAGAACCGCGCCGGCCGCGTCGTCGATCATAACCAGATCCGTGAACGTGCCCCCGATATCGATACCGATACGCATTCGGGGATTCTACATGGGAGGAGAAGAAGCGGGGAGTGTGGGAGCGCGAGGAGCGAAAGCTACCGCGCATTGGCAGGTGGTTCCTTCGTTGCTCTTCGCCCCTCGCCCTTCGCGCTCCTCGCCCTTCGCTCCTCCCTCACTCCCTGCCCATCATCGGCATCCAGACGAAGATCACGAATTCGGTGGCGCCGATGTCGCAAAGGGCGCCGGGCACGAGGTCGCCGTCGAAGGGCCGGGCGACGCCGCGTTGATCGTCGGCATCACAGTGGAACGACAGAAACCCGGTCGGGATGGTCTTGCCCTTGTCGATGGCCGGGCTGCCGGGCTGAAGCAGGTGCGTGGGGGTTGGGCCGCCGTGTTCGCCGAGCGGGCCAAGCAGTGGATCGATAGGCGCCAGCGGCGTCCCCACCAGATCGGTCGGCAACGGGGCGAACGTGCAGCCCTGGTTGTTGCCGATCAGGTTGAAGCCCAGGCTGGTCAGGGTGCCGCCGCAGTCGATGCCCGAGGCGGCCCCGGTGTTGCCGGCCAGCAGCGAACTGCCGATATAGACGTTTCCCGTCACATTGACGACGCCGTTGTTGCCAAGCCCGCCCTCGAGCGTGTTGGCCGTGACCGTCGCAAAGCTCAACAGCGTGTCGCCGCCGTTGATGTTGCGCACGATCCCGGTGGCGTTGGAGACGTTGCCACTGAGCGTGCTGTCGATCACCAACAACGTGCCACCATCGTTGGTCAGGCCGGAACCCAGGTCGGGCTGCTGCGAATGACCGCCCATAATCGTGGAACCGATCACCGTGGCCGATCCGCCGACATTCAGCACACCGCTGGCCAGGTTGTCGCGGAACAACGTCTGTCGCACGGTCAACGTGCCTGCGTTGTAGATGGCGCCCGTCGTCTCAAAAGCGCCCTCCACGCGGGCGCGCTCCACGGTGACTGTCGCATTGGCCGCCACAGTCAGGGCCGGCGCGCGCGAATCGGCCAGCGTGAGGTCGCTGATGACGACTTCCGAGGTGACCGACATCGGCGCGAAGGTGATGCAGCTCGGCGTGCCGAGGCCGTCGCCGGCCGTGACCAGCGCGCCCAGCGGGCTGCCGGTGCGCGCGTCGTAGCGCAGGATCTGGCCCGTTCCCTGGCTGATGACGTAGAGCATGCCATCGGGCCCAATCGCGACGTCGGTCGGCGCCTCCAGGCCGCCGCTGCCGGCGGTCACCACGTCGCTCTGATAGTCCCAGGCCGCGGCGCCGGTGTCCCACGCGTAGTAGGCGACCTTGTCGTTGTTCTCGCTGGTCAGGTAGAGCCGGTTCGGGATCGACGAGAAGTCCGCGGCCAGGCCGCGCGGCTGATCGAGGCCACCCGGCCCGGACGCGATCGCCACGGCTTCATAGGCCCCGGCGCTGCTGTAGCGCAGGACGTTGTCGTTCGTGGGATCCACCACCAGCACGTCATTGTCCGGCTCAAGCAGGACGCTGTTGGGGATGCTCAGCCCACCGCTGCCATTGGTGATCGGCTGACTGAGAAACGCGCCCGTGCCCTGGTTGAAGCGATAAATGCCGCCGTCTGCGCCGGGCTGGTAGCTGGTGGCCCAGATGACGTTGCTCCGCAATGCGAAATCGGTTGGCGCGAAGAGATTGCTGTTGGCCGTGGTGCCGACTAGGTCAGCCTCATGGGCGCCGGTGCTCAGGTCGTAGCGATCGATGCCGCTTGTGAAGCCGGCGACGTACAGATCGGCACCCGCCACGACGGCCGCCATCGGCCGATCGAGACCGCCGCTGCCGGACGTGACGGTCGTGCCGTAGAAGCTGCCGTCAAGCCGATAGCGCCGGACTGTGTCGTTGGCGCTGTCACAGACCAGGGCATAGGTGGGTGCGAGGGTCGTGAAGAGCGCCGTCCAGCTGTCGCCCTGGATGCGGGTGGCCGCGACACCGGCCCCACGCACGGTCACCGAGCCGATCAGAAGCAGCGGGTGAGTGCCGGCGTTGCCCGGGCCCGGTGTCAGCGCGGCCACCTCGTACTCGCCGGCGGGAAGGTCGATGATGTCACCACCGTTTCCGGCCGGGCAGCCATCGACGGCGATGTCGTAGTTCGCGGCGGCCACCGCCTCGCGGAGCGAGCAATCGCCGTCGCTGTTGACCTCATCGGCCGTGGTCGTGACCGTGATCGTCGTGGCGGTCCGCGCCGGAGCCGGCGGCTGTGCGGTGGCAGATCCGCTCAGGACAACGCCAAACGCCATCGCCGCCCGAAAGATCCATCGGATAGACATGGTCGCCTCCCATCTGTTGATGGATTAACGACCATGTCTATCCGGTTTTAGCACCTGTTCCCGGGATGCCGGCGAGGCTCATCGTCGGCGCGGCACTGGCTGGTTCAAGGCCCAGCCAGCAGATCGCACCGCATCGAGACCAGAATGGGGGCGATCAGGCGGCAGTGGTCATCACCGGGCCCGCAGCCGCAGGCCGAGCACGGCCAGCAGCCCGCCGATCGCGGCGCCGATCAGGGGCGCGGCCGTGGTGGCCGTGAAGTTGAACCACGCCCCGGTGCCGGCGTGCCAGATCCACACGCTGCCGTCCGAGATCGCGATCACGTCGAGCATCTGGGCTGTTTCGTCGGTGCACACACGATGGTGAACGGCGCTGACGACGTAGCCCGGCGTCTCGCCGGGATCGCCGGGGTCGTAGTCGGCGCAGGCCGGCGACTCGGGCGGCGTGGGGAGCACGGCCGACGAATCGACAGGCTCGCAGTCAAACGACCCACCGTCGCCGGTTGGCGTGCACCGCGTGTGTTGGCCGTCACGCGATCGAACGAACACGACCGAGTCGTCTGTGACGCTGACGACCTCGATCGCGGCCACCTCGGCCGACGCCACCCGCTGCCATCCAACGAGCTCCGACCCGCCAAGCTGCTGGCCGACGATCACGCCGGCAAGATAGCCTGCGACGAGGCCAAGCATGACCCAGACGGCCGAAAGACGGAACAAACCGGTGATCTCGCGCAAAACCGACATCCTCTCCCCCTCTCAATTCGCGGCACGAAAAACGCGGGCCGGTCTGCCGGCCCGCGTCGTCAGGAACTCACAAGCCGACCTTACTTCAGGCTGGCCATGATCTTGTCGAGCGACTCGCGCGACGGGCGTGTCTGCGTCTCCGGCAGCCAGGCCAGCGGGACGTCGACCAGGTTGGCCGCATCCGCCAGGCTGGCGCGCTCCGGGTTGAGATAGATCAGGCCCGTGATGAACTGTTGGTTGCGGCGCGCCTCGTCGAGCAAGGTGATGGCCGCCGAGCGATCGGTCGGATCGTGCTTGCCGTCGAGCTTCTTGAGCATGATCTGCGTGCCGTCGTGCAGTTCGACGGTCTTTGTCTCGCCCTCTTCGTACTCGACCATGATCTCGTCCTGCTGCATGACGAAGGTGAAGTCGTTGATGCGCTCGTCGTGGTTCTTGCCCCACGCGTAACTCTTGGTCGACTCGTCCTTATCGTTGAACGTCACGCAGGGGCTGATGATATCGAGCACGGCTGTGCCAGGGAAGTTGAAGGCGGCCTTGAGCAGCGCCGTGACGTGCCGCGGGTCGCCTGCGAACGAGCGCGCCACGAAACCGCAGTCGGCGATGATCGCTTCGAGACACAGATCGAGCGGCGGAAGCTCGTTGCGCCCGGCGTGCTTGAGCTCCTGTCCGACGTCGGCGGTCGCCGAGAACTGGCCCTTGGTCAGCCCGTAGACGCCGTTGTTTTCGACGATGTAGGTCATGTTGACGCCACGGCGCAAGACGTGCGCGAACTGCCCGAGGCCAATCGACGCCGAGTCACCGTCGCCCGAAACGCCAAGGTAGATCAACTCGCGGTTGGCCAGGTTGGCACCGGTCAGTACCGATGGCATCCGTCCGTGCACGGTGTTGAAGCCGTGCGAGTTGCCGAGGAAGTAGTCCGGGGTCTTCGATGAGCAGCCGATCCCCGACAGCTTGGCGACGCGGTGCGGCTCGATGTCGAGCTCCCAACAAGCCTGGATGATCGACGCCGAAATCGAGTCGTGGCCGCAGCCGGCACACAGCGTCGAGATTTTTCCCTCGTAGTCGCGGCGCGTATAGCCGACGCGGTTCTTGGCCAGCGTCGGATGGTGGAGTCTGGGTTTTGCGAGGTATGTCATGTCAAGCCACCCTGCCTTCCCGGAGCGGACGAACGTTGAGATGCGAAACCAGATCGCGAATTTCCTGGGTTATGAAGCGCGCGGTGATCGGCGTGCCGTCGTAGTGGCGCAAGGCGATCAGGCTCGCCGGATTGACGCCGGCCTCGTTGACCAGCAGCGTCATCAGCTGCCCGTCGAAGTTCTGTTCGATAACGATCACCTTCGAATGCGACGCGACGAAGTCGGCGATCTCGTTCTGGAACGGGAAGGCACGCACGCGCAGGGCGTTGATGTAGATGCCATGCCCGGCCAGGGCGTCGAGTGCCTCGTGCATCGCCGGACTGGTCGAGCCNNGGCGGCGGTGAGCACCGGCAGCGGCACCAGTGACTTGGCCGTCTCGAACTTCCGTTTCAGCCGCTGCATGTTGTAGACGTAATCGGCGCCGGCTTCGGAGTAGCCGGCGTAGGCGTTCTTGGTCGTGCCGCGGGTGAAGTAACCTCCTCTGGTAGGATGCGTTCCCGGATAAGTCCGATAGGGAATGCCATCGCCGTCTACGTCAAGGTAGCGGCCGAAGTCGGCACCGGCGTCAAGCGCGTCGTGGCTCATCACTTTGCCGCGATCGTACTCGACGCTGTCGTCCCAGGCGAAGGGGCGACACAGCCGCTGGTTCATGCCGATGTCNNGTGGACGGCCCACCGCGCTGGATGTTGATCAGCACCGCCGGGATTTCTGCAAAGTAGGCCAGGCCAATGAACTCGGACATCAGCGAGATTCCGGGCCCGGAGGTCGCGGTAAAGGAGCGCGCGCCGTTCCAGCCGGCGCCGATGACCATCCCGATCGACGCCAGTTCGTCCTCGGCCTGGACGATCGCACAGCGACGTCGGCCGGTCTCGGGGTCGACGCGCAGCTTCTGCGTGTAGCGCACGAAGGCCTCGGCAACCGACGATGAGGGGGTGATCGGGTACCACGCACAGATCGTCGCGCCACCGTAGACGCAGCCCAGCGCGGCGGCGGTGTTGCCGTCGACGAAGATCTGGTCGCCAACCTTGTCGCGCCGCTCGACGCTCAGCCCGATCGGCTTGAGGTGCTCGCGCGCGTACTCCCGCCCCAGATTGAGGGCCTGGACGTTGGAATCGAGGAGCTTCTCCTTGCCCTTGAACTGTTCGCCGAAGAGCTTTTCGATCTCCTTTGGGTCGATGCCGAGCAGTTGCGCCAGGGCGCCGACGTAGATGATGTTCTTGAATAGCGTCCGCTGCCGCGGGTCGCCGTAGCTGTTGTTGCAGATCTCGGTGAGCGGCATGCCCAGGACGTGGATGTCGTCGCGCGACCTGGCGCGCGGCAGCGGCCTGGAGCTGTCGTAGAAAAGATAGCCTCCGGGTTCGATCTCCCTGACATCCTGATCCCAGGTCTGGGGGTTCATGGCGACCATCATGTCCACGCCGCCGCGGCGCCCGAGATAGCCGTGCTCGGTGACNNAAATCATTGACCGCTTCGATCTTTTGCATGGTCGTTCCTCAGGCGGCTTGCTGGTCGGGAGCCGGCGCTGGCTTCGGCTTTTGTTTTGCCTTTGGCTTGTGCTCGGGTGAAGGGGGATGCGGTGGCTCGGGCAAGGGTGGCAGCGCGCCGGCATTGCGGCAGCCGGGTCCGGCGTGGGT
>DKKP01000337.1:2248-2382 GCA_002455335.1 Anaerolineales bacterium UBA6663 | reverse complement strand
GCGTCGCACTCGATGCACAGCTTGGGCGCGAACACCGTCTGCACGTCACAGTTCAGACAGCGCTGCGCTTCCTGGAAAGCCAGTTGCGGGTCGAAACCGAGCTCGACTTCGATCTTGATGTTCTTCAGCGCCGC
>DKKP01000337.1:1972-2226 GCA_002455335.1 Anaerolineales bacterium UBA6663 | reverse complement strand
AAGGCCGCGTCGCCGCCGAAGAACACGTTCGGGAGCGTCGATTGCATGGTGCTGGGGTCGATCGCCGGCAGTCCCCACTTGTCGAACTCGATGCCGATGTCGCGCTCGATCCACGGGAACGAGTTGTCCTGGCCGACGGCAACGAGTACCTCGTCGCAATCGAAGTGCGCGTCGGGTTCACCGGTGGGTACCAGGCTACGGCGGCCTTGTGCGTCGAACACCGCGCGCACCTTCTCGAAGGTGGCGCCGGTGAG
>DKKP01000337.1:0-1872 GCA_002455335.1 Anaerolineales bacterium UBA6663 | reverse complement strand
TCCTTGCGCCCGGGAATGTCGAGGTCGTGGCCGCGCGGCGCGCCCGAACCGACAAAGATCGCATCGTAGCCTTCGGCGAGCAGTTGCTTCAAGGAACTGACGTACTGGCCACTCCGGAAGTCGACGCCAAGGCCGAGCACATAACCCGTTTCCTCGTCGATAACTTCTTCAGGCAGCCGGAATTTCGGGATCTGGGTGCGCATCATGCCGCCGGCGAGGGCATCGCCATCGTAGATCACCACCTCGTAGCCGAGCGGTGCCAGGTCGCGGGCGACGGTGAGCGACGCCGGCCCGGCGCCGACGCAGGCGACGCGCTTGCCGTTTTTCTGCGCCGCTGGCGGTGGCAGGCGATGGCGGATGTCCTCCTTGTAATCGGCGGCGACACGCTTCAGGCGGCAGATGGCCACCGGTTCCCTGCGTTCGCGGCCATCGGCGGTCTCGTCCTCGACGCGGCTCCGGCGGCACGCTGGCTCGCACGGGCGGTCACAGGTGCGTCCGAGGATTCCGGGGAAGACGTTCGACACCCAGTTGACNNGAAGTAGTCGGGTGCGCCGATATTGGTGGGCTTCAAGGCAAGGGTATCCTTTCGTCGGTACGAGTTCGGGGCCACGACTGCCGAGCCCGAAAGAGGATCAATACTAGCGCGCCATGGCAGGCCTGAAAAGGGTTGTCTTTCAGTACGATCAATGTCGCCTGCCGGTNNCGAACTGCCAGGCGCCCGGTGCGCAAGCCCATTTCCGCTGCTGGTCGCCGCCCGGAATGGGAACGATGTTGTGTCCGACCGGCAAGTCGCCGCTGGGTCGTTGGTCGGTTCGAGAACTGTTGGGCCTGTCGACCTTCTTTACACTCGTCGACAGTCGCTGGCTGCGCTTGACCACAAGCCATTGATTCATTGTCGGAGTCTATAATGGGCGCAAATATTGCTTTTGGCTTTTGGCCCTATCGGCGCCGGAAACCCGATTGGACTACAGCCCCCCTCAGCAGGAGACAAGCGATGAAGATTTCAAGAATGATGTTCGGCGCGGCGCTGGCCTGCGCGGCAGCGAGTGTGCAGGCCCTTCCCGTTGTATCGCTCGCAGCCGGCAGCAACCCGGCGGCGATTCAGGGCACGGTGGACGCGTTCCGCGCGTCGCTCGGCGCACTCAATGCCAATGTCGCCGGTTCCTTTGGCAGCGGTCGGCGCGAGATCAACTGGGACGGCGTGCCCAACGTCTTCGCGGCGCCGAACGGCCTGCCGGCCAATTTCTTCAACTCGAACAGCCCGCGCGGGGTCGAGATGACGACGCCGGGCAGCGGCTTCCAGGTCAGCGCCAACTCGGGTGTGGCGCCCGTGGAGTTTGGCAACATCGACCCCAACTACCCGGACCTGTTCGCACCGTTCAGTTCACAGAGGCTGTTCACCGCGCTGGGCAGCAACATTACCGACGTGCGGTTTTTCATACCCGGCACAGCCACTGCGGCGCTGACCAACGGCTTTGGAGTGGTCTTCTCCGACGTCGATCTGGCGAACACGACGGGGATCGAGTTCTTCGATGCGCTCGACCACTCGCTCGGGCAGTTCTTCGCGCCCAACAACCCGGGCAACGAGACTCTCTCTTTTCTGGGCGTGCGCTTCAGCGAAGGAAGCATCGTTTCACGCGCGCGCATCACCAGCGGCAATCAGCTCCTGGCGCCGGGGAACACCCTTACCGATCTGGTGGTGATAGATGATTTCATCTACGGTGAGCCGGTGCTGGCGCAAGTCGTTCCGGAGCCCTCGATGCCATTGACGCTGATGTTGGCGATCGCGGCCGCGGTCACGGTCCGGGCTCGTCGGTCGCCAGGCTAGAGACGCGCGCGGCGACTGGTCGCGGCGCTGCCCCCCGGGAAAGG
>DKKP01000450.1 GCA_002455335.1 Anaerolineales bacterium UBA6663 | reverse complement strand
GGCCAGCAGCAGCGCGTCGCGCTGGCCCGTGCTTTGGCGTTTGAGCCCGCCGTCGTGTTGCTCGATGAGCCGTTCTCGAACCTCGACGCCGCGCTGCGCAAGAGCATGCGCGCTGACGTCCGACGCATTCTGAAGCAGGCCGGGGCGACAGCCCTGCTCGTTACCCACGACCAGGAGGAAGCGCTCAGCCTGGCCGATGAGGTCGCCGTGATGGAGGCCGGGCGCATCGCCCAGATCGGCGCGCCGCAGGAGATTTACTTGCGGCCAGCCACACGCGCGGTCGCGTCGTTCGTCGGCGACGCCAACCTGCTGCCCGGCTGGGCACACGGCGACACCGCCACCTGCGCGCTCGGCCAGTTGCCGCTCGCCGTGCCCGCCCATGGCGCCGTCAGCGTGTTGGTGCGCCCCGAGCAGATCGCCCTTACCCCGGGCCACAACGGCGAGGCCGGCCGGGTCGAGCGCCTCCAGTTCTTCGGGCATGACCAGCTCGCAGAGATTCGCGTCAGTCCAGACCTGAGCATCCATGCCCGCACCTGGCCCGAAGACCCGCTGGCACCTGGCGCACGCGTCCGCTGGACCGTCCAGGGCCCGGTCGTCGCCTATCCCGCCGAGAGCCCCGGCATCCTCGTGATCTAGTCCCGACATCGCTCGCGGGCTGAGGCCCGCGGCCACGCTCAAGGAGAATCGCTTGATGAAGAAGAATCACGCCGTCCTGGCGACGACGACCCTGGCCGCGCTCGCGCTGGTCAGCGCCTGCGCACCCGCAGCTGCGCCCACGGCCCAGATCATCCGGGAGACCGTCGAGGTCCCGGTTGAGGTGACTGCGCCGCCGATCGTGATCACGGCGCCGCCCGAGCAGGTGGCGGCCGAGCCTGGGCGGCTTGTGGTGTACTCGGGCCGCAGCGAAAGCCTTGTCGGGCCGATCATCGCCCAGTTCGCCGAGGCGACCGGCGTGCAGGTCGATGTGAAGTATGGAAGCACTGCCGAGATCGCGGCCACGCTCCTCGAAGAGGGTGCGAATTCACCGGCCGACGTGTTCTTCGCTCAGGATCCGGGCGGCCTCGGCGCCGTCGCCAACGCCGGGCTCTTCGCGCCGCTGCCCGAGGAAACCCTGAGCCTCGTCCCGACGGGCTATCGATCGCCGGCCGGGCTCTGGGTCGGCGTCTCGGGCCGGGCCCGTGTCGTCGTCTACAACACCGAGGCGCTGGCCCCCGCAGACCTGCCGGCCGATGTCTGGGACTTCACCGATCCGATGTGGGCGGGCCGAATCGGCTGGGCACCGACCAATGGCTCCTTCCAGGCGATGGTCACGGCGATGCGCGTCGCCTGGGGCGAAGAGAAGACCCGCGAGTGGCTGACCGCGATGCAGGCCAACGCGCCAAAGGTCTTCGAAGGCAACACCAACATCGTCGAGGCGGTCGGCGCCGGCGAGGTCGAGATCGGGTTCGTCAATCACTACTACCTGTACCGCTTTCTCAAGGAACAGGGCGAGGGCTTCGCGGCGCGCAATTACTTCCTTCCCGGCGGAGGCCCGGGATCGCTCGTCATGGCGGCCGGCGCCGGGCAACTTGAGACAAGCGCGAACCCCGACAACGCACAACGCTTCATCGCCTTCCTGTTGTCGACCGTGGCGCAACAGTACTTCGCGAGCCAGACGTATGAATACCCGCTTGTCGAAGGAGTGGCTGTCGAACGAGGGCTGCCGGCCCTGGCCGAGCTGAACCGGCTCGACGTCGACATGGCCGCACTCGACGACCTGGCCGGGACCACCCGACTGCTGCAGGAGACCGGGGTCCTGCCCTGACAGGCATGCGTAGCGGCGACCGTCAACCGGCGCGCTGGGCCACGCCGACTCGGCTCGCCCTGTGGGCGCTCTCCGCGCTGGTGGCGGCCGCCGTACTCCTGCCCACCGTGTACCTGTTCGTGCGCGCGGCCGGAGCAGATCCGCAGGTCTGGGCCGGGCTGCTGCGCACGCGAACCCTCGAGATCCTTGGGCGGACGCTTCTGCTCGCGGCGACCGTCACGGCAGCCTCGATCGGTGTCGCCGTGCCGCTCGCGTGGCTGACCACGCGCACCGACCTGCCGCTCCGCCGGGCCTGGTCGCTGATCCTCCCCTTGCCGCTCGTCGTACCCAGTTACGTCAGTGCCTATCTGTTCGTCTCTGCGTTTGGTCCGCGCGGCCTGCTGCAGGGGCTCCTCGAGGCGCCGCTTGGCGTGACCCGCCTGCCCGAGATCTACGGGCTTCCGGGCGCCGTCGTCATTTTGACCCTGCTTAGCTATCCCTACGTGTTCCTCAGCACGCGCGCTGCGCTCCTGCGAATGAGCCCCACGCTCGAGGAATCCGCGCGCAGCCTGGGTGAAGGCGCGTGGTCGACATTTTGGCGCGTGACTCTGCCGCTGTTGCGCCCCGCCCTGGGCGCCGGGGGCCTGCTCGTCGCGCTGTATGCCCTGCGCGACTTCGGCGCCGTCTCTCTGTTGCGCTACGACACGTTCACCCGCGTGCTCTATGTCTCCTATCGATCCTTCGATCGCGAAGGCTCGGCGCTGTTGGCGCTCGTGCTGGTCGTGCTCACGCTGGTCGTGCTCGGGTTCGAGGCCTGGCTGCTGCGCCGGGTCACGCAGCCGACAGCGAGCGCAACGCGACCGCCACGGATCCTGCCCCTTGGCTCCTGGCGCTGGCCGGCATTCCTGTTCACCCTGGCCGTCGCCTTTCTGAGCCTGTTTCTTCCGGCCGGCCTGCTCCTCTACTGGCTGATCCGCGGGCTGAACTCGGGCGAGACGCTCATGGCCCTGGGCGGTGCGACCTGGAACTCGCTCCTCGGCTCGGGGCTGGCGGCGGCCCTCGCCGTGGCCGCGGCGTTGCCGGTGGCGATTCTGTCGGTGCGGTACCCGGGTCGGCTGACGCGCCTGATCGAACGGTTGACGTATGCCAGTTTCGCGCTACCCGGGATCGTCATCGCCCTGGCCTTGGTATTCTTCGGTGCACGCCAGGCGCCTTTTCTGTACCAGACCCTGGCCCTTCTGGTCTTCGCCTACGCCGTGCTGTATCTGCCCCAGGCCGTCGGCGCGCTCCGCACAGCATTGCTTCAGATCCCGCCCAGCCTCGATGAGGCCGCGCGCAGCCTTGGGCGTCGGCCGATCCAGGCGTTTTGGGAGGTCACTGTGCCCCTGCTGCGCCCGGGGCTGCTCGCCGGCGCAAGCCTTGTCTTCCTGACGGCGATGAAAGATCTTCCCGCAACGCTGATCCTCGCCCCGCTCGGCTTCGACACCCTGGCCACTGAGGTCTGGTCAGCGGTCTCCGAGGCCTTCTTCGCGCGCGCAGCCGCCCCGGCTCTGCTGATCGTCTTGATGTCGTCGCTGCCTCTCGCGTTCTTCGTCGGGCGGGAGTGACCACGCCGGCCGCCCGCGAACGCGAGGCGGTGGACTTGGGATTGGGTGTGGATGTCGTAGACACCCAGCGATATACTTAGGCAAATGCCTAAGTATCAGCCCGCCCTGGATGCCGTTTTTCACGCGTTGGCCGACCCGACCCGGCGGGCCGTGATCGAACGGCTTGGGCGCGGGCCGCGCGCCGTGAGCCAGCTGGCTGAGCCGTTCGCCATGGCGATGCCGTCGTTTCTCCAGCACCTGCGCGTGCTGGAGAAGGCCGGGCTCATCCGTTCGCGCAAGACAGGCCGGGTGCGGACCATCACGCTCGCGCCCCGGCAGCTTAAGAAGGCCGAAGGCTGGCTGCACACCCAGCGCGATCTCTGGGAGCAGCGCCTCGATCAGCTGGATTTCCTTCTCATCACGTTCAAGGAACAATCATGACCCCATCCCCGCTCGCTCTGTATGATCCGACGCTCGATCTGGTGCTCGAACGCGTGGTCGATGTGGCGCCACGGCTCGTGTGGGCCGCCTGGACGACGCCCGAGTTGATCATGAAGTGGTTTGCGCCGGCGCCCTGGACGGTCTCGGAGTGTGAGATCGATCTGCGGCCCGGCGGCGCGTTTCGCACAGTGATGCGCTCGCCCGAGGGCGACGCCTACCCCAACAGCGGATGCATTCTCGAGGTGGTGCCTGAGCAGCGTCTGGTCTTCACCGATGCGTTGCTCCCCGGCTTCCGCCCGGCCGCCGAGCCGTTCTTCACGGCAGCCGTGATGCTGACGCCCGAAGGCGCCGGCACGCGCTATGTCGCGCGAGCGATCCACAGCGACCCGGCCGGACGCGCGAAACACGAGGCGATGGGCTTTCACGAGGGCTGGGGCATCTGTCTCGATCAACTCGTGGCGCTCGCGCGGACCTTGTAGAAGCCACCGACCGGCTCGGATTGCCAGGCGGCAGGCTTCGTGCGACGCGTCAGGCGAGCTTGCGCACCTGGGCCGTGTGCACCGAGCGGGGATACAATCGAATGCATGTCGCACAAAGGCAGCGAAGACGACGATCTGGTCTGGCAGATCGGCGATGACACGCAAGGTCGGTCGCGCCCCGTGGCCGAGCAACACGTCCGCGGTCGATCCCGGCTCAACGCAAACATCGTTTTGATCGGCATCGGGCTGGCCGTGCTCGCGCTGGCGGCCTTCTGGGCCTACCGCTGGTCGGC
>DKKP01000070.1 GCA_002455335.1 Anaerolineales bacterium UBA6663 | reverse complement strand
GCCCAGGTCCGCCGCAGCGCCACCCAGCGCCGCCAGGTTGGGCGCGCCAGCCGTGATCGTCACCTCTTCACCGCGATGCAGCAGGCCGACGCTGAGCAGATCCACCCAGCCGACGACCGCCACCTGTTGACGAAACATCACGGTCGCCTGGTCGCGCCCGCCGCTGACTTGAGCCTGGGTGTCCGAGTCGCCGAGCGCACCGAGCGCATCCAGGAAGGCCCGCAAGGCGGTGTCGGCCGCGCGAACCGTGTGAAACACATACTGAGCCGGGTTCCGGGCGTCAGACACGGTTTGGGCGAGCCCACCCGCGGCGCCGCCGGCCAACAAGGCCCCGGCTCCGAGATCACCGGCGCCGCTGGACCCAGGGTTCTGGGCGTCGTAGCGCTCGCCCGCCTCCTGGGCCCGCCGGCGGGCTCGTTCGAACAGGCTTTCGTCCAGGCTCTCGTCTTCGGTCATGGTGGCGCCTCTCTTGAGATTCACGTATCAACAAGAAACCTACGCACGCTCTGCCGGGAAGTTGCTCGACATCCTGCGTATTGTACCGAGTGCCACGCTTTCGCGACCAGACCGACGGGACCTAGTGTTGCACCCTGGCCCAGGCAGAATAGTGATAATCCTCCTGATTCCGGCCCATCGTCGGCCCCCAATCGGGCCAGTTACCAGAAATCCGTGACCTGGCAACAAAAAAGGGCGTCGATCGGCTGATCGACGCCCTTGTTCACGCCCGTTTTTGCGTTATTCGACCAGGACGTTGGTCAGGATGCAGGCGCCCGTGGTGCCGCCCTCCTTCACGTCGCCCGAGAACTTGGCCTCATCGCCAAACGTGTACACGGTCTCGCCATCGCCGGCCGTCAACGCCAGATCTTCATCCGCGAACTGATCCAGGACGTCGCCGACCTCGTTCTTGCCGTCGCCGATCGAGAGCACGACTTCGAGCACTTCGCCCTCGTAAGGCGCCAGCTCGAAGACCCACAGGTTGACCGTGTCGCCCTCGATCTCGTCCGGCAGAACCGGGTAGCCCGTCACCTGGACGCGCTCGCCGACCATGTCGCAGGCGTCGCCAAACGCGACAGCCTCTCCCGGCTCAGGCGGCGCGCAGGCCGCGAGGGTGAGTGCTGCCGCAGCCAGCAGACAGGTCAAGTACGTTTTGGACATGTTTTATAGCCTCCTGCATAAAACGGTGGAAGTTGTCGGGTCACCGATGGTCTGTCGGTTCCGCCCCCCCACGGCGCCACAATGATCTGGACCGCCGTCAACGGCGGGCCAACGCAATTCTAACCGCAGTCCCGCCCAATCCGGCGTGTGCATCGGTTGGGAAGAGGTAACCCGGGATGGCCGTTGCCCACGCCCCATTTGGAGCGGGGGATCACGGCACCGAGTTAACGACGCCTGTCAGCTCAATTACGGGCTCAGTCAACAGGCAGGTCGACCCGTCGGCCAGCGATTGTTCTACGACCTGACCCGAGACGCGCACCTGCGCGTCAAGGTCGGCGATCGCACCGTCGGCGGTGACCACCTGCAGGTCGAGGTCCGAGGCATCTGGCGGAGGGGCCTTGACCTGATTGGCGCCCGTCCCGACGGAGACACGCACATGGACGTAGGGCTCGACCCCACCGGGGCCGGTCCCCAGGATCAGGACAAGCGGATCCGACCCGTCGAGCACGTCGGGATAGATGAAGAACCCTTCGACCGTACGCCGCTGCCAGAGGTTCTGCGGCTCGCAGATCACGCCAAGCGAGGTGACCGGCTGCGGTGTCGCCGTGGGCGCGGGTCCGCACGCGCTCAAACTGAGCGTCAACGCCAGACCGGAGATGGAGAGCACACTGAGAGTGTTCGTTTTCATGATGAGGATATTCTTCGATTCAATCAGGCAATGCGTGGCCCTGCGGCGCAGACGTCTGAGCCGACCCGTTGCGTGAAGCCTCGAGCAGCTGGATGAAGGATTCGACCACGGCCGGGTCATAGAGGCTACCCGCTTGCTCACACAGATGCCGCAGACAGTGCTCGTCGGGCAAAGCCCGGCGATAAGGGCGGTCGGAACGCAGCGCGTCCCAGACGTCGACCACGGCAAAAATCCGGGCCCAGAGCGGGATGTCGCCGCCGCAGAGACCGAAGGGGTAACCACTCCCATCCCAACGCTCGTGATGGTAAAGCGGGATGACAAGCGCCTGTTCGAGGAAGCGCACCGGGGCCAGCAGGGTCTGCGCATAGAGCGGGTGGCGACGCATCACGGCCCACTCGTCGTCGGTGAGCGGGCCGGGTTTGTGCAGGATGTCGTCGGGAACGCCCATCTTCCCGATGTCGTGCAGGATGGCGCCGCGCCGAAAGTCGACAAGTTCGTCGCCGGCGAGGCCCATCCGCTCTGCCAGGCGCACCGCAGTCGCGACGACGCGTTGCGTGTGTCCTTCGGTGTCGCGGTCACGGAGATCGAGCGCCCGCGACCAGCCGTGGAGCGTGGCATCGTACGCCAACGCCATTTCGGCATTCCGATCGGCCAGATCTTCGATCAGACGCGATTGCTCGATCGCGACGGCCGCCTGTCCGGCAAGCGCTTCCAGATCGTTGCGCCAATTCTCATCCGGACGTGAGGCGCGATCGTAAATCTCGAGAACGCCCTTCAGATCGCCATGCGCGACAAGCGGCACGGCGTAATACGCGATCACGCCCCGCCCCTGGATCAGCTTTGAAAACGACGGATCGACCGCCCCGAGATCGGCGATGTGCACCGTGCGCCGGTCGCGCGCGGCCTCTTCGGCCCCGCTGCCCTCCGGGCGGTTCGCGGCCGTCGGCGTCACGTCGCCGAAGAAACCGAGGCTGGCTTTCATTTCGAGCGCCCCGCTTTTCGGGTTCCGCCAGTACACGACCGCGGCCTCCGCCTCGAGCAAGTTGATCAGGCTCTCGAGCAACAGATACAGCGTGGCGCCGAGGTCTGTGCCGGCGTTGATCGCCCGATCGATCGCGCGCACCGCCGTGATCCGCTCGAGCTGGCGCGCGGCCTGTTTTCGTTGAAGTTTGACCTGATCTGAGAGGAAGCTCGTCAACAAGGCCGTGGCGTTGAAGGCCGTGATCTGAAACATCACGCGCTGCACGAACACCGTGTTCACGGCGTCGATGTTGCGCACGACGAGCGAACCCGTCACCATGCTCGCCGCGAACGCGGCCAATAGCCCGCCCGACTGCCCGAAATACGCGGCCGCCAGCAAGATCGGGACGACCTGAGAGAACGCGATCATCTCACGGGCCTCGCCAGAAAGCCCCGGGACGAGGAACACGCCGAGCGCAGTCAGACCGATCCAGGCTGCGACAAGGGCAATCGTCGCTGCCTGAGCGGCCGCGAGACGGGGCTGCTTTACCATCGGTGTCCGGGTTCACGGTACAGACGGTTCTGCAGACCGATGATCACGAACATGATCGCGACAACTCCGATCGTGGTCTCGGTCACCATCCCAAGCGCCAGAGTCTCTGGATGGTCGAGCGACAAAAGCCCGAAGCGCCAGTAAAACACCAAGTTGAGACAGTGGCCAAGCAGGAGCGTCAATGCGGCCGGGATCCGGGCACGTCGGCCGCCCAGCCAGCCGGCAGCCACGCCCATGGCGGCGTGCGGGAGGATGGCCAACGCATCGTACACGTCGCCGCTCACAAGCGCCGAGAGCCCTGTACCCAGGGCGCCAGCGACGCCACCGCTTACGGGCCCCAGGAAGAACCCGGCCAGCACGGGGAAGATCATGTTGAGTGCGACGTTGGCCTGCGCGACAAACGGATTTGGGATGTTGGCAACCAGGGTGTGCGTAAGGGGATACGCGATAGTCAACAGGATCAGCCCGATGGGCAGGCTGCCCGTTCGGTCACCGGACATTGATGGCATTGCCGACTCGTGTACCTGGAAAATGTTATGTGGCCGCACCCATCCACAACTCACTGATTGTACGTCGAAGCCAGCACGAGAACAAGCAGCGTCGCTTTAGTGTCGAAGGTAAGGCTCGTGAACCAATCCTCCCTTTGGGGCAACGGCCGCTGGTACACTTCGGGTTCATGGGTCACAGGCGCGGGTGTCAGGGTGCATGTCAGGTCAGTTGGTTCGGGTTGAGGCTGCTCTGGGCCCTGAGCCTCGCCGCCTGCACCCCGCTCGACCAACCCGCAACCGATCCCGCTCCGGCCGGGGCTCCGACGCTCACAGCCCTGCGCCCCACGCCGCCAGCCACA
>DKKP01000094.1 GCA_002455335.1 Anaerolineales bacterium UBA6663 | reverse complement strand
CCGGTTCCGTTTTTCGCGCGGATCAGGCCTCGATCGGCTGGGGGTCGCGTCGGATCAGGCCGACGCCGAACACAATCAACGCGCCGAGCGATAGCGCCCCGACGATGTAATACAGGCCGACATAGCCGAGCTGGTCGTAGATGACGCCGCTCACTGCGGCGCTGAGGATGGAAGCCAGATTGAGCGCCGAGGTCATGAAGCCCTGCGATGTCGCGCCCAGCCCAGGCGGCGCCAGACGTGCAACCAGGTCGACGGCGCTGTTCCAGAGCAGCACGTAGCCCGGGCCATTGAGCATGTTGATCACGATCGCCCACTCGGGCACGCGCATCTGGGCGAGCAGGAAGAAACGCAGGGTCTGCATGAGCAGCCCGGCGATAAAGAGCCGCGGGGCGCCAAAGCGCTTGAGCAGCCGCGCGCTAAACGCCATGAACGGAAGCTCGACCACCGAGCCGATGACCGAAGCGATCGCGATCAACTGATCCGAGGCACCCATCTCTTTGAGGATGACGCCTCCAAAGACAAACGACATGTGAAAGCCAACCCAGAACAGGAGCAGGCTGATCATCAGGATCAGCCACTCCCGTTGCCGGATCATGCGCCCCAGCTCCTGTTGGCCAGAGCCGACAAGGCGAGAGACGCGCGCGGGCAACAACAAGGCGAGCGCCGCGAAGACGGACATCACAACAGCAAACGCAGGGAACATCAGGCCATATCCGCCCCAGTCATACAGAAAGCCCGATGCTGTGCCGCCGATGATGTAGCCGAACGAGCCCCCTAACCGATAAATGCCATACTTCTGACGCTGATCCCCGAGCATGGCCACAGCCGTGCTGTCGATCAACGTGTTGACTGCGGACCACAACAGACCGACAAGCGCGCTGATCGCCGCGAAGTACCAGACGGCCGGCTCGAGGCCGAACTGAGGCACGAGTTGCATCAACTGCGCCGCCAGAAACGCCCCGATCGCCCCGATCGCGATCAACAGGCGCGGATTGCCCGTCCTGTCGGCCAGATACCCCCAGCCAAAGGTGCCGATCATGCTCAGGATGCCGGAAAGTGTTCCGATCAGGCCGATCTCCGAGCCCGACAACCCCATTGCGCGGAGGTAGACGTTGAGGAACGTGAAGTACACGCCGACGGCGAAGAACTGGCAGAAGAACAGGGCCGAGGTCACCCAGAGTCGCTGCGGCGCGCGCCGAGGAGAACCGGGAGAAGCCGATGGCGAATGGGAAGCTTGCAGACTCATAGACGGTCACCAGTGACAGACACCGAGTGCAGCGCTCGGCCGCGAATGAGGCAGAACCGTGTCCACAACGTCAAACAACTCCGCCTGAGGCGACCATCCGGGTCGAGAGGCGGAGGCGCGGCGGCATCGAGCATGGCCGTCAGCGGGTCGCTCGCGCTATCTACGCAGCGGGTTAACGACCGGGTCGCCACGCGTGCCCATGCGCACGCCAGCCGGGCCCATTTGATTCGCGATGCCGATGTCCGCCGCCGTGTTGGCGGCCAGGTCGAGCCTGGATGAGGCCTGGGCCGGTCCGCCATCCGTCTCAGGGCTCGATCGTGAACGACGCTGTGATCGGCGTGGTCGGCTTGAGCATCGCCCAGACGGGGCAAACACGGGTTTCAGCCAGGTCGATCGTCTGCGCGACGACGGACGGGTCGATGGCGCCCGAGACCACGAACTCCAGAGCAATCGATGTAAAGACCGTCGGATGTTCGGTCCGTCGCTGACCGCGCGCGATCACCTTGAGCCCACGCAGCGGCTGCCCTCCGCGCTTCAGGAGCGCGACCAGCGTGCCACCGGCGCATGCGGCCAGGCTGCCCAGGAGCATCTCGAGCGGCCGCGGACCGGCGCCGGTGGCGGCCGGGTCTAGCGGATAGTCGGACACGCCTGAATGCGCGCCCATCTGCATCTCAAACCGCAACCCCTCGGATTGCACGGCCTCGGCCATGTACTCCATGGTTCCCCCTCAGTGGTTTCGATCAGATCCGATCGCAACGGAACCCGCCGGGTAGCCGCGTTCGAATCGCGTCAGACCGGGCGAGGATACGTCGACCCAGTGAGCGTCATTCTAGCGCGAGCCGGCTGCTTTCCGCGCGCGAACTGTCCCATATCTCGCAATCGGTTGTCACTGTTGGAACCGGCTGAAGCGGCTCCATAATGGCGCAGGACCACAGAGCCTGCCTCAATCAATTCGCGCAAAGGAGTGGCTATGACGAAAACCATCCTCATCATCGGCACGCTCGACACAAAGGGGGTCGAGTTCGCCTATGTCCGCAACCTCATCCAGGCGCGCGGCCATCAGACTTGTGTGCTCGACTCCGGTGTCTCGGGCGAGCCGGCCTTCCCGCCCGACATCACGGCCGAGCAGGTCGCGACTGCCGGCGGCGGCTCGCTGTCGGCCCTGCGCGCAGCAGGCGACCGAGGCGCGGCGCTCGAGGTCATGGGCCGCGGGGCACGTGTGCTGGCGGTCGCCGAACACGCGGCCGGGCGCGTCGACGGGGTGATCAGCCTGGGCGGCTCGGGCGGGACGTCGATCGCGACTCACGCCATGCTCGGCCTGCCCGTCGGGCTGCCCAAGGTCATGGTCTCGACCATGGCTTCGGGCAACGTCGCGCCTTACGTCGACGTCAAGGATGTGACGATGATGTACTCGGTCGTCGACGTCGCCGGGCTCAATCGGCTCTCGCGCCGGATCCTGGCCAACGCCGCCGGCGCGGTTTGCGGCATGGTCGAGCAGGCCGTCCCACAGGGCGAGGATAAACCCCTGATCACGGCCACGATGTTCGGCGTGACCACGCCCTGCGTCACGATGGTGCGCGAGGCGCTCGAGGCCAAAGGCTTTGAGGTGCTGGTCTTTCATGCGACAGGCAGCGGCGGCCGCGCGATGGAATCGCTGATCGACGGTGGATACATCACAGGCGTGGCCGACATCACCACCACCGAGTGGTGCGATGAGCTGGTCGGCGGCGTGCTCTCGGCCGGGCCGCACCGCCTGTTNNCCGGCCCGCATCGGCTCGAGGCCGCGGCGCGCAAAGGCCTGCCGCAGGTCGTCTCGCTCGGCGCGCTCGACATGGTCAACTTCGGCGGCATCGAGACTGTGCCCGAGGCCTTCAAGGGCCGGACGCTCTACAAGCACAACCCGACCGTCACGCTGATGCGCACCACGCCTGAAGAGTGCGCGCAGCTCGGGAAGATCATCGCCGAGAAGCTCAACGCGACGACCGGCCCGACCGTGCTCTTCGTGCCGCTCAAGGGCGTGAGCATGATCGACGCCGTCGGCCAGCCATTCTATTCGGCCGAGGCCGACGCGGCGCTGTTCGACGCGCTTCGCGTGCACGTCGACCGCTCTAAAGTGGAGTTGGTCGAACTCGACCTGCACATCAACGACCCGGCGTTCGCAGCCGCGATGGCCGAGCGGTTGTTGGCGCTGCTGTAAAGGAGACCCCACCATGCCTTTCATCTCACGCACCGATTTGCTCAACCGCCTCGAGGCCCAGGTCGCTGCCGGCAAGCCGATCGTCGGCTGCGGCGCGGGCACGGGCATCTCGGCCAAGTTGGCCGAAGCCGGCGGCGCCGACCTGATCATCATCTATAACTCGGGCCGCTATCGCATGGCCGGGCGCGGCTCGCTCGCCGGCCTGCTCTCGTACGGTGATGCCAACGGCATCGTGGTCGAGATGGCCGCCGAGGTGCTGCCGGTGGTCAAAAATGTGCCGGTGCTGGCCGGCGTCAACGGCACAGATCCCTTCCGGCTGATGCCGGTCTTCCTCAAACAGCTCAAAGAGATGGGCTTCGACGGCGTCCAGAACTTCCCGACGGTCGGTCTGATCGACGGCAACTTCCGCGCCAACCTCGAAGCCACCGGGATGGGCTACGACAAGGAGATCGCGTGCATTAAGACAGCGCACGACCTCGACCTGTTCACGTCGCCGTATGTGTTCGACGCCGACCAGGCGAAGGCCATGGCCGAGGCCGGGGCCGATCAGCTTGTCGCGCATGTCGGCCTGACCAACTCGGGCACGATCGGCGCGGGCGTGGCCTTCACGCTCGATGAGGCCATCGACAAGGTCATGGCGATCGCCGAGGCCGGCCGCTCCGTCCGCAAAGACATCCTCGTGATCTGCCACGGCGGCCCATTCGACGAGCCCGAAAACGTCGGTCGGGCGCTGGCGCGCATGCCCGGCATCGCGGGCTTCTTCGGCGCCTCGAGCATCGAGCGCCTGCCCACCGAGCGCGCGATCCGCGGCCAGGTGGAGGGCTTCAAGAAGCTGGCGCTGGCGCGCTGATCTAGCGCCCTTTCATCTTCGGGAGGACACCATGGGCAAGTCCTACTACAGCACCGTGTTCGACGCGCCGGCCGCGAACGTCTGGGCTGCCGCGCGTGATTTCAACGGCCTGGCGACCTGGTTCGCCGCGGCGGTCGTCAGCAGCGAGATCGAGGATGGCAAGACCGGCGAGTCGGTCAGCAGCGTGCGCAACTTCCTCTTCGGCGAGACGCGCATCCGCGAGCAACTCGTCGCGCTGTCGGACGTCGACTGTTCGTACACCTATCGCTTCTGCGACCCGGCCCCCTTCCCCGTGCAGAACTACCTCGCGACTCTGAGGGTCACGCCGATCACCGACGGCGACAGGGCCTTCGTCGAGTGGTGGACGACCTTCGACTGCAAGGCCAAGGAACTCGAGCACTGGACCGGGTTCTTTGCCAGCGAAGTTTTCAAACCCGCGCTTGAGAGCCTGCGGGTCTATATCAAGGGCTGAGGCTTCTGGCAATCGAACCGCGAAGACGGGCAGCGCGTCTTCGCGGTTCGATCGCCGTCAACGAATCGCGGCCAACACCTCGCGCACGTCAGCGTCGGTGAACACGGTCGATGTCGAGAGGATCGCTCCGCGGACGATGCCGTCCTGCCCGTCGAAGCCGAACACCCACTGGACGAACTCCGTGCGCCCCGACAGCACCCGGCGATAACGATAGACCTTCACTTCGACGCCGCTGCCCAGCGCCACATCTCGCGGCGGCGCTGCCACGCGCCAATCTTCCTCGCTCGTGATCCACGGTTTGTCTGGGAAGCCCGCGTACTCGAATTCGGCCAACCCAGTGGCGAAGAAGAGCCGGGCCGGCAGATCCGCTGCAAGGTATTCGACGTAGCCTCCACCGAGCAAAGTGCGCTCCGAGCGCTCGAGTTCAAAACCCTCCGGTGGGCTGAACACAAAGGAGCGGGCCAGTACGGGATCATCCTCGGCGTCGACCGACTCGGTGGAGCCGGCTTCAAGATCGGCCCCTGGCGTCGGTGTCGGCATGCCGCCGCCAGCGATCACGGTCGGGTCCGACGCCGGGGCACGGGTCGGGTCCGACGCCGGGGCGCGGCATCCCGCTCCGGCCAGGGCGACCACAAGAAGCAGGAACGGCAGATGTCGGACGTGCATCGGCACAATACGCGTCTTCGGCATCATCACCACGCATCCTCCTCGAACAGCATACGCCAGGCCGCGCGCGGTGCATCGGGCTCGAGCCCCACGCCCCTGTTGGGCGGCCAGCAGAGCACGGCGCCGGCGGCCTCCGGCCAGAGGCCGCCAGCGGGCGCAAGCGCGGTTGCAGCCACCGAAACATACAGCGTAAGTCTCTGATCGGCCTCACGTTCGCCGAGCAGCGCCTGAAAGTCGTGCAGAAAAGCGGGATCAGCCTCCGCAAGATAGCGGATCTGTTCCTTCTCGCCGCGCTGCGGCAAATCGCGCAGCCGAAAGTATGCGTGCCAGACCTCGTTCAGGCTGTACAGCAGACGCAATTCGACCGCCAGACGATAGGTCGGGTCAGCCGAACGCCACATCCGCCGGTTCTGGGCGAGGTTGTAGTTGACGCCGAACCAGGTCGCGTAATGCGTGTGCGTGTCGGACGTCTCCTCCAGTACAAGCGCCTGTGCGCGGCGTTGAGCGTCGGCAAGCCGCCCATGTCGATCGAAGGCGATCTGGCCCCCACGCAGCCAACGCGCCAGCCGCGCCGGCGCCCAGGCGCGTTCGCCGACCGGCTCCGGCCAGCGTTCCAACTGCCCGGAAGTCACAAAGATCAGGTCGGCCAGACGACCCTCGATCGTGGTCAACGCGACGCTCAAGGAGGCCAGCGCGTCATCGACGACCACGACCAGATCGAAGTCGCTCTCGGGCCCTGCCCGGCTCAGCGGGCGTGAGCCGATGGTCAACAACCCCTCGACATGCGGGTTCGTCTCAAGATGGCCCAGAATCTGCTCGAACGATCGATCGGACGGGAGCGCGGGTTGGGCATGGAACATCCGGTGGCCTCGGTGAAATCTATGGCGAGATCGTAGCACACCGTCGACGTCTGGCGCAGGCGCTGATCAACGGCCATCGCTTCGACAAACCGAGGCGTGCGGCCCGACCTCTTCGAGGTGCCCCGGCCTCGCGCTCGCCTGGGGTTCAACAAACAAGCGCGCAGCGGCCGCGGTCCGCAGTCTGTTGTACGATGGTGCCCTGATGGAGACCCTGACCGGAGCCGTCGAGCGCATTACGTTTTTCAACGCCGAGAACGGCTACACCGTCCTGCGCCTGTTGCCCGACGGCGCCCGAACCGGGCGGATGCTGCGCGAGGACGACGCCCTGATCACGGTCGTGGGCAACCTGCCCGAGGTACAGCCCGGCGAACACCTGACGCTGCACGGGCGCTGGGCCGCACACCGCGATTACGGTCAGCAATTCAAGGCCGAGCGCGTCGAGCAGACCCTGCCGGCATCGGCCGAGGGCATCCGGCGCTATCTCGGCTCGGGCCTGATCAAGGGCATCGGCCCGGCCACGGCCGAGCGGATCGTCGCGGCCTTTGGCGAGCGCACGCTCGACGTCATCGACGCCAACCCGGAACGATTACGCGAGGTCTCGGGCATCGGCGCCAAACGCGTCAGCCAGATCCGGAACGCCTGGGCTGAGCAGAAGGCCATCCGCGAGGTCATGGTCGCGCTGCAAAGCTATGGCGTCTCGAGCGGGCTGGCGGTCAAGATCTACAAGCAATACGAGAGCGCAAGCCTGCAGATCGTGAAGACCGATCCGTATCGGCTGGCCCGCGACATCGTCGGCATCGGGTTCAAGACCGCCGACAAGATCGCGCGCTCGATCGGGCTGCCGGCCGACTCCCCGGCCCGGCTTGTGGCCGGGCTCGAGTACGCGCTCAACGAGGCCACCGACGACGGCCACGTCTACCTCCCTGAGCCCGAGTTGCTCGCGCGCACCGGCGACCTGATCGCGCTCCCGGGCAAGGACTTCTCAGGCGCATTGACCGAGCTCGAGACGCAGGGTCGGGTGCGCCGCGAACGCCTCGTGCCCGACGATCCGCCGGCGGTCTACCTGACCCCATTGGCGCTGGCCGAGATCGGCGTGGCAAGTCGGTTGCGTGCGTTGATCGGCAAGCAGGATCTGTTCGGCACGGTTTCAAAGCTCTCGGCCTCATTCGCAAACGTGGTCTGGGAGCACCTGCTCTCGCATGACCCGGCCACCCGCGGTCTCTCGGAGGAACAGGGGCGCGCGGTGCGGCTGGCGCTGACCTCAAAGGCCTGCGTGCTCACCGGCGGTCCCGGCGTCGGCAAGACGACGACACTGCGTGCCGTTGTCGCGCTGGCCGAGGCGCGCGGGCACACGCTCGCGCTGTGCTCGCCGACCGGGCGCGCCGCCAAGCGTCTATCCGAGGCCACAGGGAAGCCGGCCAAGACGTTGCACCGGATGCTCGAGTTCAACCCCGCCGAGGGCAGCTTCAGCCACGGGCCCAACAACCCGCTCCCGGCCGATCTGGTCATCGTCGACGAGGTGTCGATGCTCGACCTGATCATGGCCAACCATCTGTTCAAGGCCATCCATCCGGCCGCGCATGTGCTCCTTGTCGGCGATGTCGATCAACTGCCCTCGGTCGGCGCCGGCGATGTGCTACGCGATCTCGTACGGAGCGGCGCCGTGCCTGTGGCGCGGCTGACCCAGGTCTTCCGCCAGGCGGCCGAGTCGGACATCATCGCCAACGCGCACCGCATCAACAAGGGCGAGCAGCCGCAGTTCCCAAAAGAGTCCGAGGACTTCTTCTTGTTCGTCGAGGATGACCCCGAGAAGGCAGCTGATCGCGTGGTCGAGGTCGTGTCCGAACGCATCCCGCGCCGCTTCGGGCTCGATCCGTTGCGTGACGTGCAGGTGCTGACCCCGATGCGGCGCGGCGATGCGGGCGTCAATCGGCTCAATGAGAAACTGCAGGCGGCGCTCAACCCGGCCGCGTACGACAAAGCGGAGCGCGCCTTCGCCGGTCGGCCGTTTCGCGTCGGCGATCGGCTGATGCAGATCCAGAACGATCACCGCCGGGGCGTGTACAACGGCGACCTCGGCCTGCTCACCGCGCTTGACGCCGAGGCGCAGACACTGACCGTGGTCTTCGACGGCGAGCGTGAGGTCGTCTACGACTTCGCCGACGCTGATCAACTCACTCCGGCTTTCGCCGTCTCGATCCACAAGAGCCAGGGCAGCGAGTACCCGGCTGTCGTGATCCCGCTGGTCACCCAGCACTACCTGCTCTTGCAGCGCAACCTGCTCTACACAGCGATCACGCGCGCGAAGAAGTTGTGTGTGCTTGTCGGTTCGCGCCGCGCGATCGCGATCGCGGTCAACAACGCCGAGCAGGCCCGGCGGTATTCGGGTTTGGCGGTGCGATTGCGGGGCTAGCTGCGGGTCGCCAACGGCAGAGTCAACGTGAAGGTGCTGCCCTGCCCTTCGCCCGCGCTGAAGAGCGAGACCGAGCCGCCCATGCGCTCGGCGAGCCGTCGCGAGATCGAGAGGCCAAGCCCTGTGCCGCCGAACCGGCGCGCCACGTCGCGGTCCGCCTGCACAAAAGGCTCGAATAAGCGGCTCTGCTTCTCTGGCGCGATACCGAGCCCTGTGTCGCATACGCGGATCCGCATCTGGCCCGCCGCCGGCTGGCACTCGACATCGATCGTGACCTCGCCGCGCTCGGTGAACTTGAGAGCGTTTCCGACCAGGTTGAGCAAGATCTGACGCACTTTGTCGGCGTCGGCCAGAGCGACGGCCCTGCGATCATCCGGTGGCACGAGCCGCAGCCCGATCCCACGATCAGCCGCCGGCACGCGGAACAGGTCACGGACCTCGGCTGCGATGGCAACCACATCCACGGGCATCAGATCGACTTCGATCTTGCCGGCCTCGATTCGGGCGATATCGAGGACGGCGTTGACCACATCCAGGAGCTTCTGCGACGAGGTGTGCGCGATGTTGACGAAATGACGCTCTTCGTCCGGGTCCGCACACTGCCCCGAGAGGACGAGATCGAGCGAGGCGATGATCCCGGTCAGCGGCGTGCGGAGCTCATGCGAGGTCGAGGCCAGGAAGTCGCTCTTGATCTGGTCGGCCTCCTGGGCGATTGCGGCCAACTCATTGGCATGGACGACGGCCTGAGCCAGTTGCTCGTTCGTGGCGACCAGCGCGGCCTCGGCCCGCTGCCGCGCCCGGCCGGTCACATACAGGATCTCACACACCACCACAAGGGTGAGCACCGCGACGCCGCTACTGCGCAGATTGGCCGCAAAGTCATCGGGATGATTGGATAGGTTGATGACCCAATAGGCCGCAAAGAGCATGAGTGCCATCGGCCAGTGCAGACGCGTGGGCCTCCAGATCACGAACCCGGGGACCGGGATGATCAGGAGGGCCATCCAGGCGTTGGAGGCCCCGGAATAGACGACCAGGCCCCCTACAACAACGATGGCCAGAGCGTAAAGCAGCAGCCAGGTCCCTGGCCACAGACGACCCAGACGTTCCTTCACAGAAGCCTTTCGATTCGCGCCCGAAACGTGCACCGCCGGGCAGGTGCTCACCTCCTTTTGTTTACGGTCAGTTACGCCGCGCGGCCATAAAGTCGTGATGAAACCGGTTACGGCTCCAGCACGCCCTGCGCCCCGGCTTCATGAAAGCCCACGATGCGCTCAGCAAGGGCGCCCGGGCTCAGCGCCTGTGGGGGCAGCCTGAACGGCACTTTCGCCCAGAACGGCGTGTCGACCGGGCCTGGGCGCACCACCGTGACTCGTCGACCGCGTTGTTCCTTGCGCAGGGAGTCGGCGAAAGCCTCCAGCCCGGCTTTCGCGGCCGCATAGGCCGCCAGCCCCGGCAGGCGCATGCGCTCGTGCACGGCGCCGACATAGATCAGGTGTGCGTCCGGGGCCAGGAGCGGCAGACTGTGATGCGTCGTCAGATAGGCGCCGGTCAAATTGGCGTCCAGCAACCGGCGCCACGCTTCCGGTGTCATCATCTCCACCGGTTGTGAGGCAATGTCACCGACGGCGTAGATCATCAGGTGGATCTCGGTTGCTTGTTGGGCGATTGCGATGACCGCCTGCTGCACCGCGTACGCATCGGCAACATCAGCTTCATGCGCAAAGGGCGTCAATGACCCGACGTCTGAGCGATGTCGCGAAACGGCATGCACGTGCCAGTGCTGGTCGATGAGTTGGTCTACGAGCGCGCGACCGATCCCGCCGGCGGCGCCCCAGATCAATGCGTTAGGCACAAGTGCTCTCTCCCCGTGTAGGCAGGCTCGAACTTTAGCAGCACGTTTTGCATGAGGCGATCTTGTCGGAGCCTGGCGGCTAAGAGGTAGATGAACGTCTCATAGTGCGAGGTTTCGGCGGCGGGTGAAGTCGCTCATGCGCCCGGCAATTCCTCGGCAAAGTGACAGGCCGAGACATGTCCGTCGCGCAACGGCCGCAGCGCCGGCGCCTGGGTCCTGCACAGGTCCTGAGCCAGAGGGCAGCGCGGGTGGAAGCGGCAACCGGGTGGCGGGTCGAGCGGGCTCGGCACGTTTCCTTCGAGCGCGATCGTTGGAGCCGGTCGATCGGGATCTGGCTCCGGCGTGGCCGCCAGCAACGCCAGGGTATACGGGTGCTTGGGCGCGGCGAAGATGGCGCTTGTCGGGCCGCTCTCAACCATCCGACCGAGGTACATCACGAGGATCCGGTCGGCCATATGCTGAACGACATCCAGATTGTGCGAGATGAATAAATACGCCAGGCCGTATTCGCGCTGCAATCGGACAAGTAGATTGAGCACCTGAGCCTGCACCGAAACATCGAGCGCCGAAGTGGGCTCGTCGAGCACGATCAACTTGGGCCGCAAGGCCAGCGCCCGCGCGATCGCCACCCGCTGCGCCTGACCGCCCGAGAGTTGGCGCGCCCGCTTGCGCAGGTCATCTGCCGAGAGCCCGACCGCCTGCAACAGCTCGATCACGCGCGTCGTCAGCGCCGAACCACGCAACCGGGTATGCGTGACAAGCGGCTCAGCCACGAGGTCGTGCACATTCAGCCGTGGGCTCAGCGAGAGATACGGATTTTGATAGACGATCGCCAACTCGCTCCGACGCGCGCGCAGGGCGCCATGGCCGAGCTTCACCAGATCCTGGCCGCCGAACACGACTTCGCCGGCCGTCGGTTCCGAGATCCGCAGGATACAGCGCGCCAGCGTGGTCTTGCCACAGCCCGACTCACCCACAAGCCCCAACGTCTCACCGGCGTTCAGCGTGAAGCTGACATCGTCGACCACGCGCGCCAGCCGGCGCCTGAACGCGCCTGAGCGAATCGGGAAGGCCTTGCTCAGACCACGGACCTCGAGAAGCGTCATCGCCCCGCCTCCTCAGGTGCATACAGGTGACAGGCGACGCGTTGACCCGGCGCGACCTCGAGCAGCATCGGCTTGAGTTCGCGACAGGGTTCGAAGACCCGAGCACAGCGCGCCGCAAACGGGCAGCCGGTGATGGCCGCCAGACCTGATGGCACCTGGCCCTCGATCGCGGCCAGTTCAGCCCCGCGCGAGCCGGGCCTGGGCAGCGCTGCGAGCAACCCCTGCGTGTACGGGTGTTTCGGTCCGCGAAACAGACTCGCGGCAGCCGCAAGCTCGACCAGGGTTCCCGCATACAGAACACCGACTCTGTCGCAGGTCTGCGCCACGACACCCAGGTCATGCGTGATCAGCAAGATCGTCAGGCCGTGTTTGTCGCGCAGGCTCTTCAGCAACCGCAGGATCTGGGCCTGGATGGTGACATCGAGCGCGGTCGTCGGCTCATCNNGTACGCGCGCAGGATGCGCTTGGCGTCGGGCAGCCCAACGTCGAGCAGCAAATCCGCCGCCCGCTTTCGCGCAGCCGTGCCCTTCATTCCGAGATGATGACCGATGACGTGTTCAAGCTGCTCGCCCAGCGTGAACGTCGGATTGAGCGACGCGGCCGGGTCTTGAAAGATCATGGCCACGCGACGGCCACGCACTTCGCGCCAGTCGCGTCGGCCGAGCAGATCGACGCCGTCGAGGTTCAGGCGTGTCGCTGTCACCTCACCCGGCGGCGGCACAAGACCCATGAGCGCCAGG
>DKKP01000237.1 GCA_002455335.1 Anaerolineales bacterium UBA6663 | reverse complement strand
CGCTCTTCGCGTCTTCGTGGTTAACATAATTATCGCAACTTATCCCAATTGGGATATCTGGGTAAAGCTCGCTCCGGTGAACAGGCGGCCGTTTTGCCAGATCAGGCTGATGGTCGGGCCGTCGGGCAGGCCGACCTGGCGCCGGAAGCGGTCGAAATCGGGCACATCGCCCGTGGTGCCATAGGTCACGCCGGTCACATCGGGCGAACCCTGCCAGAGGCGGNNCTGGCGGGCGACGGACGGGGCGGGGTCGATCACGCGCACGCTGGGGCCGCAGATTCGCTCGAGTAGCGGGATCACGAACGGGTAGTGGGTGCAGCCAAGCACAAGGGCGTCGATCCCCTCCTGGAGCATGGGTTCGAGCCAGCCACGCAGCAAGGCCTCGGTGTCTGGGGTGTCGAGCCGGCCGGCCTCGATCTGTTCGACGAGGCCCGGGCAGGTCTGGCGCAGGACGCGTACGTCCCGTGCGAACCGTTCGACCACCGAAGCGAAGAGCTCGCCCTGGAAGGTCGCTGGCGTGGCCAGCACGCCCACGACGCCGCTGTGTGTCTGCTCGGCCGCCGGCTTGACCGCCGGCTCCATCCCCACGAACGGCACTCCCGGAAACGACTCCCGAAGCGATTTGAGCGCGGCCGCCGATGCCGTGTTGCAGGCCACGACGATCTCGGACGCGCCCAGGTCGAGCAGGTAGCGCGTGATCGCGTGCGAAAAGGCCCTGACCTCGGCGAGCGATCGTGGGCCGTAGGGCACATGGGCCGTATCCGCCACATACACCACGCCGGCCTCCGGGAGAGCCCTGAGGAGATGTCGCACAACGGAGAGCCCACCCACACCTGAATCGAAGACACCCAACATGGAGGACATTGTAAGGCGTCAGGCGCCAGGCGCCAGGCGTCGGGCGTCAGGTGTCAGGCATGTGTACGGGCGGATTGTCACTCCGGATTCGCGGCAAAAGCGCACTGACAACGCGTGCCTGCTCGCGCTCGACATGCCCGGCGCGGTCGCCCGGCGGTTGCCTTGTCGCGGAGGAGGTTGTCCGCGTCATCGGCGCAATCTGCGGCGCAAAAACCGAAAAACCATGACCCGTCCGTGACCGGAAGCACTCGTGCACATGACCCGACGCGGGATAGAGTGTGGACGTTCTGCAGCGTCGGCGATGTAGCCCGACGCGGCGAAAGGAAAACGATCATGCTCTCGAACCTCACGAATCAGCCCAGCACCACGTTCCGCCAGATCGGCGCCGGCGTGGCCTTCATCGTCATCGGCGTCTTCCTGCTGGTTGCGCAAAACCTGGCGCTCGAGTGGCTCGGCCTCGCGATCCTGCCCGGCCTGGGCCTGATCTTCCTCACCTGGGGCCTGGTCACACGCACGCCGGGGCTGTTGATCCCGGGCGGTATCTTGAGCGGGCTTGGCGTCGGCGCGATCGCGATCGATCTGTGGGGCGCAGCCCTCTCCGAAACCGCCCAGGGCGGGATCTTCTTGCTGGCGTTCGCGGGCGGTTGGGGCCTGATCACGGTGCTCACGGCGCTCCTTGGCAAGCCCATGCTCTGGCCGCTGATCCCGGGTGGCATCATGGCGCTCATCTCGGCCGCGCTCTTCGGCCTGACCGGCGCTCAGCAGGCGCTCGAGGTGGCCAGCCGGTTCTGGCCCGCGATCTTCATCGTGATCGGACTGGGCACGCTGCTTCGTCGGCGGGCCTAAGGTCTGCGGCACGAGCGACAGGTTGTCGAAACGGGTCGGGGCCCGGCGGGCTTACCCTGCCGGGGCCTGGCCCGTACCGAGCGATACAGTTCAGCTACGGCCGAATTGATACAAAGGGACAAGGAATGAAAAACATCCTGGTAGCGCGCGACTTGCGCAAGACGTATGGGGAGAACGAGGCGGTCAAGGGCGTATCGTTCGAGATCAAGGCCGGCGAGATCTTCAGCCTGCTTGGCCCGAACGGCGCCGGCAAGACGACCACGATCTCCATGCTCTCTGGCCTGATCGCGCCCACAGCCGGTGACGCCGACATCGCCGGCCATTCGATCGTGCGCGACTCGCTGCGGGTCCGCGAGCGGATCGGCGTGGTGCCTCAGGAGATCGCGCTCTACGACGACCTCACGGCGCGCGAGAACCTGACCTTTTGGGGTCAGATGTATGGCCTGAGCGGCGGGCGGTTGAAGACCCGGATCGCGGCCGTGCTCGAGCAGATCGGCCTGAGCGATCGCGCGAACGAACGGATCAAGACCTACTCGGGGGGCATGAAGCGGCGCGTCAACATCGGCGTCGGCCTCTTACATGAACCGCAGCTGCTGTTCATGGACGAGCCGACCGTGGGCATCGACCCGCAGAGCCGGCGCGCGATCCTCGACACGGTCAAGGCGCTCAACACGCAGGGCATGGCCGTGCTCTACACCACACACTACATGGAGGAGGCCGCCGAGCTCTCCGATCGCGTCGGCATTATCGATCACGGCAAAATGATCGCGCTCGGCACGCAGCGCGAACTGGCTCAGCAGATCGGCGGACGTGAGACGCTCAGCCTGCACATCGGTGACGATCAGAACAGCCAGGCGCTGGCCGAGGTCGTGCGTGGCTTGCCCGGCGTCGATCAGGCCTCGGCCATGGATCACACAGTCTCGGTCATCGTCGCCTCGGCGGCCGAGGCCCTGGCGCCTGTCGTGGGCGCGGCCAGCGCCAACGGCTTCCGTATCCGTGGCGTCGAAGTGACCGAGCCTGACCTCGAGTCGGTATTCTTGCATCTCACAGGCCGGGCGCTCCGTGATTGAGGTTCCTCCTGCATTTCTCGGCCATCAAGCGCCAATCGAGTACTCACTACCATGCCTAAGTCACTGCTGATCGCTCTCAAGGATCTCACCCTGGCGTTTCGCGATGTGGGCGGCCTGCTGCTCATGCTGCTGGCGCCGTTCGCGCTGACTGTTGGGATCGGCCTGGTCACCGGTCGGTTCTCGGGTGATTCGAGCACGGGTCTGAGCCAGATCCCTGTTGTATTGGTCAACAACGACGACGGCGACCTCGGCCGGGTCCTTGTGGAGACCTTTGCCTCAGCCGATCTCGCCGATCTGCTCGAGCCAAAGACCGTGACCGATGAGGCTGCCGCACGTGCGGCTATCGATGCCGACGAGGCTGCGGCGGCCGTGATCGTCCCGGCCGGGTTCTCGACCGCGATATTTGAGGCCGTCGCCGATGCGCCGTCGATCGAGCTGGTGCTCAACCCCGAGCGTCCGGTCAGCGCCGGTGTGGTGCAATCCATCGTCGAGAGCCTGCTCAGCCGGATCGAGGTCGGAAGGGTCAGCGGACAGGTCGCCGTCGAACAACTGCTGCAGACCGGGCGGATCACACCCGATCAGGCCGAGGCGATCGGGCGCGAGTTCGGCGAGCAACAGGCCGGGACGGCGGGCTCGGCGATCACGATCCGTCGCGTCGACGTCAGCGGCCGCGCGGCCGAGGCCTTCGATGTTTTGACGATCATCGCTCCGGGCTTCGCCCTGATGTTCCTGATGTTCACGGTCACCAACGCAGGCCGCACGATCATCCAGGAACGACTGAACGGCACGCTGCCGCGCCTGTTGGCGGCGCCCATCGGCGCCGGTGAGGTGCTTGGTGGCAAGCTGCTTGGCATCTTCCTGATCGGTGTGGCGCAGGTGGCGATCCTGATCCTCGCAAACGGCGCTCTCTTCGGCGTCGACTGGGGCGAACCGGTGGCCGTGATCGCCCTTGTGCTGGCATCGGCGGCTGGCGCTGCCGGGTGGGGGGCGTTGCTCGCCGCTCTGGCGCAGAGCCCGGCGCAGATCTCGGGCCTCGGTTCGGCCTTGATGTTGATCTTCGGGATCCTGGGTGGCAGCCTCGGCAATCAGATCGCGTTGCCCGATATGTTGCTGCCGGTCGCCTGGCTCACGCCCAACTACTGGGGCATCCAGGGTTTTGCCGCCCTCGGCACAGGCGCGAGCCTCGCGGAGATTGCGCCCGATCTGGGCGCTCTGCTGGCTATGGCCGCCGCGCTCTTTGGCGTCGCGATCGTGGCGTTCCGTCGTCGTGGGCTGGTGTAATGGGGAGAGAGGAGAGAGGTCGCTATCATGAACAAGATCATCGCCATCGCCTGGAAAGACGCGCTGCTCCGCTTCGCGAGCCGCACCGAGCTTCTGTTCTTCATCGTCCTGCCCGTGGTGTTCACGTTCCTGCTTGGCGGCGGGCTGGGTGGCGGCGCAGGGGAGGGTGACGGGCGTCTGCCTTTGGCCTTGGTCGATCGCGCCGGCACCTCACTGGCCCTCGAGCTGCGCACCGCGCTTGAGTCATCGCCGACAGTGCGCGTAACGGTGATGGACGAGGCCGCAGCCGACGCGGCGCTGGATGCCAAAGACGTGGCGGCGGTGCTGGTGATCCCCGTGGGCTTCTCGTCCGACGGCAAGGATCAAACACTCGAGCTGCGCGCAGCCGCCAATGAGATCAACGGCCTCGCCATCGAGCAAGCCATCAATGCTGCGGCATTGCGCGCCGGCCAGTCGATCGAGGCCGCGACGGTCATCACGGCTCGCGCCGAGACGTTGCGCGCCTTTGTCGATGCCGCCGAACGTCAGGCGCTGTTCGACGCCGCCCGGACGAAGGCCGGCGACCTGCTGGCCGATGCGCCAACGCGCCTGACCACGGCCTATGGCGCGACGAGCGATCCGATTGCTTACGACCCGGCGGCCAACCAGAGCGCTGGCCAGATGATCACCTGGGTGTTCATCCCCCTGATTGGGATCTCGGGTCTGTTCGCCTTTGAGCGCGAGCAGGGCACGCTGCGTCGCCTGTTCGTCACACCGACGCGCAGGGGGACGGCGCTGTTGGGCGTCATCGGCGGACAGGTGGCGATGGCGTTAGTTCAGATGGCGCTGTTGGTGGCCTTTGGGGCGCTTGTGATGCGCATCGATTGGTTGCGCGATCCGCTGGCGCTCGGTGGGGTGCTAATTGCGGCTGCGCTCGCGGCCGGTGCGCTCGGCACGATGCTGGGCACCTTCGTCACCTCCGAGCGACAGGCGGGTGGGCTGTCGATCATGCTCGGCATGGTGATGGCGCTCATGGGCGGGTGCTGGTATCCGATCGAGCTCTTTCCCGAGGCGGTGCGGACGGCCGTGCAGGTCTTGCCGACCTATTGGGCGATGCAGGGCCTGCTCGACGTCGTGTTGCATGGCGGCGGGCTGGGCGATGTCTTGCCTGAGGTCGGGGTTCTGTTGGGCTTCGCCGCCGTGTTCTTTGCCGTGGGCGTGGCGCGTTTCCGTTTCGAGTGAGAGGGAGCCATGTGGTACAACCCGCTCGTCTCCGCGATCCTGCGTTCGCCCCTGCACCCGCTGATGAGCGGCGCGTACGTGATCGTGACGTTCACGGGCCGCAGAAGCGGCGCGATGTACAGCACGCCCGTGCAGTACAGGCGCGAGGGCGACACCCTGGCCTTTGTGACGCGGCGCAGTCGATTGTGGTGGCGCAACCTGCAGGGCGGTGCGCCTGTCACGCTCTGGCTCGAAGGGCGGTCAGTTGCTGCCGCGGCCGAGGTGCTGACCGACCCGGACGAGGCCGTGGCGGCCGAGATCCGGCGGATCTATGCGCCGCTGTTCACGGCCGAGCGTGCGGCTGCGCTGGCGCCGGAGAGCGTGGTCGTGACGCTCGCGCTGGGGCGATTCTAACCTTTGACCTGACAGGTCCATCACGATTCTCTGCAAACAAATGCCATTCAAAAAACGCCTTTGGCCAACTGGCCTCGTTTTTCTAACCAACGCGTGCCTCACGCCGTGACCTCCGGCACTCGGCCACATGACCTCCCCGGCTCTACAAAGGGTCCACACACGAGACCTTTGAGGAGGCCCCATGACAACCGTCACCCTGCCCCGCGAGACTGCACCGCCCCAGCCGCCGATGTGGTGGTCGACCCGTAGCCCGCTGATCGCCGCCGCGCTCGGCGGCCTGCTGTTGCTGGTTGTGGCCGTGCTCGGTCTGGCGCTTGACCCGCGCACCATCACGGGTGCGCCGGCCTGGATGAAGCCAGCAAAGTTTGCGCTGTCGACCGCCCTGTACGCGATCACGCTGGCCTGGATGCTCCGCCACATCGAGGGCCACCGCCGCCTCGTCAGTTCGATCGGCTGGGGCACCGCCCTGGTCTTCACGCTCGAACTGGCCCTGATCGTGCTGCAGGTCGTGCGCGGCGTGCGCAGCCACTTCAACTTCGCCACGCCGCTCGACGGGGTGTTGTTCTCGGTGATGGGCGCCGCGATCACGGCCGCGCTCGGTCTGAACGTGCTGGCCGCCGTGTTGATGATCCGCCAGCGTTTCACCGACCCCGCCTTTGGGCTCAGCCTGCAGCTGGCGCTGGTCCTAACGGCCGTCGGGGCCGGAGTCGCTTTCCTGATNNCTCGCGGCGATGCAGGCCGGCGGCCTCCCGATCGAGATCGGCGCGCATAGCGTCGGTGTCATCGACGGCGGGCCCGGGCTCCCGATCGTCGGCTGGAGCACCACAGGCGGCGATCTGCGCATCCCGCACTTCGTCGGCCTGCATGCGCTGCAGGTACTGCCGGCCCTCGGCCTGCTCGTCGCGCGCTTCGGCGGCGCGCTCTCCACGCGCCGGCGCATCGGCCTGATCTGGGTGGGAGGGCTCGGCTACGCGGGCCTCGTCGGCCTGCTCACCTGGCAGGCGTTGCGCGGCCAGCCGCTGCTCGCGCCTGACGGGCTCACGCTCGCGGCGCTGGCTGTTTGGGCTGCCGCGGTCGCTTTGGGCGCGGCTGCGACGTTCATTGGTCAAGGGTCGTCATCGGCCCGGGCTCGAGGTGCTGAATGACACCTGAGACGCTCTTCGCGCTGAGCAACCTCCTGGTCTTGCCCTTCTGGCTGCTGATGATCGCCGCGCCCGGCTGGGGCCTGACGCGGCGGATCGTTTCTTCACCCTGGATCGTTGCGGCGCCGGCCGTGCTCTACGCCGTGCTTGTCGTTCCGCAGATGGTCGACCTCCTCGCCAGCCTGATGAACCCGCAGCTCGACGCCATCGCGGCCTTGCTTGGCACGCCCCTCGGCGCGACCATCGCCTGGGCGCATTTCCTGGCCTTCGATCTCTTCGTCGGACGCTGGGTTTATCTGGATGCGCGCGAGCGCGGCCTGTCTGCCTGGATCGTCAGCCCGCTGCTGGCCCTGACCCTGATGTTGGGGCCCCTGGGTTTCCTGCTATATTTGCTGGCGCGCCGGCTGCCCGGGCCGGCGGCCTCACGTCACGGATCGACTCGATGAAACTCCCAGCCGCCTCCACCAACACCACGAACAGCCTGCTCATGAACCTGGCCGGCTGGGTGACCGTGCTGGCCGTCATGTTGATCACGTGGATCAGCATCGATGACCCGGTCGCGCGCTGGCTTGGTACCGGGCTTTGTCTGGCCTTTGGCGTGATGGATTTCGTGCCTGTGCTTGATCACACCCCGCGCGGCGCCACGCTGTACCTGCTTTTCCAATCGTTGATCGTGGTTGGGATCTTCTTCACCGGCCCGAACGGTTTTGCGGCGCCTGTGTTGTTCTTTGTGCTCAGCTCCAAGACGATGATGATCGTGCCGGCGCGTGTCGGCCTGATCTGGATCGCGGCGTACGGCCTGGTCACCTACGTCTTCCTCGCGTTCACCATGGGGCCGTTGCCCGGGCTGGTGACTCTTCTGCCCTACGTCGGTGGCTATGTGTTCTTCGGCGCGTTTGGCAAGAACGCACAGGACGCAGAGGCCGCGCGAAACGAGACCCAGCGTTTATTGAACGAGCTCCAGGTGACTCACGCGCAGTTGCGCGAGAAGTCGGAGCAGGTCGAGCAGCTTGCGGTGGCCGATGAACGCAACCGGCTGTCGCGCGAGTTGCACGATTCGCTGGGCCACCGCCTCACGGTTGCTGTCGTGCAGCTCGAAGGCGCGCAGCGGCTTGTCCCAAGCGACCCCGACCGCGCCGGGCGCATGATCGGCACGGTGCGCGAGCAGATGAAGGAGGCGCTGGCCGACCTGCGCCGCACGCTCCAGGCGCTGCGCAACCCGGCTGAAGACGATCTGCCGCTCGTCCCGGCACTCTCCAAGCTCACGCGCCAGTTTCAGGAGGCCACCGGGCTGCCTGTCCATCTGCATGTCGCGCCCGACCTCCCGCATCTGACCGACCCGCTGCGCCACACGCTGTACCGCGGCGCGCAGGAGGCGTTGACGAACGCCCAGCGCCATGCCGGTGCACGCCAGGTCTGGGTGGCGCTGGCCCCGGAGAACGGCGGGCTGCGCCTGACCGTCGATGACGACGGCCACGTCCTGCCGACCGACCGCACCGATGGCCTCGGCCTGCGGGGGCTGCG
>DKKP01000136.1 GCA_002455335.1 Anaerolineales bacterium UBA6663 | reverse complement strand
ATCGGCTCTGAGTACGAAGAGCTCGAGCCGGCACGGCTCTATCGCGTCATCACAAACAACTTCATGATGGGCGGTGGCGACGGCTACTTCGTCATGACCACGGCCGGCGATCGGGCCGACCCAAGCGTCGGCGGGGGCGTCAATCAACTCGACACAGGCTTCATCGATGCCGATGTCAGCAGCGCTTACGTCACGGCCAACTCGCCGCTCACGCCGCTTGTCGAGGGTCGAATCGTGGAGTTGATCGACCGCCGGATCATGATCGGCATCTTCAAGGACTTCTCGTTCGCGACACCTTGAACCCAAACCGACACAGGCTTGTTTNNGGGTTCAACCCCGGCCCGGTGTCTTTGTGAAACCGATGTTGCGATTGTTGGCGATTGGCGCGCGCACGGTAAGTCGGAGCGCGATCAACTCGCGTCGATGCTGGCCAGCCAGTCGAGGGCCTCTTCGCGCGTCTCGAACGGGCGGATGTGTCGACCCGTCACAAGCGCCACAGCCCGCAGGGCCGCGACCCGCAACCCTGTGGCGCCCACCACGGCCGAGGCCAGGATATAAGGCGTGTTGTTGACCGCGAACTCTTTGAGGAGCGCCAGGCCTTCTTTGTTGTAGGCGCCGCCCGTGACGTCGGTCAGCGCACGCACGCTGCGCAGGGGGCGCTCGATGATCAGCGCACCGGCACGGCGCAAAAGGGGCAGGGCGTCATCCGGCGCGATGTACGAGAGGTCGATGACCGCGATCTCGACCTCGCGATGTACGAGGATCTGAAACCGCGCGGCCAACGGCCCCAGGCCATCCTCGGCGGTCGGCAGTGCAGGCGCGGGCGACACCATAATCGCTACGCTACCAAACTCCGACGCATTCGGCGATGAAGAACGCGTAAATCCTTGAGCGAACAAAAAACCCGGCCGCAGGGCCGGGTTTGAGCGATCACATGCTGGGTGGGTTGACCGGCTCTTTGTACACCCGCAGGCGCCCGATCGGCGCGCCCATGGCCATGCACTCGAGCATCTCGACCTTGAACTCACGGCCGCCCGACATCCACTTCATCGCTTCCTGGATGATGCCGACCGCTGTGTGGCAGACCGGCTTATCCGACTTGCGGCCCCAACACATCGAGCAGCGCTCGATGGTGTAGATGAAGTGATCGCCGTGATCGACTGCGTTGCTGATCTGGTCTGTGGTCGTGCTGAAGACCTTGGCGATCGCGGGCACAGCGATGCGCACCTTGGTGCCGAGCGGCAGCACCTTGAACGCCAGGTCGCCGGCGCCGGCCAGCGCGCCGAAATTGCGCAGCCCGTTTGCGAAGAGCGCGCGCCCGGCCCGCTGGCATAACCCGCGGCCGCCGCGGGGACCGTACATCTCTTCGAGCGCCGTGTGCAGCGCGGCGATGTCGGCGAAGTCGAACTCCTTGGCCAGGTTGTCCGGGGGGTAGCGATCGATGAATCGGTCGAGCCCCGCCAACCGCAGGATGGCGTTCAGGCCGTTCTTGCCCATGACCTCTTCGAGTGCCGTGAGATAGATCCGGCCCATCTTGTTGGGGTAGTAATACCCGCTTTTCACCCGTTCCACAGTCGCCATGCTCCGCTCCTCTGCGATTCTCCCCGGATCATGCAAGCTCTATGCCAGGGCCGACATAACTGAGTATAGGTCTCAGCATCGCGGATTCTGGGGGGGAATGGGGTGAAAAAGTGGTGAATTATCGCGCGGACAGCGTGCTCGGACACACGAACCTGGTTCAGGGCGCGGCCTGGGCCCAGACGCGGGCGAACTCGGCCTCAAAGAGCGCCGCCAGTTCCGCATCATGCACGATCAGCACGTTTTCGTTGTTCCTTTCCTCGGCGTTGCGTGAGAAGTTGAACGAGCCAAAGACCACGATCGACTCGTCGACGATGATGGCCTTGGTGTGCAGGTTGTACGGATTGCCATCGAGCCGCGCCGGGATCCCGGCTGCCGAGAACAGGTTGTAGACGGCGTCGCTCCCGGATGCGACCTGGCGTCGCTCGAACACGGCCTGGATCGTTACGCCGGCCTGCGACCGTTCGAGCAGCACATCGCCGAAATCGGTGCGCGTGAAAGCGAAGGCCATCACGTGAACGCTCGAACGCGCGGTGCGCAAGACATCCAGGATCCGATCCGCGACGCCGCCGTCGGGCGAGAAGGCGTTTTCGACAAGGGCGCCCGAAAGCGTCAGGGTCGGGTTCGGCGGGCGCCCGGCCTGTTCGAACGCCTGACGGGTGAAGAGTTGCTCGAACTCGGCCGCATAGTTCTCGGCCAGACGCACCGAGCGGATGTGGATGAGCACGTTGTTGTTGCGATAGGCGTCGTTGAACGTGTAGTTCATCGAACCTGTCCAAACCTCGGAGCCGTCGATCACCGCGAACTTATGATGCATGAACGGCTCGCGCGCATCGCCCACGACGGGGATGCCGGCGGCCATCGCCTCGACCAACGCGGCCTCGGTCAGGTAATCGGTATCGGTCACCACACGCACCTGTACGCCGCGTTGATGCGCCGCGATCAGGGCGGATCCGACGGCGTCGAGATCGAGCTCGTACACGGCCACGTCGAGCGTGCGCTGGGCACGGCCCAACGCCTCCACGAGCGCCAACGCCGGACCGCTGAGCGGAGGGTCTTCCTGGGTCGACGTCGTCTGAGGGTCAGTGAAGTACACGGTGTACCAGTCGACGGTTGGCGTGGTCAGCGGCACGGATTGCTCGCCGACAGGGCCAGCGAGCGACCCTGCGCCCGGCTCGCAGGCGCTCACCATCAGGCCCAACAGCCACACGGCGCTCAGCAGAAGATGGCGCTTGTTTCTCACCCAACCACTCCTTTCGCACTCACGCGCGACCAATCGGCCCTCCGGCGGTACAATGCGGGCGATGTCGTCGCAACGTCGGGCCGTTTCCCGGGTGCACGCTTTCGGTCATGCGTTTGAGGGCCTGGCCTATGCGCTTCGCACCCAGCCCAACACCCGCATCCACAGCGCCATCCTGCTCGCCGTGGTGCTGGTCGGACTCTGGCTTGGCCTTGGCTTCACCGATTGGGCCCTGATCGCACTGGCCGCCGGCCTGGTGTTCACGGCCGAGTTGCTCAACACAGGCATCGAGGCCGTCGTCGATCTGGCCTCACCCGAGTTGCACCCGCTGGCCAAGGCCGCCAAAGATGTGGCCGCCGGCGCCGTCTTGATCGCGGCGCTGACCGCCGTCGCGGTGGGCCTGCTCGTCCTCGGGCCACGCCTGTGGGCGATCATAGCACAAGTGTTCTTTTAGTGTCCGGCGCCGTCGCGTGACCGCTGACGCCTGGCACCCGTTGCCTGACACCTCCACGAGGACCTATGGCCAAGAAAAACTACTTTGTCGGAGTTGATTTCGGCGGCACGAGCATCCGAGCGGGCGTGGTCGACAAGAAGGGCAACGTCTTGGGCTTCGAGAAGCGCAAGACCCAGGCCGAGCTCGGCACCGATGTCGTGTTCGAGCGCCTGGCTGTCGCGATCGAGCGCGCGCTGAAGGCTGCGGATGTCAAGCCGACCCAGGTCGGCGGCATCGGCATCNNAGCGGCGGCTGGGCTTGCCCGCCTGGCTCGAGAACGACGTCCGCGTCGGCGCGCTGGGCGAATACCACCACGGCGCCGGTCAGGGCCTCTCCGACATGGTCGCGGTCTTCGTGGGCACAGGCATCGGCGGCGGCATCATCCTCAATGGCGAATTGCGGATCGGCTTCCGCGGCGCCGCCGGCGAGGTGGGTCACACCGTGGTCAACGGCGACGATGGCGTGATCGGCGCGACCGATAAACCCGGTACAGTCGAGGGTATCGCGGGCCGGGCCGGGCTCGAGCGCCAGATCCGCGAAGCGCTCGCGGCCGGGCAGACCAGTGTCGTGCCTGAGTTGATGCAGAGCGTGGGCTCCGGGCGCCTGACGAGCCGCGTGATCTTCGAGGCGCTCAAGCAGGGCGACAAGCCGATGCAGGCCGCGCTGGCGAACGCGCAGCTGGCCCTCGGGCGCCTGGCCGGCAACTTGATGAACGTCCTCGATCCCGAGATGATCGTCTTCGGCGGCGGCGTCACGGCCCGCCTCGGCGATCGCTTTGTCTCCCCGATCCGCAAGATCGCGCAGGAGCACTACGTCGCCCGGTCCGAGGCGCGTCGGATCAAGATCGTGCCTGGCGCGCTGAAGGACCTCGCCGGTGTGGTTGGGGCCTCGGTGGCGGCCCGCAAGTACCTGTAGCACGGTCGCAACCCCACTCCGCGCACAGAGCACGCCAGGGAGGCCTCGGTCATGACCGGGGCCTCCTTTCTGTTGTGGGCGACAATACCCGCTTGACAAATACTCAATGTTGAGTATATAACTATGAGTATATGGTCACCGACATCTTCATCCTGGGTCTGCTGACGGCCCGACCGCTCTCAGGCTACGACATTCAGCAGCATCTGGAGCTCAGCGCCGCCGAGCACTGGGCCGACATCCTCCCCGGCTCGATCTATTACGCGCTCAATAAGCTCGAACGTCAGGGCTTTGTCGCCGTCGAGTCGATCGAGCGCACTGGGCGCCGCGAGCGCGCGACGTTCCGGTTGACCGACGCCGGACACGGCGAGCTCCGTGGGCTGTTGCGTAAGGCTCTCAACACGCCGGTGCGCGTGATGCCGTCGCTGCTGTATACGGCGCTCAGCTTCATCCACGAACTTGAGAAGACCGAGGTGATTGCCGCGCTCGACGCCGAGATCGCGCGGCTGGAGGGCGACATCGCCTACACCTTGCAGGGCGAGCAAGTGAAGGTGAAGGTGGAGGGTGCGCCGCCGTTCATGGCCGCGATCTTCGCTAACAGCCGGGCACACCTCGAAGCCGACCTCGCGCTCCTACGCCATCTGCGCGCGACGCTGCCGGATGCGCCATCGCGGGTCTTTGAGTTGCCGACACGCACCGAGCTGCGGCGACGCGCGCGCGTCGCCAAACATCCCACCCCTGATTCCACGGAGGGCTGACGTGACCCCTGAACTCTTGAGCGCGATCGGGCTGCGCAAAAGCTATGCCGATCGGCTCGTCGTCTCCGATGTCGATCTGACGATCCGCCCGGGCGAGATCGTGGCCCTGATCGGGCCAAACGGCGCGGGCAAATCGACCACGGTCGAGATGTTGATCGGGCTGCGTCATCCAGACGCAGGCGAGATCCGCTATCGCTTCGGTCATCCTGGCGCGCACACCGGTGTTCAGCTCCAGAGCGCGCCGCTCTTCCCGGGCCTCTCGACGCGCGACAATCTGCGCCTGTTCGCGGCCTTCTACGGCCTCACGCTGAGCGACTCGGCCTGTGCGCAACTACTGGCCCGCGCCGGTCTCGCGGCCGTCGCCGGGGTCGACGCCGCGCGTCTCTCCGGCGGGCAGCAGAAACGGCTTGCGATCGCGGCCGCGATCGTGCACGACCCGGCGCTGATCTTCCTCGATGAGCCGACCGCCGCGCTCGATCCCCGCGCTCAAGCCGAGATCCGGGCCCTGATCGCGACCCTGGCCACAAACGGCACAGCTGTGTTGCTGACCTCGCACGATATGGTCGAGGTCGCCCGGCTGGCGCAGCGCGTGGTCGTGCTCGTCGCCGGGCGCGTCGTGGCACAGGGGGCGCCGGCTGAGCTTCTGGCCCAAACCGGCGCGCCGGATCTGGAGGGCCTGTATCTGACACTGACCCGCGAAGAGGAGCAAGCATGAACCACACAGTCGTCTTCAAGACGCTGCTCAAGGCCGCGTTACAGGATTGGATCTCGATCGGATGGGCCGTCATCTTCCCGATGGCCCTGATCGTCGGCATGCGGGTTGCGTTCGGCGCCACGTTGGAGGCCACGCGACTGCTGGCCGGCACCGTGGGGTTCGCCACGATCTTCTTCGCGGTACACGGCACGGGGTTCGACATCCTCGGGCAACGCACTCGCGGCGTCTACAAGCTGCTCCGCGCATCGCCCTTTCGGGTGTCGGTCTTCATCGTCTGGCTGAGCCTGGCGCGCGGCCTGGTCACCGTTTGCGCCGCGTTGATCGTGGCGCTGTTCGGCAACACCTGGCTCGCGGCGGGGCTGTCACCGGTCGGTCTGCTGGGCCTGATCGCCGGCGCCGCTCTCGGCGCGTTGGCCTTTACGACCCTGGGCGTCATCATGGGCAATCTCGGCAACAATGAAGGTCAGGTGGCGGCCCTGAACAACATCGTGACCTTCCCGCTGCTCTTTCTGACCGAGACGTTCTACAGCCTCGCTGAGGCGCCCGCGTGGCTTCGGATACTGCGAGACGTCCTGCCCTTCAATCACTATCTGCGTCTCGTACAGACGCTGGCCACGGGCGATCTGGCTGCGGCCTGGGGGCCCATGGTGATCGTGGCCGGCTTCGGGCTCGTGTTTCTCTCGATCGCCGTCCTGACGTTTCGCTGGGATCCGGCGCAGCCGCTCCTGCGAGCGACACAACGACGTGGGTCGCGGCGCCTCGCTACCCCTTAGGGTGATCTGTCACCCTATTTTGGTGAAACTTGTATAGGGAAGTTTGACCCGTAAGGGTTATAATCGGAGAGCTTGTGAATAAAATCACACGACCCTGTCACTGATCCGGGCGGACCTCAAGGAGGCGCTGTGTCTCAATTCCACGTAGCGGTTGTTGGTGCGGGCCCGGCCGGGCTGTATGCGGCCAAGAAACTCTCCGAAAACGGCGTCTCCGTCGCCCTGTTCAACCGTGATATCAAGCCGGGCGGTCTGGCCGAGTACGGCATCTACCACGACAAGCACAAGATGAAGGAAGGGCTGCGCAAGCAGTTCCGCAGCCTGCTGACCGATTGCGGCATCCGCTACTACGGCAACGTCACGATCGGCGCCCAGGGCGACCTCAGCCTCGATGATCTCCGCGGCCTTGGCTTTGACGCCATTCTGGTCGCGGCCGGCGCTCAGGGCACAAAGTCGCTTGGGCTCCCGGGCGAGGATCTGAAGGGCGTGTATCACGCCAAGGATCTGGTGTATCACTACAACCTGCTCCCGCCCTACAGCCAGCAGGAGATCCGGGTCGGCAGTCGAGCCGTGATCGTGGGCGTCGGCAACGTGATGATGGATATCGCGCACTGGCTGATCCGCGAGAAGGGCATCGAGACGGTGACGGCCGTGGCGCGCCGCGGCCCGTCCGAGGTGAAGTTCGACAAAGGCGAGATGAAGATCGTCGGGCGCAACCTCGATCAGGTCGCGCTCGATGCCGAGCTGGCCCGCTGTCGCCCGATCATGGAGGCCATCCATCAATCGGTCGATGACGCCCGCGACGAGATCCTGTTGGGCGTGCCCGGCGCGCTCGAGCCCGTGACCGCGACGCGCTTCCTCCTGCAGTTCCTGGCCTCACCGACCGCCATCCTCGGCGAGGACGGCGTGGTGACCGGCATCGAGGTCGAAGACACGACGCTCGTGAAGTCGGGCGAGGATGTCAAGGCGCGCGGCCTTGGCACACGCCGCGTCATCCCGGCCGACACAGTGGTCTTCGCGATCGGCGATCAGGTCGATGAGAACTTCGGTCTGCCGGTGAAGTGGTACGCGTTCGTCAAGAACCCCAACCCGGCCTTCCCGGTCGAGGGTCACTCATACGAAGCTTACGACCCGGAGCGCGGCGCGCCCATCCCGGGCGTGTTCGTCGCCGGCTGGTCGCGCGAGGCGAGCACGGGGCTCGTGGGCGTCGCGCGCAAAGACGGCACCGACGGCGCGTTGGCCGTCCTCGCATATCTCAAGACGCAGCAGCCCGCCGTCGAGAACATCTTCGGCGCGCTCGAGGCCCGGCTCTCGCGCCTCGCGAAGCCCGTGATCTCGCGCGAGGCCTGGGCCGCCCTCGAGGCGGCTGAGGCCGAAACGNNCTGACGTTCTTCAAGTACGCGACAAATGAGGAAATGCTCGACGCGATCGCACGGCGCACCGGCCAGCTGGCCTGAACCGCTCGTCATCTGCGAGACCCAATAACGCGCGGCAGCCCACTGGGCGCCGCGCGTTTCGCATTCCTCGGCCGGTTGGTTCGGCTACAATGGGCGCACCCAGTGAGGAGAATCGTATGCCAAGGCCAAAAACCTTTCAGCTCGAGCGAGCATTTGGCGCCGCCTACAAGTCCGTCAAGGCCAAGCAAGACTCGTTGAACGCGCTTGATCACGTCAACGGCGACCATGGCAGCCACGCGGTCAAGAACTTCAAGATCATGAGCCAGGCGATGAAGGCCGCCAAGGGGCAGCAGCCGTCGGCTCAGCTCGCCGCTGCTNNCCCGCCACTACGTCAACGGCCTGCGGGCCGCTGCGCAACAGTTCGAGGGGCAGGAGAAGCTGGGCAAGAACGACGTCCCGGCCCTGCTCCAGAGCCTGATGGGCAACGTCCCGGCACAAGGTTATCAACCGACTGCAGCGGCCCAATCCCCGCAAGCGAACCAGAACGACATCAGTGATCTGCTCAACGCGCTCGGCGGCCAGGGCAATGTCGCTCCTGCGGCGGGCGTGTCAGGTGCGGCCGCCCCGGCACAGGCCGGCGCCGGAAGCAATGTCCTCTCGGCGCTCCTGGGTCTGGCTGCCGGCGGCGTATCGCCGGCCCCTGCGGCGCCAACGGCCGCGGAC
>DKKP01000297.1 GCA_002455335.1 Anaerolineales bacterium UBA6663 | reverse complement strand
CGCCTTCGCGTCTTCGCGGTTCGCTACGTCACGCAAAGATCAGGCCCGCCCCGCCGAGCGCCAGGATCACGGCCACGATCAAAAGGTTGTCGATGTCGCGCGGCGAGACGGCCTCGATCAGGGTCACGATCGCGCTTGCGGCGAAGGAGCCCGAGAGGATGCTGGCGCCGCTCAACGCGGGTGCAAACGCGCCAAAGCTGTTGAACCAGCCGACGAACGCGGCGCCGAAAATGAAGCTGCCCAAAAACATCGCCGCCGACCCTGCCCAGCTCTTCTCGCGAAAGCCCGGGAGCTTGACGCGCCCAAGCCGTCGGCCGACGATATCGGCCAGGCCGTCGCCGCCGCAGAGCGCCATCAGCGCCAGGATGCCGACCGGCGAGTTTCGCCACCAGCCGAGCGTCACGAGCACGAATGCGATGCCGTAATACAGCGGCCCGCGCAGGATCTCGCGGCGATCGCCGGTGCGCGTCATCGCCTGGACGGCAGCGTCGTCGCGCATCCAGCCGAGCCCGACCGCCACAAACTGCAGCGAGATGATCAACGGCACGGCTGCAGCGAACCAGCGCGCCGCGGGCTCGCCCGTGAACAGCGGCCAGCACGCCACGAAGAGCGGCCCGGTGCCGATGTGGATGATCTTGCGGCTGAGCCGCGACTCGAGCAGACCGCGATGCGCAAGAGCATCGACGATGCGCAGCCACAGAACAGCCACGGCCAGCGTGATGAGCGCGGCCACGGTATCGGCGAGCCAGGGGTTTGGAAAGAGAGAAGTCAGCATACGATTCACGTCGTGTCGATCGGTGTTTGAGGACGGCGCATTATATAACCTGACTGTGGATCCGGTGGGCGCGGCAAGGCGGCGCCAAATCTCAGCGGGCACGGGTCGAGATTGCTGCTGGCTCACCCGATGGCGGCTGGCTATAATCCACGTATCCCAGTCTGAGGAGACGCGTGTGAGCATCACGATCGACCCCCTGCCCGACGACCTGCCCCAACGACCGCTGCCCGAGAAGCTTGGCTTCGGCCAGATCTTCTCGGATCGCATGTTCACGCAGGAGTGGACGGCCGCCGGGGGCTGGCATAACGCCCGGATCGGGCCCTACAAGCCGTTTGTGCTCGATCCCGCCACGGCCGTGTTTCATTACGCCCAGGAGATCTTCGAGGGCACCAAGGCCTATCGCCGACCCGACGGCAAGGTCAATCTCTTCAGGCCATGGGAGAACGCCGCGCGCTTCAACCGCTCAGCCAAACGCATGGCCATGCAGGCCGTCGATCCTGAGGCGCATGTCGAGGCGATGGCCAGGCTCGTCGAACTCGAACAACGCTGGGTGCCCGATGCGCCGGCGTCGCTGTACATCCGCCCGACGATGATCGCCACAGAGCCGGCGCTTGGCGTACACGCCAGCAGTCGCTTCCTGCATTACATCATCGTCGGGCCTGTCGGCGCGTATTTCGCCACCGGGTTCAACCCGGTGCCCGTCTACATCTCGGATCAGTACGTCCGCGCTGTGCGCGGCGGCACAGGCGAGGCCAAAACCGGTGGGAACTATGCGGCCAGCCTGCTGGTCGGCGAGGAAGTCGCCCGGCTCGGCTATCAGCAGGTGTTGTGGCTCGATGGCGTCGAGCGCAAGTACGTCGAAGAGGTCGGGGCGATGAACATCGCCTTCGCCTACGGCAAACACATCATCACGCCGCAACTCACGGGCACCATCCTGCCCGGGATCACGCGCAAGTCGGTGCTCGAGATGGCGCCCGACCTCGGCTACACCGTCTCCGAAGAGCGGATCGAGGTGGCGAAAGTGCTGGCCGACATCGAGCGCGGCGAGGTCACCGAGGTGTTTGGGATGGGCACGGCGGCCGTGATCGCGCCGGTCGGCAAGTTCGGCTACGCGGGCAAAGAATACGTCGTCAACGGCAACCAGGTCGGCCCGATCTCCAAGAACCTGTATCAATACCTGACCGACCTGCAATACGGGCGCATCCCCGATCCGTATGGGTGGACGATGGTGGTCGGGTAGTTGGGTAGTCGGGTGGTCGGGTAGTCATTAAGTCTCGTTGTGGAGCGACTACGTGACTACCTGACTACCCGACTACGTGACTACTTGACTACCCTCTTCGCCCAAACTGCTTTTCCAGCGTGTCGACCGACAGGAAGATCATGGTCGGGCGGCCATGCGGGCACGTGCGCGGAGACTGACAGCGCTCGAGCTGGCGCACGAGCTCTTGCATCTCGACGGCGGTCAGCGTCTGGCCGGCGCGGATCGCGGCGCGCTTGCACACGCGCGCGATCAGACGCGCCTCGACCTCGGCCTGCAACGGCGCTTCATCCTCTTCGAAATCCTCCACAAGCACCCGTAGCGCGCGCGCCGGATCGAGCCGACCGAGCACTGTCGGGAGCGCGCGTACAAGGAATTGCTGCCCGCCAAAAGGTTCCACCGAGAACCCGAGCTGAGCCAACACCGGCAATTGTGTCTCGATCAATTGCGCCGCGGAGGGCGCCAACTCGACCACGGCCGGGCTGAGCAGGGCCTGCGAGACGACCTGTGAGGCCGCCGCCTGCAGCCGGAAGGCCTCGAACAGGATGCGCTCGTGCGCGGCATGCTGGTCGATCAGATACAGGCCGTCGGGCCCCTCGCAAACGATGTAGGCCGTGCCGATCTGGCCGATCACGCGCAACAGCGGGATGTCGGCGGCCGGGAGCGGTTGCTGGCCCTGGGTGGTGGGTGGCGGATCGAGCGGCAGGCGGATCGCGGGTGTTGGTTCGGCCGCGGGCCCGGCGCTGGTCGGCGCGCCGGGCTCAGTCGGGGCAGCAGGCGTCTCGGGCGACGCAACCGG
>DKKP01000139.1 GCA_002455335.1 Anaerolineales bacterium UBA6663 | reverse complement strand
AGCCCCTCTCTCGCCCACTAAGGAGCGAGGACGATGACACAATCCCATCAGATCAAACGTGGTGTCAGTCTGTACAGCTTCCAGGAGGAGTTCTTCCTGCGCAAGATGACGCTCGAGGACTGCATCGCGGCCTGCGCGAAACTCGGCGCCAAGGGCATCGAGACGATCGGCGAACAGATGATGCCGGGCTTCCCGCATCTCTCCGACGCCTTTTACGATCAGTGGCACGGCTGGATGGCCAAGTACGGCACCACACCGACCTGCCACGACATGTTCCTCGANNGACGACGAGATGCTCGCCTCGGTGATCCGCGACCTGAAGCACGCCAGCCGGCTGGGCTGCACCGTGATCCGCGTGATCGTCAACACGCCGCCGCACATCATGGAGCTGGCGGCGCCGTATGCCGAGCAGTACAACGTGCGTCTGGGGCTCGAGATCCACGCGCCGTTCCATTTCCGCCACGAATGGATCCAGAAGCACTACGAAGTGATGGAGCGCACGGGCTCGAAATTCCTGGGCTTTGTGCCCGACATGGGCGTCTATGAGCGCCGCTTCCCGCGTGTGCGCAGCGAGCGCTCGATCCGCAATGGCGCGAAGGCCGAGATCGTGAAGTACATCTGCGACGCCTATGAGGGCGGCGCTGATCTCGAGGCCGTGGCTGAAGAAGTGAAGCGCATGGGCGGCGGCCAACTCGAATTGGGCGTGGTCGATGACGTGAAGCGCGTCTTCTTCGACGATCCACGTCGACTCCTGCAATTCATGCCGCGCGTCTTCCATATCCACGCCAAGTTCTACGAGATGGTCGACGACGCCACCGAGTACAGCATCCCGTATAACGAAGTGATCCCTGTGCTTATCGAAGGCGGCTACAGCGGCTACCTGTCGAGCGAGTACGAAGGCAACCGGCACATCCAGGACGTGTACGAGGTCGATAGCCTGGAGCAGGTGCGACGGCAACAGGCGATGTTCAAGAGCCTGCTGGGCGAGGCCTGAGAGGAGCGACGCCATGTTCGACAAATACATCATCTGCGAGGATGGGTTCCAGAACGTCTCAGAGGGCGGGCAGGTCGTCGGGTTTCAGCTCATGGCCCGGCTGCCGTACTATCGCGGTCTTGGGGTCTCGATGGTCGAGGATCTCGGGGTCAAGATCGACTCCGATCCTGTGGCGCGCGAGGCGATCCGCGTCACGCTTCACGGCAGAACCTACACGCTCGACGAGATGGAGGTCGAGTACGACGATCGGTGGGAGTTCGGTGAGCCGGGCGTCGTGACGGTATTGCAGCCCGGCGGCCTGACGCCCGGCGCGCACACGGTCGAGGTGAGCCCGCAGCTCAGGGTCTCGTATTTGCCCTTCATCCTCAAAGGCCGCGATGTCAAGACGCTGACGCTTGCGGCCTGAGCCGGGTCGCTGCACCACGCACGCGCGAAGGGGCCACGCGTTCATCGGACGTGTGGCCCCTTTATCATCCCGTGGATAGCCGGCAGTTGGGAGGGGCGTGGCCAGACACGCCCGGTTGTACAATGCGTTTGTCAAGACAGGGTGCCGATATGCCCAATTCGCCTCGTCGGGTTCAGCTCTTCTCCACATGTCTGGTCGAGACCATCCGGCCGCAGGCCGGGTTGGCGGTGGTGACCGTCCTCGAGCGACTTGGTTTTGAGGTTGAATATCCGACTGCTCAAACCTGTTGCGGCCAGCCGGCCTTCAACGGCGGCGCCTGGGGCGAAGCGGCGCCGATGGCGCGCCACACGATCGACGTCCTCGCGCGCTCGGACGCGCCCGTGATCGTGCCCTCGGGCTCGTGCGCCGACATGATCGTCCACCATTACCCCGAGCTGCTGGCCGACGACCCGGTCTATCTGCCGCGCGCCCAGGCCCTGGCGGCCCGCACGTATGAGTTCGCGCAGTTCCTGGTCGATGTCGTTGGTCTGACGGATGTCGGCGGGTCCGGCGCCGGCCCAGTGGTCTACCACGCCTCATGCCATCTCCTGCGCGGCCTTGGCGTGCGGAACCAGCCGCGCGCGTTGCTCAGCCATGTGTCCGGCGTCGAGGTTCGTGCGCTGACCGGCGCTGAGGAGTGTTGTGGCTTTGGCGGGCTCTTCGCGGTGAAGATGAGCGACATCTCGGGCGCGATGCTCCAGACCAAGCTCGATCACATCATCGAGAGCGGGGCGACGACCGTGGTCGGCTGCGATATCAGCTGTCTCATGCACATCGAGGGCGGCGCTCGCAAACGCGGCCTGCCGGTGACGGTCTGCCACCTTGCGGAGTTGCTGGCCGCCCAGCCGCACGATGGCGGCGCGTGACCCATCGAGGAGCCTCATGCACACCTCCAACGTCACGTTTCACGAGCGGGTCGACCACGCGCTCCATGACGGACAGCTACACGAAGCACTGAAACGCGCCACCGGTCGCTTCACGACCCTGCGCGCCGAGGCGCTGGCCTCTCTCCAGGAGGCCGATGCGGTGCGCGACCACGCCCGCCTGATCCGCGCGCACACGCTCAGCCGGCTCGATCACTACCTGACGCAATTCGCCGAGCAGGTGGAGGCCGCGGGCGGGGTCGTGCACTGGGCACCCGACGCCGCGGCCTGCAATCGGATCGTGCTCGACATCGCGCGTCGGCATCAAGCCAAACGCGTGATCAAGGGCAAGTCGATGGTCAGCGAGGAGACCGAGCTCAACCGCGACCTGCTCGCGGCCGGGCTCGAGGTGATCGAGTCGGACCTCGGCGAACGGATCATCCAGCTGGTCGGCGAGCACCCGTCGCACATCATCGTCCCGGCCATCCACAAGACGAAGGAGGAGGTGGGCCGGATCCTGCACGCCAAACTCGGGTTGCCCCTCACCACGGTCCCCGAGGAAATGACGGCCGGCGTGCGCGAGGCGCTGCGCCAGGATTTCTTGCGCGCCGAGATCGGCATCAGCGGCGTGAACTTCGGCGTGGCCGCGTCGGGCACGCTGGCTCTGGTTGAGAACGAGGGCAACGGCCGGTTGACGACCACGACGCCGCGCGTGCACATCGCGCTGATGGGCATCGAGCGCCTTGTGCCCACGCTCGACGACCTGGGCGTGATGCTCCAGGTGCTGGCGCGTTCGGCGACCGGCCAGAAGCTTACGGTTTACAACAACCTGCTCACCGGGCCACGGCGGCCGGGCGAGCCCGACGGCCCCGACGAGCTGCACGTCGTGCTCGTCGATAACGGGCGCAGCCGGGTGCTTGGCACCGAGGTGGCCGAGATCCTGTACTGCATCCGTTGCGGCGCGTGTCTCAACGCCTGCCCGGTGTACAAGCACATGGGCGGCCACGCCTATGGCAGCGTCTACCCGGGCCCCGTGGGCGCCGTGCTCACGCCGGCGCTGGGCGGGGTCGACGAATGGCCCGAGCTGCCGCATGCGAGCTCGCTGTGCGCGGCGTGCCGCGAGGTCTGTCCGGTGCGGATCGACATCCCACGGATGTTGCTGGCTCAGCGCGTCGAGACCCAGCGGCGTGGGCACAGCCCCTGGTGGCTCAAGCTCGGGCTGCCGATCTACAGCTGGCTTGTCGTCCGGCCGACGTTGTTCCACTTTGCTGTGCGCGTCGGCGGCCTGGCGACGCGCCTGCTTGGTGGGCGCGAGCGCGCGATCCGGTGGCTGCCGCCGCCGCTCTCGGGCTGGACCGACAGCCGCACCTTCCCGGCCTTCGCGCCGAAGCCGTTCAGTCAGTTGATGCGCGAGCGCCGCGACGGCACAACGTCGTGAGCGCGCGCTTGGGTGTAAACGCCATGACCGGTCGCGACACCATCCTCTCCCAGATCCGCCGCTCGTTGAGG
>DKKP01000083.1 GCA_002455335.1 Anaerolineales bacterium UBA6663 | reverse complement strand
CAGGGATTCGTCTTGTTCATTCGCGGGCCAGCGCCTCGACTGGATCGAGCCGGGCGGCGTTGCGCGCCGGCAGGAAACCGAACACCACGCCGATCAGCGTCGAGCAGGCGAACGCGACGACCATCGAGGTGACCGAATAGACCATCTGGAAATTGCCGCCGACGCGCGCGAACACGCTGCCGATCGCGACCGCGAGCAGCACGCCGAGCAGGCNNCGCGTGCGCTCGGTCACCGACACGAGCATGATGTTCATCACGCCGATGCCGCCGACGACGAGCGAGATCAGCGCGATCGACGACACCAGCAGGGTCATCGTCTGCGTGGTCTGCTCGATCGTCTGGCGCACGCTGTCGATGTTCGACACGTAGAAGTCCTGGCGGCCGTGGCGCTGCGTGAGCAGCGCCGTGATCGCCTGCTCGGCGGCGGCCATCGACACGGTGTCGTCGACGCGCACGGTGATGTTGCGCAACCACGCCTGGCCGAGCAGGCGGCTCATCGCGGTCGTGTACGGCACGAACACGTTGAGGTTCTCGGTGCTGCCGAAGGCGGAGTCCTTCTTCTTCGTCACGCCGATGATCCGGCACGGCACGTTGCCGAGCAGGATCACCTCGCCGATCGGGTTGCCGCCGTTCGGGAACAGCTTGGCCAGCGTGTTGCTGTCGATGACGACGTCCTGCGACTGGCGCCGCACGGCATCGGCGTCGAAGGCCACGCCTTCGGCGATCTCGATGCCGCGCACGCGGAAGTACTGGTCGCCGACGCCGGCGACCTGCGCATCGTCGTGCGCGACGAGGTCTGGAAGCAGATGCGCCTCGGAACCGCCGCAGTGGCGAGCTTCGACGCCGACCTGCGGCTCTCCCGCGGTATGGCCGGCAAGGGCGGCGACATCCAGTTCTGCAACCTCCACAAGCCCTCCGACCTGCTCTCGGTCGGCGACGCCGACTCCCAGGCCGCGATGATCGCCAAGGACCTCCTCGAGCTGGCCGACATCAAGATCCTCGGCGCCCAGAAGCCCCGTGTCGCCCGCGAGCTCGACTCCATGCTCGGGCTCGGCCCGATCGCCCAGGACCTCGTCTCCGGGTGGGCCATGCAGGACAAGGGCCGCGCCCTGTGGTGCATCGGCGACGCCACCTACAAGGTCCAGACGGTGCTCCACCCGCTGGAGAAGAAGCTCTACTACACCAACGAGGCCATCGAGTCCGCAGGTTAGAAGTTCGCATGAAAATTGACGGTTTCGACGCGAACCTGAGCATTCACGGAGCTCAGAGCGTACGTGGGAGCTCAGGTTCGGGGAACCTGCGCGGCCTTCTGCTCGGCGGTGGCGCTCTGTTCCGATCGGTGATCGGCGGCGTCGCTGCAGCAGTCGTCGACGCCGTTCTGGACGGGGGTCGCCTCGAGGGGGTTCTCGCTGGCCGGGGTGGGGCCGCAGGCGCATCCTTCGCCGCGCCAGGCCTCCAGCCCCTCTCGGACGGCGACAGCGGCGATCACCAGGCCGGCGATGGGGTCGGCCCAGGACCAACCGAGTGTGGCGTTGAGAAGCAGGCCGGCCAGAAGCACGGCGGACAGGTGGGACCGACCAGGGTAAATCCGGACCTAGGTACAAGTTACAAGCGTTCGGACTCGTCGGGGTCGGTGGCTCGGGTCAGGGCCGCCCGAAACTGGTCGGCTGAGGGTGCGGGCACGATCTGGTTGTTCTCGTCGCGGTACAGCCGGCAGGCGATGCTGCATTCGCCAGACGTGCCCAGGGCGAACGGGTCGACGCCGTTGATCAGCAAGGTTGGCGAGCCCGTCATGCCCCGGGCGGCTGCCTCGGCGTCAGTGGTGACCTCGCGCGTTGTGGCTGGGATGTCGGTGACCTCGCGGAGTCGATCCAGCATCGGTATCAGGTTCGGGCAGTCGGGAACGTGCAGGACCTCGATGGTCACCGCGGGCTGTCTATTCGAGCTAGTCATGATCCGCTCCGGGTCGTTGGTGTGGTGTCGGTTTCGCGATCGCGTCCAGCAAGGCACAAGCCCGGTCGGCCGCCGGGAGTTCGCAGGTGGCGATCAGGTCGGTCAGGGAGTCGTGCATCCGTTGCAGGTCCACGATCCGTGTCTCGAGGTCGGCCCGCCGGGATTGAGCGAGTTCTCGGGCGGCGTCACAGCTGTCGGGCCCGCCGGCGTTGAGGTGCAGCAGTTCTTCGACCTCGTCCAGGGTGAAGCCGAGTTCTTGGGCGCGCTTGATGAACCGCAGCAGTTCGACAGCCGCGGGCGGGTAGTCGCGGTAGCCACCGGGAGTCCGTGGTGGCGGCTGCAGCAGGCCGCGGCGCTCGTAGTAGCGCAGCGTCTCGGTGTTCACGCTGGCGCGCTGGGCCAGCTCACTGGATCGCATGACCCCATCCTGAACCCTGGACCTAGGTACGGAGTCAAGGTCCCTGGCCCAGTTGTCACGGCCCGAGCGGGAAAGGCACGGAGGCAATGATCTTGTTTGACGACATCACTCCGTCGCTGCTGCGCTCAACCTCGGCTCGGTTCACCGTCGACGGTGAGGTCGGGATGCTCGATGGTCTTCAGGTAGCGGGTGGCGCCTTCGACGCTGAGCCCGAAGAGGTCGCAGACGCGGCGGATGTCGCCGCCGGTGGCGTGGATCTCGTGCAGGATGCGGTCTTCGCGCAGCGCTTGCGGTCGCAGCGTGATGCCACGCCAGGGGAAGCTGTGGCCGACGGGCACCAGTCGGGGTGCGGTCCGTCTGCTGACCAGCAGGTGGGGGTTGATGCAGCCCGGCCACCGACGCTGGCGGTGGTCGAGCCACGCCGCGAGCCGGGTCCGGACCGGCGCGGCCAGAGGGATCACGCGGTCGCCGATCATGAGCCTGCCGTCGACAATGTCGGTCAGCATGACTGCTCGCAACTGCTTGCCGGTCAGGGCGTGGAACGCGACGAGTGCGACGGCGAGCGCGACCACTGGGTCGGGATGGTTGAGCTCGTTGCGGATCACGGCGGGGTTCAGCGCGAGCGGGATGGTGCCCGCGAGCGGCGTGTGCTTCATACCGCGCATGGGGTTGGCGAAAATCAGACGCCGGCCCTTGAGGGTCTTGAACAGCGACCTCAACGCGAGCTCGGCAGCGTGCCGTCGCCCCGGCGCCAGCGGCGCCAGGGCGGACTCGATGTCGCTGCGGGTGACCTGGGCGAAGGACTGGTAGCCGGACGCGACCCACGCGTCGACCACGGTGACCAGGCCCATGATCTGGACCCGGACGGTCTGCGGGTCGCGGGGTACCTGCCGGGGTGCGAGTCGGGAGCCGTCGAGCATGACCTGCAGCCACAGCTCGAGGTGCTCGCGGATCAGCGGCGGCAGGCTGGCGGTCTTGGCGGCAAAGTAGACCTCGACCCGGTTGGGGCGGTCCTCGATGAGCAGCTCCGCGTCGGCGAGGACGTCGATGGTGGAGACGATGTTGCCGTCGTAGCGCGGCAACTGCATGACGTCGCTGGCCCGGATCTTCGCGGTCGGGGTCTCGCGCAGGGTCTGCAGCAGCCGCAGCGAGCGGATCACGTCGTTGCGTTGCCGTACCGACCAGCCGTAACGCTCGGCGTGCTCGTCGACGATCGCGGCGCACAAGCGAGTCAATTCGCTGTCCTCGATCAGGACACGTTGACGGACGGCCTCGGGGTCGGGGGCCATGTCGAACAGAGCCAGCTGCACCGATGCCTCGTCGTCGAAGCCGGTCCCGGCGGGATAGGGCAGCTGGTTCCGGTAGCGGCTCTTCCACGGCGCGGAGCCGGTTCGAACGCTGGCCGTGCTCGCCTTGCGACCACGCGGTCCGGGTCGCAGGCTGGGCTCGGGCGCCAGGCGTGGGGTGATGCGCTTCTTGAACAGCATGTTGGCCAAGAAGAGCTGCTGGCTGTGCCGGTTGGCGCCGGCGTAGTCGAGTGCCCGACCGGGTTCTTGGGTCATCTGGGCCTGCTCGACGCACAGCCGACAAGCCCCGGAGTTCCCGATTCGCGCGAGCCGTCCGCAGAAGTCGCACACCCCTTCTGGGTAGTGGGTGCGCCACCAGCGGCACGGCCAGCAGGTCCAGTTGTAGCGCGGGTAGACACCCCAGGCCATGCAGCCCTTGCAGGCCCCGGGCCGTTGCGGACTGCGCGGATGGCACAGGATGCACAGCCCCTGGCTGTAGTAGTTCTTCGCTGTCCCGCACCAGCGGCATGGCGGAGCGAGAAACGGACCACCAGGCAGGCATTGGTAGCAGAAGTCGACCCGCGGACTGGTCCACGCGACCGGGCTGGCCTGGCACCTGTTGCACCGCGGCGGCAGCCGCAGCGGCGCGTCAGGTCCCGGCGCCGGCATGCAGTCCTCGTCGCATCGGTGGTCGACGTCGTCGGTATCGCCGAGAGCGTCTACAGCGGCGGGGTCGAGCGCGGCTTGCCGAACCGCGGGCTCACCCCCGGTCCGGTCCCACCACCGTTCGGCTTGTCATCCCCGTTCGGGTTGCCCCCGTTGACTGTGTCGGCATCGCGGACACGGCGGGCGGCGACCTTGTCGGGCTCGGGGGTCATCAGGTCGTTCGGGGTGCACTCCAGCACCGCGCACAGCACGTCGAGCTCCTCGAGCCTCATGGTCGGCGGGGTCCCGGCCCACCACGAGGACATCTTCCCGGCGCTAATCTCTAGGCCGGTATCAGCCAGCATACGGCGCAGCTGCGCCGACTTCCAGATCCCTCGCTCGGCGGCCCGAAGCCGCAGGCTCCACTTCATCTTGATCCTCTCCTTGGGTCGTCGGGATTCAGTCGGCTTCAAGTCCGAGGCGGGCTTCGACACGATCGTTGGCGCAGTTCCACGCGTGCACGATGTGCTCGCTGCGTACGTGGATGTAGCCCGAGGTGGTGGCCAGCCACTGGTGGCCCAGCAGTTCCTGGATCGCCTTGATGTCCATGCCGACGGCGTAGAGCGACGAGGCGCAGTAGTGCCGCAGGACGTGGGGCGTCATCCGGTCCGACCAGGCCGGCAGCCACTGATCGACGTGGATAGCCAGGCCACGCCGCAACGCGTTGGTGCCAACGCGACCGCACCGGCCGAAGTCACGGTCGAACCGTTCGGAGGGAAGCATCGGCGCGTCCGGGTTGTCCCAGTCCGAGCCGTACTGGTGGCGAACCTCGGCCAGCCACCAGTCGATCAGCTGGTCGGCGCCGTTGATCGCGGGCACCAGCCGCGGCTTGTGCCCGCGGCCGCGGCTGCCCTTGCCGAAGCGGACATGGAGCTTGCCGAACTCGCCCAGGTCGGGACGCCAGTCGCGGATATCGAGCATGACGGTCTCGTTGATCCGCAGCCCGAGCCGGCGCCACAGCGATGCCGCGAAGTAGTCGCGGGCCGCGGGCAGGTACTTGCGGGCCTGCGGGATCGAGCCACGCCAGCCGGTGAACAGCGAGTCGATCTCCTGATCCGACGGCGGCACCCGGACCTTGCCCAGCGACGCCCCCGACTGGCGGTTGAACTCATCGATCGGCTGCTCGACCAGCACGCCCGTCGCACGGCGGATCGCGCCCTCGTAGCGGGCCAGCACGAACTCAAAGAACAGCGACAAGGTCCCGGCCTTGCCCGCCCTGGTAGCCACGCTGTGGCCCAGCCGGCGCTGACCAGCCAGGAACGCGTCCCCGTCCGCGCAGGTCGCCTCCCACAGCGGCTTGGTCAGCGATCGGGCGAACTCGATCACCACCGAGCGGGTCGCTCGAATGTGCCCGTCACTCAGGCTGGCCGCCGACATCGCCAGCGCGTACTGGTCCACGAGCTCCTGCTCGAAGTCCTCGGCCGCCTGCGCACTCGACAGCACCAGATCCCCGGCACTGCCACCAGGCAGCGCCACCAGACCCATCAGATACCGACTTCACAGGAGCCGAGCATGCGTCGATGCTACACCGAAACCGTCAGTCACAGTGACGACCAATCACTTCAAGTCCAAGGAGGCAGGGAACCCACGTCACCTGCACAAACGCGGATCCAGACCTCCAATGCCGCCGATCGAACCTAAGCGCCTAGAGACAGCCTGAGCGCGCGCGACCTCGGGACTGACCTGTCATGAAGAAGCTGCTGCTCGCGGGACTGCCCGTCCTGATCATCTTCATGGGGCTGCCGTTCCTGGTGACGCTGATGGTGGTGATGACGACCACCGCGGCCGCCGAGTGCCGCACCCAGAGCAGCCAAGGCACCGTGCCTACCGAGCTCGGTGACCTCGGAGCCATCGACGGCCCGGTGGGCGGCCCGGTCAACGGCATGATCACCATGGCTCAGGACTGGCAGGCGATGCTGGTCATCCTCTCGGTGCTTACGATGGCGATCGGCAACATCGCGGCGATCGCCCAGACCAACCTGAAGCGTATGCTCGCTTATTCGGCGATCTCGCACATGGGCTTCATGCTNNAGATCGAAGCCGCCGCGCCGGGCTACTCAGCCTTCCGGGTGGCAGCCCCGGCGGGCACCGGCGCCGAGCAGGCCATGGGCAACGTCGTGCTCTGGAAGAGCTCGACCTGGACGAAGGTCAACGGCGGCCGGGTCCAGCTCGTCGACGACGACAAGACCTTCTACGACGGGCGTCCGGTCACGTGGGACCGCTTCGCGACGTGGGTGATGCTGCGTCGCGCCGACGGCTCCGTGGTCTCGGTGGTCTCCACCCACCACATGACCAACCCGCACCGTTGGCCGAAGCAGCACGGCAACCCGCCGCTGACCCGGCCTCAGCAGTACGGCGCCGGAATGGACATCCTGCTGCAGCTGCGNNATCGGCGGCGACATGAACACCCAGGCCTCCTACACCGACATCCCCTGGACGGCGGCCGCGAAGATGAACGCCGCCGGCTACGGATGGCACAACCACGGCGTCGACTTCATCTTCTTCCCGCACCACCAGGGCGCCCGTCTCGAGCAGGGCTGGGACGGCACGATGGTGTCGGATCACCACTGGCTCTCGGCTCGCATCGCGATGAACGGCGCCGGCCCGGAGAGCGCGCCCGAGACCACCACGACCGACGGGATCGTGCCCGCGGCGACCACCGCCCGGA
>DKKP01000398.1 GCA_002455335.1 Anaerolineales bacterium UBA6663 | reverse complement strand
CGTGCGTGTCGCCGGGGCCGGGCCCTCGAGGGCCGCCTGTTGGGTAGCCGCGATGGCCGCCTCGGTGGCCAGTTCACGCTCGAACTCGAGTAACGTGGCCTCATCGATGCAGGCCGTCAGGGTCAGGCTGAGGATCAGCAGAAAAGGTATCAGTTTGCGCATGGGCTCCCTCGCTGGGCACATTATCGCAGACCGCAGATCGCAGTGGGCACGGGCAAGTCGTCAGCGAGGCATCCTCAGCCGCAGATGACGCTGAGGGAACGGATTGGCACACCATCCGTTGTGCAACCGGCCGACGTCCGCGAGATCCGCGGCTGAGAATCCCTGACGGGTCGTGATCCTGTTTGCATACTCGGGCGGCCGCCGAAGCGTCACCGAGCGAACCCCACCCGCGCCGGCAGGAGGAGTCCTTGGGGCTGAGGGGCGACGGCGGCGNNGACCTCCCCCACGGGGGAGGTCGACCGGGCCGAGACGCCCTCGGGAGCCCAGAGAGTGGGAGGCCCGGGCGGGGGGAGGCTGGTCGCCCGAGCTTGCCAACGGGATCAGGTCGGGCTTGCGCATCACAGCCGAGCAAGGCACTCAGGATGACATTGGCGCGCTGGTGCTCGCTCCAGGGCCCCTCGCTCCAGCGCTCCCCGCCCCGCGCACCAGGGCCCGCCAGCCGATGTCGCGGCGGAAGTGCATGCCGGCGAACGTGATCGAGCCGACCGCGGCGTAGGCCCGATCGAGCGCGGAACGGATGTCGACGCCCCAGCCGCTGACCGCCAGCACACGCCCACCGGCGGTGACGACCTGTTCGGCGAGCTCGCGCGTGCCGGCATGAAAAACAAAGGCATCGGTGGTGGCTTGGTCGAGCCCCGCGATTGGGAGATCCTTTGGGTATGGGCCGGGATATCCCTCCGAGGCCATGACCACGCACGCGGCGGCACCCTGACTCCAGTTGACGTCGATGTCGCCCAGGCGGCCCTCGGCGCAGGCCAGCAACACCTCGACCAGGTCGCTCTCGAGCAGCGGCAGGATCACCTGGGTCTCGGGGTCCCCGAAACGGGCGTTGAACTCGAGCACCCGCGGGCCGTCGGGTGTGAGCATCAGGCCCGCGTAGAGCACGCCGACGAAGGGCCGATCTTCGGCCCGCAGCCCGTCGATGGTCGTCTGGAGCACCGAGCGGGTCACGTCGGCGATCAACTCGGGCGTCGCGATCGGGGCCGGTGCGTAGGCGCCCATGCCTCCGGTGTTGAGCCCTGTGTCGCCATCGCCGACGCGCTTATGGTCCTGTGCGGGTGGCATCACCCGGACCGTGTGCCCGTCGCTGAATGCCAGCACCGAGACCTCGGGTCCGGTCAGCCGCTCTTCGATCACCGCCTCGTCGCCGGCCTCGCCGAACTCGCGGTCGAGCATGATCTGGCGCAGAGCGGCCTCAGCCTCGTCGGCGCAAGCTGGCACGATCACGCCCTTGCCGGCCGCAAGACCCGAGGCCTTGATCACCACAGGGTAGTCGATCGACAGCAGATGGCGCAGCGCTTCAGTGTGGTCGCGAAACACGCCGTAGCGCGCGGTCGGGATGCCGTGCCGGGCCATGAAGTCCTTCGAGAAGGCCTTGCTGCTCTCGATCTCGGCCGCGGCCCGGTTTGGCCCGAAGACCGCGATCCCGGTCGAGCGGAGCGCATCGCCCAGACCCCTCGCCAGCGGCGCCTCGGGGCCGATCACGGCCAGCCCGATCGCGTTGGTGCTGGCAAATGCAACCAGACCATCCACGTCGTCGGCTGCGATCGCCACGTTCTTGACGCGGTCGTCCAGCCGGGCCGTGCCGGCGTTCCCGGGCGCAACCCACAGCTGCTCGAGGCGCGGCGAACCCGTCAGTTTCCACGCCAGAGCGTGCTCGCGCCCGCCGGAACCCACAAGGAGTATGCGCATGCTTGATTCCCCTTGGACGATCTGTGATTTGCGATTGCCTCATCGTCACGAGGCAATCGCAAATCACAAACCGCAACTTAAGCGATGTGCCTCTCGAACCCGGTCTTCGATTGGCTCGGGTCGACTTCCAGCGGGTAGACGCCGGTGAAGCAGGCGTTGCAGTAGCCGCCGGTACGACCAAGCGCGCGCATCATTCCCTCGACCGAGAGAAAGTGCAGGGTGTCGCAATCGATGTGATCACGGATTTCGTCGAGCGTCATACGGTGCGCGATCAACTCGTTGTACGTGCCCATGTCGACGCCCATGAAACAAGGGTGCGCGATCGGTGGACAGGTGATTCGCAGATGCACCTCGCGGGCGCCGGCGTCGCGCAGCAAACGCACCAGCGGGCCCGAGGTGGTGCCGCGAACGATGCTATCGTCGATGACGATCACGCGTTGGCCGCGCAAATTCTCCTCAAGCGCCAGAAACTTCATCGCCACGCCTTGCTTGCGGAGCGAGTCGGTCGGTTGGATGAAGGTGCGGCCGATGTAGCGGTTCTTGATGAAGCCGTCGTTGTTGGGCAGGCCACTGACGCGGGCGTAGCCGATCGCGGCGGGCAGCGCCGAGTCGGGCACCGGGATGACGACATCGGCGTCGATGGGCGCCTCGCGCGCCAGTTCCTCGCCAAGACGCTGACGTACCTGATGCGTGGTCAACCCATCCCAGAAGCTATCGGGGCGCGAGAAGTAGATGTGCTCGAACGTACAACGCGCCAGCTGGCGCTCGGCGGGCACCGCCTGACGGACGCGAAGGGCGCTGTCGGTCAATCCGACGATCTCGCCCGGCTTGACCTCGCGGATGGCCACACAACCCAGCGTGCGCAGCGCCCCGGTTTCGCTGGCGACCACATGCCCGCCGCTGGGCAGCCGCCCTACGCTGAGCGGGTGAAAACCCCACGGATCGCGCACCGCGTATACCCCGTCACGGGTGAGGATCGCGAGGCAGTAGGCTCCACGCCACCTGGGCATCGTGGCCTGGATTCTATCGAACCAGGTCTCGCCCTGGGCGCCGGCCAGCATCATGATCATCACCTCGCTGTCCGAGCCGGCTTGCAGGCCGATGCCCCGCGTGAGCAGATCCTGACGCAGTTCGGCGGTGTTGAGCAGATTCCCGTTGTGGGCCAGCCCGACCGGGCCGTGGATCGTCTCGATGACGAAGGGCTGCGCATTGCGCGCGTTCGACGAACCTGTCGTCGAATAACGCGTATGGCCGATGGCGAAGTGCCCGGACATCGGAGCGAGATTGGCCGGTGTGAACACCTGTGACACAAGCCCGACGTCTTTGTGTAGGCGGATGGTCTGGCCGTCGCTGACGGCGAGCCCGGCGGCTTCCTGGCCGCGGTGCTGCAGCGCGTATAGCCCGAAGAACGCCATCCGGGCGACGTCCTCCTGCGGGGCGAAGATGCCGAGCACGCCGCATTCGTGGTGAGGGATGTCGGTATCGGGCATCATGCTCCTTGGTGCGCTCCTGCGTTGAGTTCGACCTGATCAGCGATCACGGTCTGCACGCGAGCGCATTTCGTCTGCAGATCGCCGTACGAGTCGCCGCACAGTGTGACATGCCCGAGCTTGCGACCCAGCCGCGGCGCCTTCCCATAAACGTGCACATGCGCGCCCGGGATCGCCAGCAGGCGATCGATCGACGGCAGGGCGCCGATGAGGTTGATCATGGCTGTCGGGCGTTGGCAATCGGTCGCCCCAAGCGGTAGCCCCAGCACCGCGCGGACGTGGTTCTCGAACTGACTGGTTGTCGCGCCTTCGATCGTCCAGTGGCCGGAGTTGTGAACTCGGGGCGCCATCTCATTTGCCAGCAGGGTATCGCCGACCTGAAAGAGTTCGATAGCGAGCACGCCGACGTAATCGAGCGCGTCCAACACGCGCTGCGCGATTGCTTCGGCCTGCTGCTGGAGCGCGATCGTCAGATTTGGCGCCGGGGCGATCGAGTGTCGCAGGATCCCATCGTGGTGATGGTTCTCGACAAGCGGATAGAACACCGTCGCGCCGTCGCGGCCACGCACCGATAGGATCGAGAGTTCGCGCTGGAACTCCACGAACGCCTCCGAGATCGCCGGTGCGGCGCCGATCGCGCGCCAGGCCGGCTCAACGTCCTCAAGGCTGCGCAGGACGGCCTGGCCCTTGCCGTCGTAGCCGAGGCGTCGGGTCTTGAGGACGGCCGGCAGCCCGATGGCTTCGAGCGCCGATGTGAGTTCGCCCTGATCCTCGACCGCGCGCATCGGCGGGATCGCGATGCCAAGTTGTCTGAACAGCGCTTTCTCCATGACCCGGTCCTGCGCGGTAGCCAGTGCCAAGGCGCCCGGGAATACGGGCGTCAGCCGGGCCAACCCATCGACCGCCGCGGCCGGAACGTTTTCGAACTCGAACGTGACGGCCGCGGCGCCGTGAGCCAGACGTGCTAGCCCATCGGGATCGTCGTAGTCAGCGCCGATGACCTCGGCGACCGGTGCGGCGGGCGGATTCGCGCCTGGTTCGAGCACGCGGCAGCGCACGCCAAGTGGCGCGGCGGCCAACGCGAGCATGCGGCCAAGCTGGCCACCTCCGATGACCCCGAGGATCGTCATGCCTCAGCCCCTGGGCGCGGATCGGGGTGGTCGAGCACCGACCGGGTCTGGCGTTCGCGATAGGCGGCCACGGCGGCTTTGAATTCGGGATGCGCATTGGCCACGATCGCGGTCGCCATCAGCGCGGCATTGACGGCGCCGGCGCGCCCGATCGCGAGCGTGCCCACCGGGACGCCGGCCGGCATCTGCACGATCGAGAGCAGCGAGTCGAGGCCATTGAGCGTCTTCGACTGCACCGGCACGCCGAGGACGGGCAAGGGGGTCTTGGCCGCGCACATCCCAGGCAGGTGTGCGGCGCCGCCCGCGCCGGCGATGATCACCTCGAGCCCGCGGGCCTCGGCCGAGCTCGCGTACTCGAACAGCAGGTCCGGCGTGCGATGCGCCGAGACCACGCGAACCTCATGCGGCACGCCGAGCGCCTCGAGCGTCGTTGCCGCGTGCTGCATCGTCTCCCAATCGGACTGCGAACCCATGATGATGCCGATGAGGGTCACTGGTTTTCCCTTCCATCCGGATGTATGAGCGGCAGACACAGGGCAAGAACGTGCAAAGGAATGTGCATCGCCTTCTCGCTACGTGGCCGCCTATGGGTCTGGCGGCGTGAGGGATAGCTGCTTGAGCCGATCATCCGCCGGGTAGGCTGCCGGATCGAAGTCGCAACCGGTCAACCACTCAAAAATGCCGATATAGCGTTCCGCGGCGTTGACCCAGAGCGCATCATCCATCGTCGGCGGCTCGCCGTCGCCGCGGTAGCCGCGCGCGGCGTACGCGAGGCGCACGAACTCCTTGTCGTTGCTCTCGGGCTCCTGGCCGGCGGCGAAGCGTGCGATGTAGCTGTCGGCAAGCCAGTAGCGTGAGGAGTCGGGCGTGTGGACCTCGTCGATCAACAGCAGCCGGCCGTCGGCTGCGCGCCCAAACTCGTATTTCGTGTCGACCAGGATCAGACCGGCGCGTGCGGCCAGCGCCTGGCCACGCTTGAAGACCGCGAGCGCAGCGGCTATCGTCGCCTCCCAGGTTGCTGCGTCGAGCAGGCCGGTCGACACGACTTCGGCGCAGGACAGGCGTTCATCGTGGCCGCTCGGTCCGCCTTTGGTGGTCGGGGTAACGATCGGCTCTGGCAAAGCCTGGTTCTTGCGCAGACCTTCGCCAAACCGGTGGCCATAGATCTCGCGCTCGCCGAGTTCATAGCGTCGCCAGAGGGCCGTGCCTGTGACGCCCGTGATGTAGCCGCGGACGATGACCTCGACCGGGAAGGGGGTCGCCGCCTCGACGATCGCGGCGTTGGGATCTGGCAGGGCGATCAGGTGGTTATCGACCAGGTCACGGGTCTGCTCGAACCACCAACCCGAGAGCTGGTTCAGCACCTGGCCCTTGAACGGCACGGCCGCGAGGATGCGATCAAAAGCCGACAGCCGGTCGGTCGTGACGATCAGTCGCCGGCCGCCAGGGAGCGTGTACCACTCGCGCACCTTACCCGCGCCGCGACCGGGCAGGTCCAGGTGTGTCTCACGCAGCGCCAGTGGAAGAGCCGCTGCAATCGCCTCAGGAGAAATCATGCTGATGTGTTCCTAGAATCGCAGCCCGCGGCCCAAATCCCTTAGTGATACTCGTTGAAAGCGTGGCGCGCTGGCACAGTCAGGCTTCGCGCTCAACGCTCCTCACGCCGCTTTCACGCCGTTCTCGAAAAGCCGCAGCCCTAGACGGCCAGTGAAGCCGCGGGCGTGATGCGGATGCTGATGATTGTGGATATGGTTTTCGGGATGCGGCATCAGGCCGAGGACGTTGCCGGCCGGATTGCAAATGCCAGCGATGTCCGCGATCGAACCGTTGGGGTTGTCGGGGTAGCGCTCATCGGCGGCGCGGCCGTCGGAGCGTGTGTACACCAGCGCGATTTGCTCGTCCACATTGAGATCGGCCAGCAGCGATGGGTTGGCCAGCGTGAAGTTGCCCTCGCCATGCGCGATCGGGCAGTCGATGAGTTCATTCAGACCGCGGGTCCACAGGCATTGACGTGAGCGGGCCCGCAGCGTCACCCAACGACACTCGAAGTGACCGCTGGCATTGAACGTGAGCGTCGCGTAAGGCTTTCCGTGATCGACATTCAGACCCGGTAGAAAACCGGCCTTGACCAGCGTCTGGAAGCCGTTACAGATCCCGATCACGGGTCTGCCGGCCTCGATGAAGGCCGCGAGCTCGTCACCGAAATACGTGCGCAAGTCGAGGCCCATCAGCCGGCCGGCGCCCAAGGCGTCGGCGTAGGAAAAGCCGCCTGGGAGCACAAGCATCTGGTACTGCGACCAGGGGCGATTGTCGGCGCGCAACGTATTGAGATGCACCACCTCGGGCTCAGCGCCAGCCAGGTGGAGCGCTTCGGCAACGTCGCCGTCGCGATTTGTGCCGTTGGCATGCAGGATCAATGCGCGTGGGTTAGTCATAGCACCTTGGCCATCGTGATTTCGTCGACGTAGCGGCCATCGACCCTTAAGGCGTCGCGGGCCGTGCCCTCGATCTCGAATCCCATCTTCGTATACAGCGCCAGCCCGGCAGTGTTGTGCGGCATCACGGTCAACTCGAGCCGGTGCGCGCCCCAATCGCGAGCCCAGGTCTCCATCTCGGTAAACAGGGCTGTGCCGATCCCGCGCCCCTGGAATCCTTCGCGGATACCGACAAAGACGTATACCTTGTGCCGCGAACGGCGAAACGCGCCGCCCATCGCGCCGAGATAGCCGATAGGCTCTCCAGACACTTCGGCCAGGAACATCGCCTGATTGCCGGCGGCGCCCATCGCCCTGAAGCGACTTGCCTGTTCATCGATTGTCGTCGTCCGTTCGCCTGGCTCAAACATCATGAAACGCGTCTCATCGTCGATGCGACGCGCCAGGGCCAGCCAGGCCTCGGCGTCGACCTCAGTCGCGCGGCGGATCGTCAGGCCGGGGACTGCCATGCTTTCACCAGGTCGGTCACGGCGAGGTCAATCAGCCCCGACGTGCGTGTCGAGATCGAGCAGCGCCCCGAGCCCGTGACTGCTCCGAGCAACGTGAACGGCAGGCCTGCCAGGTGTGCCTCGAAGGCCGCGCAATCGCCTGGCGCGACTTCGACCAACAACCGCGCATTGCTCTCGCTGAAGAGCTGCACAAACGGGTCGCCCTCCGGCAGCGTTAAGGCAAGACCAAGCCGCCCACCGATGCACATCTCGGCCGCCGCGACGGCGAGCCCGCCCTCGCTCAGATCGTGGCAGCTCGCGACAAGCCTGGCCCTGATCGCGGCGTGGAGCGCCCGGTACAGAGCCGGCGCGTGCTCGACCGGCCCAGGGATCTCGGCCTGCCACGCGTTCTGCGCCCTTCGCCCCTCGCCCTTCGCCTCCACGGCCTTCCAGACATGCGCGCCGCCCAGTTCGTCGCGGGTTTCACCGAGCAGATACAGCCGATGGCCGGCGCCCTTCAGGTCGCTGGTGACTGCCGCCCGTACATCGTCGATCAGGCCGATGGCCGAAATGAGGAGCGTTGGCGGGATCGCGTGCCGTTGCCCATCGGCGCCGAGGTATTCGTTGTTGAGCGAGTCTTTTCCTGAGATAAACGGTGTTCGATAGTGCAGGGCGCCGTCGTGGCAGCCACGCGCCGCCTCGAGCAGCGTGCCAAGCGTCTCGGGACGTTTCGGATCGCCCCAACAGAAGTTGTCGAGGATCGCGATCCGGTCGGGGTCTGCCCCGACCGCAACGGCGTTTCGGACTGCCTCATCGATGACGCTCCAGGCCATGCGGTAGGCATCCTGTTTGCCGAACTCGGGGTTGAGACCATTGCTCAGCACGATGCCCCGCCAGCCCGAAGTGCCGATCGGCTTGATCACCGCGGCATCGGCCGGTCCGTCATGGCGCACACCGGTCAACGGCTTGACGATCGTGCCGCCCAGGATCTCGTGGTCGTAGACACGGATGACATCGGCTTTGGTGGCGATGTTGGGCAGGCGAAGCAGGCTCAGCAGCAGGTCGTTGAGGATCGAGCGATGGGTGATCGACGAGCGATGACGTGCGTGTGGCGTCGCCGGCGCGATCGTGGCCTTCAGCTGACGCTGCGGGATGCCGTCGTGCAGGAATGTGTTGGCCAGATCGAGCACGACCTTGCTTCCATAGTTCACCCGCAACCGGCCGCTGTCGGTGAACGCGCCGATATCGGTCAACTCGACGTCGTAGGTGGTGCATAGCGCCCCGAGCGTCGCGAGCGCACCGGCTGGCACAGCCAGCACCATGCGCTCCTGAGCCTCCGAGAGCCAGATCTCCCAGGGGGCAAGGCCCGGGTACTTCAACCTGACCGTCGCCAGATCGACGTCGGCGCCGTAGCCCGACGCCATTTCGCCCACGGCCGACGAAAGACCACCGGCGCCGCAGTCGGTGATCGCGTGATAAAGGCCAAGATCGCGCGCCCGCACGATAACCTCGATCAGGCCTTTCTCGGTAATCGGGTCGCCGATCTGCACCGAGGCGCCCGCGACCTCGCCGGTCTGAGCGTCCATGGTCATCGACGAGAACGTCGCTCCTCGCAGGCCGTCGCGACCCGTTCGCCCGCCAAGCACGATCACGCGGTCGCCGGGGCGCGGTGTGCGCGGGTGCTTGCCCTTGGGCGCCAGGCCGACGCAGCCGGCGAACACAAGCGGGTTCGAGGTGTAGCCGGGGTCGTACCAGATCGCGCCGTTGACCGTGGGCAGGCCGATCTTGTTGCCGTAGTCCTTGATCCCCGCGACGACGCCCGAGCGGATCCGGCGTGGATGGAGCACACCGGCCGGCAGCCGGCCTGGGTCGACGTCTTGTGGCCCGAAACACAGGATGTCGGTCGCCGCGATCGGCCTGGCGCTTACGCCGAGCACGTCGCGGATCACGCCACCCAGCCCGGTGTTGGCGCCGCCAAAGGGTTCGATCGCCGATGGGTGGTTGTGCGTCTCGACCTTGAACGAAATCTCGAAGTCATCGTCGAAGTCGATGATCCCGGCGTTGTCGACGAAGGCCGAGCGCACCCACGGAGCCTTGATGGCCTCGGTCGCTGAGCGGAGATAGGTCTTGAGGAGGCCGTCGATGGACGGCCGCAGATCGTTGCCCGCCGACCGCGGCTCGCCGGGGTGTCCGGGCTTACCGTGTGCTTCAGCGGTACGCGGTTCACCGTCTGCAGCCACCTCGATCAACGCCTTGAACGTTTTGTGGACGCAATGCTCGCTCCAGGTCTGGGCGATCGACTCGAACTCGACGTCGGTCGGGTCGCGACCCTCGGTTGCGTAGTACGTCTGGATGGCGCGCATCTCGGCCAGGTCGAGCGCCGCGCGACGCTCCTGCGAGAGCGCGAGAAGCGCGGCATCGCTCAAGCCGCGCACCGTGAGGATCTCTGTGGCGTTTGAGCTCAGGGCGTCGGCGGGGAAGTGCGGCGTGATCTCCCCGACTGTGTAGTGCTGGATGACGTCATTGGCCAGCAAGCCGCGCGCGAGTTTGTGAAGCAGGCGCGGGCTGCCGGCACGGCTGCGTACATCGAAGCGCAGCCCGGTCGCGGCGCGTGTGACCGCCGTGACCCCAAGCTGATGCGCTCCACGGACGATCTGCTCGGCCACCGGATCGGTGACGCCGGGTCGGTACGCCACTTCAACAATGTGTTGGGCGCGTTTCGGCCGGCGCCGAGCGTGGTCGGTGCGTCTCCATTCGGCTCGTTCCGCGACCGGGTCGCTCAACAGCAGCGCCACAAGACGCTCCTGGTCGTGCGCCGTGAGTTTGCCCTCGATGAAGTACAGATCGGAAGCCGTGATGTGCGAGACGTCGCGCAGTCCAAGCGCGTGCGCATCGTGCAGCAATCCGCGCGAACGCGGGTCGTCGGCCCGGCGCGGGGTGACGATCAGGCAATGGGTCAGGACGGTCATGCTTCCTCGATAGCCGGCGGTAGCGATCGCCGGGTTGGCGGGCATTGGGTCGTATTGGAGATGCATCGGGATTCTAGGTGAGGGCGGGCTGCGATTCAAGGTGCTGGTTTGGCCCTCGCCTCCAAGGCCGGCAGCCGGAAATTGTGCACTTTCCCTTGCGCGATCGCCCGGACCCTGCCCACCGATTCTGTGCAAGTTGCCCAATCAGTTATAATCCCGCACACGGACGGAGGAGACGGGCTCAAAATGGCGATGGCGGTGGCAGCTGGTTCGACGATCTCGCTTGGCGAGTTGGTCCGTCTGATCTTACCCCGCGGCAGTGCCGTGCCGAGCGGTGTCGGTCGCGATCGCCCCGTGCGGTGGGTGGTCATGGCCGGCGCGGGCGTGGTGCCGCAGGCCGACGATTTTGTGCTGTGCGGCGGCGCACCTACGAAGAGGGATCTGAACCACTGGGCCGAGGTCGGTGTCTCGGCCGTTGCCACGCTGGCCGCATCCACACCCGCTCATAGTGAGCTTCCGGTTATCAAGCTCCCCGTAGACGCTTCGTTGCGCGATATCCAGCGCGCCGCGCTCGAGCTGATCGTCAATCGCCAGTCGTACCTCGTCACTCGCGGAGCCCAGATCTATCAGACTCTCTCGCGGCTCCTGCTCGAAGGCGTCGGCCTCTCGGATCTCGCGCACGCGATGTCTGAGCAAACCGGGAAGTCGGTGCTCATCCAGGATAAGCGCCTCAAACCCCTGGCCGAGGCGGTGACCCCTGGGCTGAGCCATGTCTGGCCGGATGTGCTCAACTCGCTCAGCCTGCTGAGCAGCCTGCCGGAGAGCCTGCGCGACCGTCGTCAGGCGGCGCTCGGCGGTTCGCGCGAGCAGTCGCTGGCGGGCGGGCTTGTGCGGCTTGTCAGCCCGATCGTGTCGAAGGGCATGGCGCGCGGGTTTGTGACGATCATCGGCCTCGCAGGCGAGCTTGACGCGCTCGACGGCCTCGTCGTCGAGAACGGCGCTCAGGCGTGCGCGCTCGAGATGGCCAAGGCCAAGGCGGTCAGCGATGCCGAAAAGCGCGCCCATGGCGATTTCGTGGACGCTGTGCTGACCGGATCGCTGCCGCTCGAGGAACTGGTGCGCTGGGCCGGACGTATCGGCTACGATATCGAGCCGCCGCATGCCGCCCTGGTCTGGCGCTGGGACGGCAAGGAGCCGCGGCCAAGTCTGCGTCGGCTTGAGACCCTGGTCAACCAATCGGTCGTCAAGCTTGGCCTGAGCGCTCTGGTGCGCCCGCGCGGCGATGAGGTCGTGGTGTTCTGCGCGGTCCCCGATGGCGAGCGACCTGAGCGGGCGTTGCGCCTTGCCGAGGAGGTCCGTGCTGCAGCCTCCGCCGAATACCCGACCCACGTAGCCCACGGCGGCATGGGCCGCAGCGCGGGCGAGCTCGAAGATTGGCGCGACTCGCATCGCGAGGCGACACAGGCCCTGATGATGGCCGTGCGGCTCAACGAGCGAGCGCCGTTGTTCTTCGGCGATCTCTCGGTCTATCGCCTGTTGTTTCAGCTCGAGCGAAGCCCTGAGCTCGAGGCCTTCTGCCGTGAGGTGCTTGGCCCGTTGATGGATTATGAGGGCGCAGGCGACCTGCTCGAGACCCTCGAGGCGTTCTCCGAGAAACTCGGCAACCTCAGCCAGACGGCCGAGCGCTTGTTCATTCACCGCAACTCGTTGTTGTACCGGATGGAGCGCATCCACCAGATCGCGGGTATCGACATGAACAACCCCGACACGCGTCTGGCCGTACACCTCGCGCTCAAGATCCGGCGCATGTTGCGGCCGGCGCCCAAGCCCAAGCGACCGCTGTAAGCCCCAAAGCTGGCCCAAGGTGCTAACCTGGCCTGGCTTCGGAAAATCCCATGCACGTCCAACCGCTGCACGCGGCTGTCGCAGGGCAGCATCTTGAGGTCGCGCGCCTCCTGTTGGCCGCCGGGGTCGACGTCAATGCGCGCCAGCAAGGCGGCTTTGCGCCGTTGCATGCCGCTGCCCAAAACGGCCATGCGCCTTTGGTGCGTCTGCTGCTCCAGTACGGCGCCGACGCCGCCCAATGCACCGACGATGGCCGGCGCGCGCTCGATTTTGCGCTGGCGGGCGGTCGTGAAGAGGCCGCCGCTGCGCTGCAGGGTGCGGGCTGACCCGGCTCGCAGGTACTGCTTTCTCCCCACGCGAGCGATCACCCGCCGCCGTCATCCCATCTTCCATTGACAGGCCGCTCGATTCTGCATACACTCGATGCCAATGCGTGCCTGGCATTGGATGACCACGAACATGCGCACTACGACTACCCCGCAGAGGGCAGCCGCGGCTTCGCATTGTCAGTGACCGACGCCTGAACAGCGACGACACTCACCAGCGCGGAGCCGGCGGCTCCGCGCTTTTTGTTGCACCCGGCCCGTATGTCGGCCGAAGGCAGGAACCATGAAAACGATTGTGATGAAGTTCGGCGGCACATCGGTCGGGAGCCCCGAGGCGATCCGCAGCCTCGCCGCTATCGTCAGGGCGGCCCGGGACGCCGGCGATCGACCGGCCGTCGTGGTCTCGGCCTTGAGCGGTGTCACCGACTTGTTGCTGGGGGCCGCGCATGCCGCCGCCGACGGCGATGCGGGGCGCGCCAGAGAAACGTCTGCGACCCTGCTGGAGCGACATCTCCGCACGTTGCGCGACGTGGCGCCGACCGCCGAGGCGGTCCGCGATTTGATTTCCGACAGCCTGGATCAGTTCGTCAACCTGTGTCAGGCGATCGCCGTGCTGGGTGAGGCTTCGCCGCGCGCGCTTGACGCCATCGCCTCGCTGGGCGAGCGGATGAGCGCACCGCTTGTGGCGGCGGCACTCGAGGCCGAGGGCATTTCCTCTCTGTCCATCAGCACAGCCGACATCATCCTGACCGACTCGCATTTCCTGAACGCCACGCCGGATATGGAGGCGACTCACGAACGGGCCATGGCGCGGATCCAACCCGTGCTCGCCGGCGGCGGCGTGCCCGTATTGACGGGGTTCATCGGCGCAGACAGGCGCGGCGCCATCACCACGCTGGGGCGGGGCGGCAGCGACTACTCGGCCGCGATCCTGGGCGTGGCGCTCGCGGCCGATGAGGTCTGGATCTGGACCGATGTCAATGGCGTCATGACCACCGACCCGCGTATCGCGCCCGACGCGCGAACCATCCCTGTGCTGACTTATCGCGAGATCTCGGAGCTTGCGCACTTCGGCGCCAAAGTGCTCCACCCGAAGACGATCCGGCCTGTCGTCGAGCGCGGGATCGCGCTCTGGGTCAAGAACACCTTCGCGCCGGCGAACCCGGGCACGCGCATCGTGCTCGAAGATGAGGGCTGGGTCGACGGGGGCATCCGGGCCGTGACGGCGATCAAGGCGCAATGCGTGATCACGCTCGAGGGTCGTGGCATGCTCGGCATCCCGGGCATCGCAGCTCGCACGTTCGCCGCAGTCGCGCGGACGCGGACGAGCGTCAGCCTGATCTCGCAGGCTTCATCGGAGCAAAGCATCTGTTTCGTCGTGCCGTACCCGGCTGCCCAGACCGTCGTCGCGGCCCTTGAGGACGAGTTCCGGCGCGAGCTGTCTGGCGATGACCTCGACGGCGTGACGGCCTCCGATCCTGTGGCGATCATCACGGTCGTCGGGGCGGGGATGGTGCATACGCCCGGCGTTTCCGGTCGGACGTTTAGCGCATTGGGCAATGCGAGCGTCAACGTCGTCGCCATCGCCCAGGGCGGCTCGGAATGCGGGATCAGCTGCGTGGTCTCGGCCCAACAAGCCGATGATGCGGTGCGCGCCATCCACAAATTGATTGTGTGATTGGGAGATCGGGGATCTATGCCAAACAAAGTCAAAGTCGCCATCCTTGGCGCTACGGGCGCCGTCGGTCAGCGCTTCGTGCAATTGCTGGAGGGACATCCGTGGTTCGAGGTGACGGCCCTGACGGGGTCGGATCGGACTGTGGGTGGGAAGTACGGCGACGGTGTGCGCTGGGTGCTTCCGGGAAGCGTTCCCGAGTACGTGCGCGACCTGCCTGTGCTGCCGACCGCGCCGGGCTTTGATGCGCAGCTGGCGTTCTCGGCGCTCCCGACCGACGTGGCCACAGACGCCGAGCCGGCGTTGGCGGCGGCAGGGGTGGCGATTTGTTCGAACGCGTCGTCGCATCGCATGTGGCCGGATGTGCCGTTGTTGATCCCGGAGGTCAATCCTGATCACACGGCGCTGGTTACGGCGCAGCGACGCAGCCGCGGATGGAAGGGCTTCATCGTCACGAACCCCAATTGCACCTCGACCGGGGTGACGATCGCGCTGCGCGCCCTGCACAACGCGTTTGGGGTGGAGAAGGGCGTGCTGGTCTCGATGCAGGCTGTCTCGGGCGCCGGATACCCGGGCGTGGCGTCGCTCGACATCCTCGATAACGTCGTGCCCTATATCGGCGGCGAGGAGGAGAAGTTCGCGGCCGAACCGTGCAAGATGCTCGGCGCACTCAACGGCGACGCTTCCTCGATCGACTTCCTGCCGGCGGTGTTCTCGACGCACACCAATCGCGTGCCTGTGCTCGACGGCCATCTGGTGGTCGTCAGCCTGGGGCTCAAGCAACCGGCGACGCCCACAGAAGCCGCCGAAGCGCTGTCGACGTTCCAGGCTCCCGAGGTCGTGCGCGGCCTGCCGTCGACGCCTGGGCGCGTCATCGAGGTGCGCAGCGAGCCCGATCGGCCGCAGCCGCGCCGCGATCGCGATGCGGGCCGTGGGATGACGACCGTGGTCGGGCGGATCCGGCCTGATCCGCTCTTCACGTTGCGGATGGCGATCCTGTCGCACAACACCATCCGGGGCGCGGCCGGCGGCGCGATCCTCAATGGCGAGCTGCTTGTGCGTCAGGGCTTCTTCGACTAGCGATGCCCGAGCTCGCCTGGGATGGCGGCCCGCGCGCCGAGACCCGGCCGGTGACCTCGGCGGATCTGTCGACCGTGTTGGCCTTCATCCGCGACATGGCCGATTTCGAGCGCCTGACGACGGAGGCCACGCTCGAGGCGCTCCACGCGGCGTTCTTCGGCGACCCTCCGGCGGCGTTGGCCGAGCTGGTCTGGGTCGAGGGTGCGCCGGCAGGTTATCTGATCTACTACTTCACCTTCGGCTCGATGACGGGCCGCCGCGGGCTCTGGCTCGACGATATCTATGTGACGCCGGCCTATCGTGGTCGTGGGCTGGGCCGGGCATTGATGCGTTATTTGGCTGGCGTCGCGCGGCGCTATGACTGCGCGCGGTTCGAATGGCTGGTGCTCGACTGGAACGAGCGGGCGCTGGGTCTGTATCGCAACCTGGGCGCCCAGGTGCTTGAGGACCATCGGGTGTGCCGGCTGGACGAAGGCGGCATACTGGCTCTGACTCAAGGTTAGAAAATCGACTGGAAATTGTTCCAGTGATTTCGGGACGGCCTTATTTTCTAGGGGTTCCTGCTTGACCTGTCAGGTCTAAGGTTAGAATCGACCGTCCCTTGACCGCACTCGCCCGGTCGGCTATACTCCTCACCCGTTGGGCGCCTTGCCCAGCCAGCTTTCTGCTCCCGGTAGGCCGGCGCACGCCAGCACAAAGGGGCATATCCCGTAGAAAGGAATAGCTCACGATGCGAGAATACGAAATCGCGCTCGTGGCTCAGCCAGACCTGGATGAGCCCTCACTGACTGCTTTGATCGAAAAGACCAAGGGGTGGGTCACCCAATCGGGCGGCACCATCACCAAGATCGATCTCTGGGGTCGCCGCCGCCTGGCGTACGCGATCCGCAAGCAGACCGAGGGCCAGTACGTGTTCATCCTGGCGCAGCTCGAGCCTAAGGCGACGGCCGAGATCGAACGCGGCCTGCGCTACACCGAGCAGGTGCTCCGCTTCGCTGTGCTGCGCACAGACGAGTAAGCGCGAGCCGCTGCCTTTCGGCTGAAGGAGGTGTCGCGATGAGCCGCGGTCTCAACAAGGTCATGATCATCGGCAACCTTGGTCGTGATCCCGAGATGCGCTTTACGCCCTCAGGGCGGGCTGTGACATCGTTCACGGTCGCGACGTCGCGCACCTGGAGCTCCCCAGACGGCGAGCGCCACGAAGAAACTGAGTGGTTCAACGTCGTCGCCTGGAGCAAACTGGCCGAGACCTGCAAACAGTATCTGGTCAAGGGGCAGCAGATCTACATCGAGGGTCGTCTGCAGACCCGACGCTGGGAAGATCAGGAAGGCCGCAAGCACTTCAGCACCGAGATCGTCGCCGATCGCATGCTGATGTTAGGCGACCGCCTGCGCCCCAGCCAGTTTGAGCCGACCGGCGACACCGGGCCCTTCGGTGAAGAACCCGAAGACTTCCCGTTCTGAACCGGCAGGCCATCGATACGCACGATTACGCAAGCGAGGTTTACACCATGGATCAAGATCAAGTTCAGGAACGCCCGTCCTCCTCGGGCAATGAAGAGGGTTCCTCCCAGAACGAGGGCCCGTCGTTCCGCGGCCCGCGCGGCATGCGCGAGCAGCGCCGCATCACCATCAGCGATGCCGCGCAGATCAACTACAAGAATATCGAGTTCCTGCGCCAGTTCGTCACCGATCAGGGCAAGATCCGCCCGCGCCGCCAGACCGGCATCACGGCCCGGCATCAGCGCCTGATCGCCAACGCCGTCAAGCGCGCCCGCCATCTGGCGCTTCTGCCGTTCGACCGCGAGATGGATCGCCGATGACCAACATCCCGGGAAGGCCGCTGTCGCGCCATGAACGGGATCTGATCGCGCAGCGGTACATCATCATTGGCGCCATCATCTTTGGCGTCGCCTTGTTGGCGGTCCTGGGCTTCGCGCTCTACGATTACACGGTCGTTCAGCCCGAGCAGCCCGTGGCTCGGGTCGGCACCGAGACGATCACGACCCGCGAGTTCCAGCGGGCGATGCGCTATACGCGCTTCCTGCAGGTCGACACGCTGCGCCAGTACCGCGATCTTCAGCGTGAATCGCCTGAGCTCGCGCCGTACGTCGAGCAGCAGGCTCAACAAATCGTCGACGGGATGTCGGCCGCAAACCTGCAGTCTTTCGGGCAGTATGTGGTCCTCAACCTGATCGACGACAAACTCGTCCGCCAGGAGGCCGCGCGCCGCGGTATCACGGTTTCGGCCGAGGAGATCCAGGAACGGTTGGAGGCCAACTTCGGGTTCTACCCGAACGGCCAGCCGACGGCCACAGCGACGGCGACCGATCTGCCGGCGCAGTTCCAGACCTACGTGCCGCCGACGCTCAACCCGACAGTCGTTGCGGTGTGGACGGCAACGCCGACCATCACGCCGACGGCAACGTTGACCCCGACGGCTACGCCGACAACCGGCCCGTCGCCGACACCGTTCCCGACCGGCACGGCGTTCCCGACCTCGACCCCGGTATCGACCGAGGCCTATGGCACGCAGGTGGCCGGCTTCACGGGCAATCTGCGATCGCTCGCCGGGCTTAGCGAGGATGATCTGCGCTACTTCATCGAGAGCGATCTGTATCGCATCAAGCTCGATGAGGCCTTTGGCGCTGAGGTGCCCGCTGCCGAGGAACAAGTCCACGCCCGCCACATCGTGGTCGAGACGCAGGAGACCGCGCAGCAAATCGATGACCTGCTCAAGCAGGGCGTCGACTGGGACCAGCTGGCCGCCGAGTACGGCACGGACGCGTCGGCCACGCAGGGCGGTGATTTGGGCTGGTTCGGCAACTACTCGGGCTTCGACGAGACCTTCGTCGCCAAGGCCTACGACACGCCGGTCGGCACGATCAGCGCGCCGTTCCAGACGCAGTTCGGCTGGCACCTGATCCAGGTGCTCGAGCGCGGCGAACGCCCGCTAACGGCCACACAGCTGGCGCAGGCCCGCTCAGCGCGCCTTCAGACCTGGCTCGACGAGCAACAGGCGGCCCTGAACGCCGACGGCACGCCCGTGGTCGAATTGCTGCCCATCTGGACCGAGCGCGTGGTCAGCGACCCGAACGTCCCGGCGGAGCTGGAAGTCGCCCCGGTTGTCCCGACCTCGACTGCGGCTCCGACCGAAGCCGGCACGCCGCTGCCGTAGTCGCGACACTCTGAGACAAAAGACGCCGGGCGCTCGAGCGCCCGGC
>DKKP01000341.1:8113-8333 GCA_002455335.1 Anaerolineales bacterium UBA6663 | reverse complement strand
TGATGGGCCACGGCGGCGGCGGCAAACTGTCGAGCGAGTTGATCGAGCATCTCTTTGTGCCGGCGTTTCAGAACGACGCACTGGCGGAGCTGGGCGACTCGACCGTATTGCCCTTCGCCGGCGGGCGGCTGGCGTACTCGACCGATTCGTTCGTCGTCCGCCCCCTGTTCTTCCCCGGCGGCGATATCGGCGACCTTGCGGTCAACGGCACGGTCAACGA
>DKKP01000341.1:0-8025 GCA_002455335.1 Anaerolineales bacterium UBA6663 | reverse complement strand
GAGATCGGCGTGCATGGCACGGCGATCATGAGCGTGCGCCAGGGTCTCGAATTCGGGGCCGCGATCGAGAGCGACACGGCGCCGCTCAATGGCCTCGTCGCGGCCATGCTCGCCGCCAGCACCGACATCCACGTGCTCCGCGACCCGACCCGCGGCGGTGTGGCCTCGACGCTCAATGAGATTGCCCGGAGCTCAAAGGTTGGGATCCAGATCGACGAGCGCGCCGTGCCGGTGCCCCAGATCGTCCGCTCGGCCTGCGAGATGCTCGGGCTCGACCCACTCTACGTCGCCAACGAGGGCAAATTGCTGGCGATCGTCGCCCCCGAAAGCGCCGATGTCGTGCTGGCCGCCATGCGCGCGCATCCGCTAGGCGCTCAGGCCACCCGTATCGGGCAGGTGCTCGACAAGCACCCGGGCCTTGTCGTGGCGCGTACCGGCCTGGGCGCCACGCGTGTGGTCTCACTTCAGATCGGTGAGCAACTGCCGCGAATCTGCTGACGTCCACCCGCCAATAACCTTATACTCATCCTTCTACAAAGGCACCGATCGCGTCCGGGCGTGCTAGAATATATGTTCGGCGGCGCTTCGAGCCCACGATTCTAAGGGGTGCCCAATCGGCGATACCCTTTCGGCGTTGGTTTGATGGGCCCATCACGGGCGCTTGTCTCAGCGGTGTGTGGCCTGACACCCGGCGCAGAGACCAAACAAGACCAGGTGATTCGTCGTGACTTTGAAGCCATGGCGACGACTCAAGGCTGCGAACCACCGACCAACTTCAGCATGCTCGATCGTCACGATGCCGCCGCAATCCTGGCAGATCAGGTGGTGGTGGAGCGACTCGGTGACGCGGGCGTAGACGACGGCGCCTGTGCCCATATCCGAGATCGAGACCTGTCCGGCCCGCGCCAGCCGTTCGAGCGATCGGTAGACGGTGACCAGGCTGATCGCCGGGAGTTGTTTGCGCACCGCCGTGTGAATCTGCTTGGACGTCAGGTGCCTCAACTCGGGGCGCAAGACCTGCAGAATCGCTGCATCGGCTGAGGAGGCTCGGGGAGTCTTTGCGGCTTGCGACATCGCTGGTCTCTTTTCTGAGGTGGGCGCGTGGGACGGTTGACCCATCGAGCAAGATCATCGCACAGACGCAAATCTTTGCAAGTGAAAATCTATGCGCTATACTCATTTCGCCTTTCGATCGACAAACCTTGGAGGAATCTGACATGAGCACATGGATGGTCGCGCTACGCCGGGGCGGTTGGACCCGCCTCGGGGTTGTGTACGGTCTGATCGCTGCCTGGTTGGCCACGACAGCCATGCACATCCCCGACGGTTACCTCAGCCCGATCACGGCAGTCATCTTGTACGCGCTCGTGATCCCGTTCTGGTATCGCGGGTTGCAGGCGCTGCGCAAGCAGGTGAACGCCCGGAGCGTGCCGATGATGGCGCTGATGGCGTCGTTCTCGTTCATCATCATGATGTTCAATGTGCCGCTGCCCGGCGGCACGACGGGCCATGCCGTGGGTGCGACGCTGGCCGCGATCCTGCTCGGCCCCGATATCGGCGGGTTGGCTGTGTCAATCGCGCTGATCATCCAGGCGTTGTTCTTCGGCGACGGCGGCATCACGGCCATCGGCGCGAACTGCTTCAACATGGGCGTGGTAATGCCTTATGTGGCATGGTGGGTCTATCAGGCAGTCGGCGGTAACACGCCGTTGACGGCGAGCCGGCGCGTCGCGGCCGCTGCGGTCGCGGGGTGGGTGGCGATGACGGCCGGCGCCCTGATCACGGCCATCGAATTCGGCGTCCAACCGATGTTCTTCACGGCCGCCGACGGCACTCCGTTGTACGCGCCGTATCCGCTGGATGTGGCGATCCCGGCCATGATCTTCCCGCACATGCTTGTGGCCTCGGTGATCGAAGGCGCGGTCACGGCGCTGGTCATCGCTTATCTGCAGCGCAGCAATCAGGCAGCGCTGCAACTCAACGGGGCAGCGCCTACAGGCGCCGCGGCGACCGGCGGTCTGAGCTATCGCGCGTTGTGGATCGGGCTGGCGGCCCTGATCGTGGCCGCCCCGCTTGGGTTGCTCGCGCCGGGCACCGCGTGGGGCGAATGGGGCTCCGACGAGTTCGCGGATCTCGGGCTGAGCTACGTTCCGACCGGTCTGGCACAGCTCGAAGGGGTTTGGGGTGCGCCAATGGCCGACTACGAGATCGGCTTCCTCGGCAACGCCAGCGCCGGGTACGTGCTCTCGGCCGTGCTCGGGATCGCGATCGTCGTCGGCCTGGTCTGGCTGCTGACCGCCGTCCTGGCGCGTCGCCAGACGACGACGCCCTGAATGGCTTCACCGCGCGGCGCGATCGAGCGCACGCTGGCCGAGATCGGCCACGTTCTGGAGCAGTCGCTGTTTGCCGAGACCCTGTCTCGGCGAGCAGGGCTGCTCCAGGCGCTGGATCCACGGGTCAAGGTGGTCGGGCTGCTGAGCTTGCTGATCGCCGTCAGCGTGTCGCGCAACCTGTGGGTCATCGTCGGGTTGTACGGCGTCGCCCTCGGGCTGGCCGTCGTCAGCCGTGTGCCGCTGAGCGCGTTCGTCCGCCGGGTGTGGTTTGTGTTGCCGTTCTTCACCGGCCTGATCGCGCTGCCGGCGCTATTCATGACCCCGGGGCCGACACTCTGGTCGCTACCGTTCGGACTTGTGGTGACGCGCACTGGTCTGTTGACCGCGCTCTTCCTTTTGGCTCGCGTCGGCACATCGGTCTCGCTGGCGTTGCTGCTGATCTGGACGACGCCCTGGAATACATTGCTCAAGGCGCTGAGCGTGTTGCGCGTGCCGGATGGCTTTATCCTCATCCTGGCGATGACGTATCGCTACATCGCGCTTCTGCTGGGTATCGTCGACGATATGTTCCTCTCGCGCAAGAGCCGCGTGGTCGGCCGTTTGAGCACGGCCGACGAGCGTCGTTTGCTCGCTGCCAGCGCCGGGGCTCTTCTGGGTCGTTCACTGCAGCTCAGCACCGAGGTGTATCTGGCGATGCAATCCCGGGGATATCGCGGACGACCGCGAACCCTCGATACGTTTTCGCTGACGACGCGAGATTGGGCCTGGGCGATCGGCCTGGTCGCGCTCGCGGCGCTCGCGATGTGGCTCGGGCAGTTGGGAGGCTAGCGTGGCGGAAGTGGTTTTCGAGTTGGACAAAGTGGATTTCGCCTACGAGGGCGGCCAGCCCGCGCTCAAAGACGTGAGCCTGTCGATCTGCGCCGGCGAGCGCATCGTCGTCCTCGGCTCCAACGGCTCGGGCAAGAGCACGTTGCTCAAGCTCCTCGACGGCCTGTACTACGCGACAGCCGGATCGCTCAAGGCCTTTGGTCAGCCACTGACCGAGGCGGCCTTCACCGACGACGCTTTCAACTTTGCCTTTCGCCGCCGGGTCGGTCTCGTCTTTCAGGACACCGATGTCCAGCTTTTCAACGCTTCGGTCTTCGACGAGGTGGCTTTCGCGCCGCTGCAGCTCGACCTTGAGCGCGCCGACGTGATCACCCGGGTCGAAGCTGCGCTGCGTGACCTGCGCATCGACGGCCTCCGCGAGAGGCCGCCGCACCAGCTCTCGGGCGGCGAGAAGCGCCGCGTCGCCCTGGCTTCGGTGCTCAGCCTTGGGCCTGAGGTGTGGTTGCTCGACGAGCCGACCACCGGGCTCGACCCGCGCAGCCAGTCGTGGCTTGTCGACTTCATCTGCGCGCAGGGCGCCGCCGGCCGCACCGTCGTAACGGCGACCCATGACCTCACGATCGTGGATACGATCGCCGATCGCGTGATTGTCTTTGGCGAGGATCATCATCTGGCTGCCGTCGGCACACCGGCCGAGATCCTGGGGAACGCCGAGCTCCTGTTGGCCTGCAATCTCACGCACGAGCACTGGCATCGTCATCCGGGGCAGCGCGAAGGCCACCGCCACCTCCACGTCCACGGCGCGCCCCACGACCATGACCATGAACGAAACGGCTGATCCCGAACCTGTCTTCACGTATCGCCTGGCCCAGGACGGCCGGGTCCTGATCTCATGGCGCGGCCGGCTTGTGACGACTGTCGCCGGATCTGCCGCTGCCAAGCTTCGCGCGCGGCTTTCCGGCGCCGACCCGGCCGCCGTCCAGCTGGCGCTGGCCAAGGCCACCGGGAACTTCAAGCGCGGCAACGAGCGGCGTTGATTCGTGGCGTACCGCGAAGACGCGAAGGGCGCGAAGACCCAATCACGTGTGCAAGCACGCGTTGTCAGTGTGGTCTTCTGCCGTGATGAGAGCGCATGGGGCTGAACAACGGCGCGCCGGCTGTGAGAGACCCAGTTCGTGCCCTGCGCGTCTTCGCGGTACGCTTGACAGCCGACTGTGAACCGCTCACCCCTTCACGTACGACAATTTCTCGGCAACCTGCCCGTTCGAGACGCGAAAGACGTCGATGCCACGGATGTGGCCGGGGCGCCCGTCGGCTGCGCGCCATTCATAACGCCAGCGCACCACGGCGCGGTCGCCGGCTGCAAATGCCTCTTCGGTCGCGAAGTGCGCGTGCGGTGAGCCGGTGAACAGCTCCACCCAGAAACCGCGCACGGCATCGGCGCCTTCGAGACGCTGACCGTCGGGCGGCGGGAAGGTGTTCTCGAACACGCAATCGGTTGTCATCAACGCCATGATGGCCGGCACGTCATGGGCGTTGAAGGCAGCGTTGAATTGCGCGATGACGGCCAGCGTCGCCTGGCCTGCGGCCTCCGCGGATTCCGTCACATCAACCTCCTGTGTTGGGTGCGCTTCGCGTCTTCGCGGTTCGCTTCAAGGCGCGCCCTTGACGTACCTATCGAAGAACTCGATCGATCGGTTCATGGCCGTGGTGAAGAACCCCGACAGGTTGTGGTTGTCGCCCTCATAGGCGTAGAACTCGACTTCTTCGCCGACCGCGGCCATCTGGTCGTAGAGCGTCTGCGAGGAGGCGAACGGCACTGTCTCATCGGTCGTGCCGTGATGCAGTTGGATCGGGCCCGAGAGATCCGCAAGATAGGCGTTGGCCGAGATCGAGTCCCAGAAGGCCGGGTTCTCGTCGCGCGTGCCGAATTGTTCGACCCACGAGCGCCGCCAGCCGCCGCGAAAGGTCGGGGTGCCGGCTGTGGCGCCCGGGCTGACGGTCGGCGTGCCGCGCGCGAAGAGGTCGGGGTAGGGCGCGACCACGCCGCCCCAGATCACGCCGGCCTTGATGTCGGACGAAATCACCATCGAGCGCAAGGTGATGTAGCCGCCCATCGAATGGCCCCACATCCCGATCCGGTTGGGGTCGACGAGCGGGTGGCGTTTGAGAGCGCCAACGCCGTTGAGCACGTCTGTGACGTAGCCGGGGCTGCCATACGCGCCCGTGGCCTCGCCTTCAGATTGGTCGTGCCCGCGGTAATCCGAGCGCAGCACGACATAGCCGGCTTGCGCGATCCGATCGACGTAGGCGATATAGCGCTCGGTCGTTCGGTAGACGTCGGGCGGGATGAAGCCGTGGTTGAAGGCGATAGCCGGCCAGCCGGTCGCCGGCGGTTCGCCGTTCGGGATCGTGAGTAAGGCGTAGATCTTGAGACCTTCGGATAGATACGAGACGTAATAGCGCTGGTAATTGACGCCCGGATCCAGTTCTTGCTCGACGACCAGGTCGCTGCCGGCGTAGTCGTTCAGTCGCGCGGCCGCGATCGACATCGGGTGCAGGGTCGGCGTGGGCGAGGGCGTGGCTGTTTCGGTCTCGGTGGCCGTCGGGGTGCTCGTCGCCGGCGCCGGGGTGCCGGTCGGCGGGAGGGCCGTGGCCGGCGCTGACGTCACCAACGCAACCGAGGTCGGCAGGCCCGAGTCGCCCGTCGGGGCCGACTGGCAGGCCGCCAGTGCGAGACCGGTCGCCCCGAGGAGAATCGTCAAACGGCCGGCCAGGGCCGGGAACAGGGTCGCGGGCATGCAGCCTCCTTGGCGAATGTACACTCAGGCTACGTGACCAAGCTTAGAAATCGGACAGAGAGGGTTCGGTTTTTGCGCTCCGACACCGTCGCGCGAGCCTTGATGCCTGCGGTTCGACTGTAACCTTTTGGCACATTGTGCATCTAAATATTCGTGATTCTGTCCGGTTATTCGATCGATCCGGACGTGACCCTCTCACAGAAAGCGATACGATGAATCTCCTAGAAATGCTGTTTGGCAAGCCTGTGCCAAGTGTCGACGTCCAGGAGGCCCGGCGGATGTTGAGCGAGAAGCCGGCGCCGATTCTGGTCGACGTGCGTGAGACGGTCGAGCATCGGCAGGGCGTGGTGGCAGGGTCCCGTTTGATACCCCTGGGCCAGCTGTCAAGCCGGCTCGAAGACATCCCCGAAGGGCGGAAGGTGCTCGTGATCTGTCAGACCGGCAGCCGCAGCCAGGCGGCGGCGCAGCAGCTGGCAAAGGCGGGCCGCGATGTAACCAATATCCGCGGCGGCATCTCGGCGTGGGTCGCCAACGACTTGCCGCTCAAGCGTAAGGGAGGCTGAGATGACCGATTCAAACCGGCTCGGCATGACGGTCCAGTTGCAATCCGATCTTGATGAAGCCGTCGCGCGCGTCACCGCCGCGCTCAAGGCCGAGGGCTTCGGCATATTGACCGAGATCGACATCCGCGCCACATTCAAGGCCAAGCTGGGCGCCGAGTTTCGGCCGTACAAGATCCTGGGCGCCTGTAACCCCCCGTTGGCCTTCAAGGCGCTCTCGGCGGCGCCCGAGGCAGGCCTGCTGTTGCCCTGCAATGTGACGGTCAGTGAAGTGGGCGCGGGGATCACCGAGGTCGCACTGGTGGATCCGCTCGTGATGTTGAGCGTGACGACCCAGCCGGCCCTGGCAGAAGTCGCGCAAGAGGCCCGGGTCCGATTGGAACGCGTGGCCGCCGTCTTGCGCGCGGGCTGACCCAACATCAAGCAGTTATTCGACAAGGAGCGAGTGGATGAGCAAACGTCAGGTCAAACGACAGGAGCAGCGTCAGAGCAAGGATGTGATGTGGGTGTGGATCGGCTTCATCTCGCTGATCATCGCGGCCGGCGCCTACTGGTTCTTCACCCAAAGCCAGGCGCCGACAACGGCCAGCGCCATGCCGGCCGAGATCGCGGTGGCTGACGCCAAGATCGAGCGCGACGGCGGGGCCTTTATCCTCGACGTGCGCACCCAGGAGGAGTGGGACGCGGGCCATATCCCGGATGCCACACTGATCCCGCTGGATCAACTCCCGGCCCGGCTTGCCGAAGTGCCGCAAGACCAACGCGTGGTCGTGGTCTGCCGCAGCGGCAATCGCAGCGCACAGGCGCGCGACATCCTCAAACAAGCCGGCTGGTCGCTTGTCACAAGCATGGCCGGTGGCATGAACCAGTGGGCCGCGGCCGGATACGACGTCACGGTCGGGCCGTAGCGTCCGACATCGACAGGCGAGCGGATCAAGACGAAGGACGAAGGCCAGATGCGCCTTCGTCCTTCGTCTTTTGTTCGGCGTCGTCTGACCGGCTCGAAAGTCTGTTACGATCACGGCCAACCGATATGAGCGAATCAAACGTTTACTCCTGGGATCGGGTTTGTGCCCGGCGCTTTGCGCGCAGCTTTCTTGAGACCCCGGCGCCGCCGGAAGAGTGGGTGGCCGTCGCATCGGCCGTCTGCGGCCTGCAGGCTCAGATCCTGACGGCCGCCGAGCTGGCCCTCGGCATCCGTGTGCGTGGCGCCACAGCCGACGCGGTGCGCACGGCGCTCTGGTCGGACCGCCTGCTTGTGAAGACCTATGGGCCGCGGACCACGCTCCACGTGCTGGCGGCCGACGACGCGCCGGTGTGGATGGCGGCGCTCAAGGCGCGCGAGGCGCTCATGGCCGAGCCATGGCACACACGGCTCAAGCTCACAGCTGGTCAGGCCGAGACGCTTGTGGAGGGGATCGCGGCCGCGCTTGACGGGCGCAACCTGACGCGCGAGGAGCTGGCGGGTGAAGTCGCCGGGCGTGTGGGAAGCTGGGCGCGCGA
>DKKP01000123.1 GCA_002455335.1 Anaerolineales bacterium UBA6663 | reverse complement strand
ATGATCGTCGCCGGGTTCGAGTTGACCAGGGCCACGCGGTAGTCTTCGCGGCGCAGCACCTTGCAAGCCTGCACGCCCGAGTAATCGAATTCGCTGGCCTGGCCGATCACGATCGGGCCAGATCCGATGATCAGGATGGAGTGGATGTCTGTGCGTTTGGGCATTCGCTGTCGGTGACCTCTCGGGCCACGGTGCGCTCAACCGCCGGCCCAACACCCGATTATGCGACAACCCGTCTGCGCCGGTCCCGGCAGAGTGCCCGAACTTCTGCCGGGGTTTGTCTCTTGCCCAATGGTTAGAAAATGGGCCTGGATATTGTGAATGGATGCTTCGCAAGATCTTCGCGTTTGAGCATCGCAAGCTCACCGGTCAGGTCGAAGGTTAGCGTCAAACGGGCGTATCATGTGAAGATAACCGATATCCTTCGGCACTCTGGAAACAGCCATGAACGACCTCATCCCAGAACGCAACAAAAGAACCGGCGTTTGCTATGCCCTGACCGATGACGGGCTCGAGCTGCCGGTCGTTGATATCACCCACCCCGCGTTCGCGGTCAATTTCGAAGCCATCGATCTGGATGAGCTGATCGACTCGTTCGTGGCAAGCCTCGAGCGCAGCGCCAGGACGCCGGCCGAAATGATGCGCGCCGTCGCGGCGAAGTCGATCTTGATCCGCGGGATGCTCGAATCGGCTGACACGTACACCACCGGGCTGGTCACCTACCTGCACAAACTCGGCCCCGAGAACCTGGGTGAAGGCTATGCGACGCCGATCGATCGGCAGTGGGCAACCGGGCTCACTCCTCTGACCTTTCGCTGGCGCATGCGCGACATCGCCCACCTGCTGTCCGATCACCTGTCGCCGCTGCTCGAAGCCCGGCCCGGGGTGCCGCTCGATTTGATTAACATTGGCGGCGGGCCGGCAGCCGACAGCTTCAACGCGCTTCTTGTGATGGCCGGACGTTCGCGGCAGGCGCTGGCGGGCCGACGTATCCGGATCCATGTGCTCGACATCGACCCGCACGGCCCGGCCTTTGGCGCCCGGGCGGTCGAGGCCCTTCGCGCCGACGGCGCCCCGCTGGCGGGGCTCGATGTGGCGCTCGAAGCGCGGCGCTACGATTGGATCGATCGTGCGCCGCTTCAGGCGTTGCTGGAAGCGTTGCGGTCCGACCCCGGGCTCCTCGCGGTCTCTTCCGAAGGCGCGCTATTTGAATACGCCAGCGACTACGACATCGTGGCCAACCTGATCACGTTGCGTGACGGGGCGCCGGTCGACACAGTTGTCGTCGGCCCGGTTGTGCGCGACGCCGCAACGCTCGATCCGCGCTTGCGCGCATCGGAGCACGTCGCGGGTCGGCCCGCGATCCGGTATCTGGGGCTGGCGTGCCTCACCCGGCTGGCCGAACAGGCGGGCTGGTCGGTCGCGGAGACGCGCGACGGCCCCATGCACCAGGTCTTCCGCCTCGCGCGGTGACGAGCGCAATCTGGCCCGCAGAGTTCAGGCGATCATCGGGCCCTCGCGCAGGGCGTACAGCAGGTTGTCCTCGACCCGATACAGCAGCGGCGCGACGATGCAGCGCGGATACCGCAGGCGCAGCCGCTTGGCCTCGCTGAGGACGAAGTCGATTTCATTACCGATCTCGAACATGGGCGCGAAGTGATGGAAGTGCTCCTCGGCCCACTCCGGGTCCCAGCCGGCGCGTTCGACAAGCCCGGTCACAAAGCGCTCACGCCGCGCCATCAGGTTGACCATGCCGCACTGCGTATGCGCGACGAGGGCAATCGCGCCGACCCCGCCGACGGCGATCGCGTACGAAACCTTGAACTCGCTGTAGCGCAGATTCGCGCCGCCGGTGCGGATGATGTAGGCGAAGTTATCGGGGATCCGCAGGTGCTTACGGTGATCCATGCACATCCCGATCAAGAGCCGGGCCTGATCAAATGGGCCGCCGGCCTGACCCAGGTTGTGAAACCGCAGAAGATCGCCGATGGGCGTCCCGACATAGGACGCCGGGATCTCGGCCTCGGCAGCCACGGAGATCAATCGATCCATGATGTATCCCTCCCATAAGGCGTTAGTCGCCGATAGTTATAGCGCCGACCAAGAATATCAGTAGAATTCCTCGCGTGTCCGCTCGAACCCTACCCTTAGTCACTTTGACCCTGCTGCTCTTCGTCGCCCTGGCGACGCCGACGCGGGCCGCGCCCGAAGCATCGGGGCCCACCCTGATCGCCACCGACCTCACCGCCGATTACCCGGCCGGCCTGACATTCTCGGTCTCGGCCGAGGGCGCTGTGCCAATCACGGAGGTCACGCTGCGCTTTGGCGCCACGACGACCACGTCCTGCCTGGACGCCATCGCGATCCGCACTCTGGAGATCGAGCCCGGCACAGAAGTCGTTGGCGAATACGTCTGGGATTTCCGGAGCTCGGCCACCGTGCCGCCCGGCGCCGAGGTGTGGTGGGAGTGGGAGATCACGGACCGCGAAGGCCAGGTGCTGCGGACCGAGCGCCAGACCGAGATTTTGCTCGACCAGCGTTTCACCTGGCGCGAAGCCTCGCGCGATGACGTGTCGGTGTACTGGGCCGAAGGCGACGAAGCCTTCAGCCAGGAGCTGCTCCAGATGGCGCTCGACTCCGTGGCCGCGCTCGAGGACCAGGCCGGGCTCGAAACGCCCCGCCCGGCGCGTCTTGTGATCTACCCCGACTTCGAGCCGATGCGCGAGGCGGTGCTACAGGTAGCCGAGTGGACCGGCGGTCTGGCCTACTCGAACTACAACGTCATCCTGATCGGCATCGCGCCCGATCGCACCGACTGGGCGAGCGTAGTCATCCCGCACGAGGTCACACACCTGGTGACCGGCGCCGCCACGGCCAACTGCCTGGGCGTGTATATGCCGACCTGGCTGAACGAAGGATTGTCGATGCACTTCGAGGGCACCCTCGGGGAGATCGAAGATCGCAAGCTCAGAGACCTCGTCCGGGCCGGGGCCTTACCGCCGCTTCGCGAACTGGCCAACGGGTTTTCGGCGGATAGCGACGACGCCAATCAGGCCTACATGCAAAGCGGACGTGTCGTCACATTCATGCTCGAGACGTACGGCGCCGAGAAGATGGACGCCCTGCTCGACGCCATCCAGGCTGGGGCCCCGGCCGAGACCGCGCTCCGCGACACCTATGGGCTCGACACGGAAGGCATTGACGCGGCCTGGCGCGCCGCGGTGACCGGTCAGGCCGCGCCTACAGCACAGCCAGCGGCCATCGCGACCGCGGCGCCGACGTACACGGCGGTTCCGACCATCGTCTCCTGGAACGGTGTTCCGACCCCGGCCCAGACGACTCCAGTGCCAACGTCGGCCGCGGCGCCCACGGCAATGCCCTCGCCGACTCCGACCGCGAGCGGGGCGAGCGATCTCGCCGCTGCGGGCCTGGCCGTCACATTCCTGGCATTGATGTGCCTGTGCCTGTTCGTCCCAGCGGTCGGCGTCCTCGGGGTAGGGGTCTGGGCGATCATCCGCGGGAGCCGCTCATGAGATCACGGAGGCCGCATCTCAAACTCGTCGCGATTGCGCTGCTTGCCGCAGGCATCGCGTGCGGAACCGGGTCGCCTGTACCGGCGCCCACCGCGCCGCCAGGCCCGTTGCCGGATGTTCGGGGCCTGCCTCGGGCCGAGACGCTTGTTCTGCTCGGTTTCGAGCCAACGCGCAGCGAGCACATCGATCCTGCCGCACCTGGGGGCACGGCCGCCGGCTACAAGGGCCTGCTTTTTGGCGGGCTCGTACGCTTCACGCCCGACCTCAAGATCGCGCCAGAGCTGGCCGCAGATTGGAGCGTCAGTGATGACGGTCTGGTCTATACATTCGCGCTCGACCCTGACGCCGCCTTTAGCGATGGCGCAGCCATCACGGCCGATGACGTGATCTACAGCTGGACCCGCGCGCTCGACGACGACAACGGCTACGGCGACAACGCCTATCTCGACGACATCGAAGGCGCCGCCGCGCTGGCGGCCGGCGAGACGGATGTCTTGTCGGGTGTTTCCGCCGTAGACGCGCGGACGCTTGAGGTTCGCCTCCGCGCGCCAAACACGTATTTCCTGGGCAAGTTGACGTTCCCGACGGCCTATGTGGTGCAACGGGCGAACGTTGAATCCGGCTCCGACTGGTATCAGAGCCCTGTCAGCAGCGGCCCCTATCGCCTGCGCGAGATCGCGCCCTACGATGCAGTGACGCTGGAAAGACACGACGGCTATCCGCACGCACCCGCGATTCGATATGTAGTTTACCTAACTAACGAGGGCGGCAGTTCGCTCAGCATGTTCGAGAACGGCACGCTCGACTGGGTTGGCCTTTGGGACGATGATGCCGAACTGATCCGCGATCCGGCCCACAGGCTGCATGCGCAGCTGAACAGCGTGACAAGCCTGTGCACCTGGTATCTGGCGCTGAATACCCGCGAGCCGGGTCTCGCCGACCCGAACGTGCGCGAGGCCCTGGCGCTCTCGATCGATCGCGATCTGCTTTTTGCTACACTGATCGACGGCGACGACCGGCGCGCCACCACGATCCTGCCGCCGGCCATGCCTGGCTTTGAGCCCCGGCCCGAGCCTGACTTCGATCCGGAGGCTGCCCGGGCCGCGCTTGCACGATCTGGGATCGCGCCCGAGACACTGACCGTCCGGCTCAGCGTCGCGGGCAGCAGCAACGACGTGGGGCAGTTGTTGGGGGCCGTGGCACAGGGCTGGCGTGAAACGCTGGGGATTTCGGTGACGGCCCAGGTGCTCGACTGGTACGACTATGGGGACGCGGTGCGCCGCTACACGACCGATGTCACCGACGCGGGCTGGTGCGCGGACTACCCCGACGCCCAGAACTTTCTTGACCCGATCGCGCACAGCGCCGGCTCGTACAACAACCTTGGCTATCGCGACGCTGAAGTCGATGCCTGGCTCGATGCCGCACGGGCCGAGCCTGATCCGGCGACCCGATTGACGCTCTATCGGCAGGTCGAAGCGCGACTGCTCGACGACCACGTCCTCATCCCGCTGTCGCATTCGGCCTATGCGACCGTGGTCAACCCGCGAGTCAACGGCTACGTGCTGACGCCCTTCGACGTCAAACTCATCCCCTGGCTCAGCCTGCAGCCTTGACCGCTGCAAAGGCGCGCATCTGCTCGATGAACTCGGTGAACAAGTAGCGCGCGTCATGCGGGCCGGGCGCCGCCTCGGGGTGATACTGCACGCTGAAGGCGCTGAGCGCCGGCGCGCTCAGGCCCTCACAACACCGATCGTTGAGGTTGACGTGTGACACGTCGACGCCGGGGGGAAGGCTGTGCGCGTCTACGGCGAAGCCGTGGTTATGGCTTGAGATCTCGACAGCACCGTCGGAGCGCTGCACGGGTTGATTCCCGCCGCGATGCCCAAACTTGAGCTTGTAGGTCGAGCCGCCCAGCGCGAGCCCAAGAATCTGGTGGCCGAGACAGATCCCAAACACCGGCACTTTGCCAAGCAGGTCGCGCACCGCCGTCACCGCATAGGTGCAGGCAGCCGGGTCGCCCGGGCCATTGGAGAGGAACACGCCGTCGGGCAGAAGCGCCAACACCTCGGCGGCCGAGGTCTGCGCCGGCACCACGGTCACCTCGCAGCCGTGAGCCGCAAGTAAACGCAGGATGTTGCGCTTGATCCCGTAGTCGTAGGCCACGACCCGATAGCGCTTCTCGGGACGCGTTGGCAGTTCGAGCCCCCAGGCGTCGGCCGTCTCAGTGAAGATGTACGGCCGGGCGCAGGTCACGGCCTGAACCAGGTCAAGGCCGTTCATATCGGGGGCCGAGCGGGCGATCTCGAGCACATGCCGTGCCTCGGGCCGGACGGACGAGATCGCGGCGTTTTGCGCGCCGTATGTACGGATGTGGCGGGTTAAGGCCCGGGTATCGACATCCGTGATCGCCACGATGCCGCGTTCGGCAAGGTAATCGTCGAGCGTCTGGGCCGCGCGCCAGTTGCTCACAACCGGGCTCGCTGCGCGCAGGACAAGGCCGGCGGCCCAGGCCCGAGCCGACTCGTCGTCGTCACGGTTAGCGCCGTAGTTGCCGATGTGCGGCTGGGTCAGCACCACGATCTGGCCGTGATACGACGGGTCGGTCAGGATCTCCTGGTAACCCGTGATCGAGGTGTTGAAGACGATCTCGCCGGCCCGATCGCCGCGCGCACCGTACGCACGCCCGGGCCAAAGCGTGCCATCGGCCAGTGCAAGCAGCGTCGGTTCGGAAGAGGGGATCGATGACGTCATGGTTGTTGGGTCCGGGCGAGATTATAGCGGGGCCGTACCCGGACGACCGGCAACAAGCGCACGGAAAAGACAGGTCGGATTTTGGGCCGCTTGCCGGTCGAAACACACCCTGCAGACGCAGTGTACAATCGCTGGAATAGTGTTTACGCGTAGATCCTCACTTCTTTTTTGGGTCGGACTGCTTTTCTCGTTGACCCTGTGGCTGCTCAACGTGGCCGTCGGCAGGGCGCAGACCCTACCGATCGTGATCGACGATCGCATCACGGTGTCCCTGCCCGACGAGGTCACGTTCGCCATCGAGGCGTCTGGCGATCAACCGATCACATCGATCGTCCTGACGTATGGCATCACGGCTCGCACCTGCCAGGAGGCCGTCGCCACCCAGGCGGTCGAGTTCGAACCCGGGCGCGACGTCGAGGCGTCCTGGGCGCTTGATCTCCGCAAGGCCGGCTCGTTGCCGATTGGCGCCGAGATCTGGTGGTCGTGGGAGCTCATCGATGAAACGGGCGCCCGTTCCACCACGGAGCGGCAGGTCGCCAGGATCGACGACAGCCGGTTCGCCTGGCGCTCCGCCACTCGTGGTCCGATCACGCTATCCTGGCACACCGGCGATGCCGCGTTCGGCGCCGCGCTGCTGGCGATCGCGGATGCCAGTCTCAATCGGATCTCGCAGGATGCCGGACTTGTGTTCGAAGATCCCATCCAGGTCTTCATCTATGCACAGCCTGACGAAATCGCCGAAGTGATCCTGTTTCAGCCCGAGTGGGTCGGCGGCCTGGCCTTCCCCGAACACAACATCGTCATGGCCGCGATCGCGCCCGGCGAAGACGCCTGGGCGCAGGAAGTGCTGCCTCACGAATTGATGCACCTGGTCAGCGGCGCCCTGACCTTCAATTGCCGAGGCGCGCAGCTCCCGACCTGGCTCAGCGAGGGGCTCTCGCGTTTCGCCGAGGAACGCGCGGACGCTACGTTCGCGGCCCAGGTCCGCGACCGGGCCCTGGCCGGGGATCTGCCGCCGCTGCTGTCCTTGGCGAATCAGTTCTCGGCGTTCGGCAACGAGGCGCGCGTCTCGTATGAACAAAGCCGACAGGTCGTTACCTTCATGATCGAGACCTATGGCGCCGACCGGATGGCCGATCTACTTGCCGGGCTCCAATCCGGGCTCGCGATCGATGCTGCGCTGATCAAGGTCTACGACCTCGATACGCAGAGCCTCGATTCGGCCTGGCGGGCCTCGTTTGGGGCTCCTACGCGACCCGCTGCACGGGTCACACCGATCAGTGTACCCACGCTGGCCCTGTGGACCGCCGTGCCGCAGGCGAGCGCCACGCTTGCTCCGACCGATACGCCGCGACCACCAACCCCAACGCCTGCCCCAACCGTCGCGCCCACAGCCGAAGCGCCAAAGACATCGCCCACCACGGGCCCCCTGGGTTGTGGGGGCAGTATCGTACTCCTGGGCGGCCTTGCCTGGTTTGTGACGCGTCGGCGCGTCCGACTGTGATGGTTTGCAGGATTGCGGCAGACAAAGATCAGCAGCATCGGTGATGCATGCCGCGGATAATGCCAGGAACATGCGTGCGCTGATCGAGGCGCCGCAAGAAGCGCAATACCTTTGAACAAGTCGGCCGAATAAAGACCTGGTCATCCCAATGACGCCAGCTCAGGGCTGCCGGCAATCGGCAATCCGGGCGGCCGTCAGATACTCCATGTCTGGACAAGAGCCGTCTTGCGACGCCAGGAGAATTATGTCGCCCCGACGGTTGTTGTTGACCCCCATCGTCTGTTTCTCGCTGCTGTTCACCGCGTGCGGAGCGCCTACGCCTGAGCCCACGCCTGAGCCGCCGACGGCAACGGCAACGGCCAGCGCAACGGCCACGCTCACACCAACGCCTACGGCCTCACCGACCATCACGCCCACGCCGACCAAGACCGCGACGCCCAAGCCGACGGCGCGGCCGGAGGGTTTTTACGTCCATCCAAAACAGGGGTTTGCGTTTACCACACCTGAGGAATGGATTCGGTACGACGCCGACGACAACCTCGTCATCTTCGACAGCGAACGCGACGCCCTGCGCCTGATGGTTGGCCGCTATGGCGCTGCAGAGGACGGCCAATCGCAACTCGATCTGCTGATCGCCGACCTCAGGCAAGCGCTCGGGCGAGATGTGGCGGGGCTGGCCGAAACCGATCGTGGCGAACGCCCACTCGGCGCGACGCTGACGGCCGAGTACGCTCACTATGTCGGCACGCTTCGAGCCGAACCATCTGTCGACTATTCGTTCACGGCGTTCTCGGCAGTCGCCGGGCCGTTTGAGTACCTGATATGGATCACGGCTCCCGAGCAAAGCTTCATCGCGCGCGAGTCGACGCTCGACGCCCTGCTCGGCGGGTTCCAGGCCAACGCCTTTGTGTTCGGGCTGGACCGTCAAGAGACGATTGTGCGTCTCGGATACGAGCCCAGGGACCCCGAGGACCTCGACCCGGCCCTGGGCAGCGGCTCGGCCGATGGCTACAAGGCGCTGTTGTTCGCCGGGCTCGTCCGGCTGACGCCAGAACTTGCGATCGCGCCGGATCTGGCCGAGGCGTGGGACGTCAGCGACGACGGCACGGTGTACACGTTCGTGTTGCGCAGCGACGCGCGCTTTGCCGACGGCCGACCGATCACGGCCGACGACGTCCGTGCCAGCTGGGAGCGCGTCGCAGACCCCGCGACCCAATCGAGCGGGGCCGCGACCTACCTCGGCGACATCGAGGGCGTCCAGGCGAAGCTCGATGGCGAGGCCGATACGATCGCGGGCGTCGAGGTGGTCGACGGACACACCCTGCGAGTGACGCTCGACGGTCCGAAGGCGTACTTCCTGGCCAAGTTGACTTACCCAGTGACCTTCGTCGTCGATGCCCGCGACCCTGCCAAGGGTGATCGCTGGATGTTCGAGGCGAACGCCAGCGGACCCTATCAGCTCGATCGCATCCTGGCTGACGAGGCCGTCGTCTTCGAGCGCAATCCCAACTATCACGCGGTCGCGCCGACGCGGTATCTGGCCTATGTCGTCAACCCGGGTGGCTCAGGCATCAGCCTCTTCGAGGCCGGCGAGATCGACGTCGCCGGGCTGGCCAGCGAAGACGCACTCCGCATTCGCGGTGATGCGACCGATCCGCTCCACGATCTCCTGCGGACCGTGCCGTCGATGTGCACCACCTACCTCCAGATCGACCCGGCACGCGCGCCGTTCGACGACCCCGATGTTCGGCGAGCGTTTGCGCTTGCCGTGGACCGCGACGGACTCGTCGAGCGCCTGACCTCAAACACCGATCTAGCGGCGACCACGATCCTGCCGCCGGCGATGCCGGGCTTCTCGGCCGACCATGCGGCTTACACCTATGATCCCGAGGGAGCCCGGGCAGCGCTCGAAGCCTCCACCTACGCCGGCAAGACGCTCCCGACGATCACGCTCACTGTCGGCGGTTACGGCGGCGACCCGGGCGACTACGTCAACGCGCTGATCAGCACCTGGCGCGATGCGCTCGGCGTCACGGTACGTGTCGAGCAGCTTGACCCGGTCGAGTTTCCGCGACTAACTCGCGAGGGCGAACGTACCGGGCAGATCCTGGCCGGCGGTTGGTGCGCCGACTACCCCGACCCTGAGAACTTCCTGGATGCGCTCTTCTTTCCGGGGAAGGAATACAACTACGCGGCGCTCGACAATGCCACGCTGAACGGCCTTCTCGAATCGGCCCGCGTCGAGGCCGATCCCGCAACGCGGCTTCGGTTATATGCCGAAGCAGAGCAATTGATCCTCGAAGAAGGGTTGGCCATCCCGGTCATGCACAACGTTGCCGATATCCTGGTGAGCCAAAGGCTCGAGGGCTATCCCGTCGTCCCGCTTGGCGTGCGCACGTCTGACCTTGTGACAATCAGGACACGTTGAGTGTGCTGGGCGGTGCCCACCGTGCACAGCGACTGAATCGCTGTGCACGGTG
>DKKP01000073.1:7259-7587 GCA_002455335.1 Anaerolineales bacterium UBA6663 | reverse complement strand
GGCGGCCGCCAGCCCGGCCACGCGCGCGCGCAACCGCTCGGCCTCGGCCCGCGCGCCATCGCGGATCCGTCGGGCCTGCGCCGCAGCATCGGTCTGCAACTCGGTCATGCGTCGCTTAAGAGTCTCGGCTTCGGCCTGCGCGACCTGGTTGGCGCCGGCCAATGCCCCGGCTTCCTCGGCAACTGTTCTGCGACGCGTCTCGAGCGCCTCACGTTCGGCCTCAGCCGCCTCGAGCGTCCGGAGCGCGGCTTCCAGGCCGTCGATCTCGGCCGCCAGCGCCGCGGTGTCGGCGCGCGATTGCATTTCACGCAGATCGGCATCGAGCGTG
>DKKP01000073.1:0-7252 GCA_002455335.1 Anaerolineales bacterium UBA6663 | reverse complement strand
TCGATCTCGGCCAGCACGGCATCGATGCCCGCCAGCTGGCCCTCGATCGCCCTGACCCTTTGTTTGGCCCGGTCCTCATAAGTCTCCCAGGCCTGCAGACCGAGGATGTCGGCCAGCACCTGTTTGCGCTCGGCAGGCTTCTTTCCAGTGAAGGCATCGGCCTGGCCCTGGACAAGGTACGCCGAGTTGATGAAGGTCTCGTAGCTCAGCCGCAACAGGCGCTCGATCTTGGCCTGTGTCTTTGGGATCGTCGGCTCTCCCAGCGGCGACCAACGTCCATCGACCCGCGATTGCAGGTCGAGCACACTCCCAGCGCCGCGCCCGATCTTGCGCGCCCGGACGACGCGATAGATGTCGCCGCCAAGCCCGAAGGTCAGCTCGACGCGCATCTCGGTCTGGCCTTGATGCACCAGCTCCTCGTCGCGCTTGGCGCGTGCGCGCCCCCAGAGCACCCAGGTCAGCGCGTCGAGCAACGATGACTTGCCGGCGCCGTTCTCACCGACCAGCACGCCGACATGCAGGCCGTTGAAGTCGAGCGGCAACGGGTTGCGATAGGCCAGGAAGTTCTTGAGCTCAAGTCGTAAAGGGACCATCAGGATTGAGTCAGTGGGTGATTGAGTGAGTGGGTGAGCGGATCGCGGCGGACGATGACGAGCGTGATGTCGTCGGCGAGCGGCGCTTCGGCGCGGAAGTCGGCGATGTCGGCCTGCAGAAGGTTACGCGCCGTCTGGGCCGTGCCGCCGTCAAAGCGACTCACGACGGCCTCGAGGCGCGCCTGGCCGTAGAACGCGCCGTCGGCATCGAGCGCGTCGGTCAGGCCGTCGGTGTAGAGCGTCACCACGTCGCCGGGTGCAAGCCCGATCCGCTCGCAACGCCAACTCAGATCCGGCAGGGCGCCCAGAACGGGCCCTGTGCCTTTGAGCAGCCGGTGAACGCCCTGATTGCGCCAGAGCGGCGGGTTGTGACCGGCATTGACGTAGACCAGCTCTCCGCTATGCGGATCGAGCACGCCGTAAAACGCCGAGACGAACATGTTCGCGCGGACGTCCTCGAGCAAGCGTTGGTTTGTGGCAGTCATCACGCGCACCGGGTCGTCAACATACTCGCGCGCATAGGTCCGCAGCAGCGTTCGGCTGAGCGCCATGTACAGTGCGGCGCCCGTGCCCTTGTCGGCGACGTCCGCGATCGTCAGGGCGAGGCGACCGTCGGGCAGCGCGATGAAATCGAAGAAGTCGCCGCTTGTCTCGCGCGCCGACGTGATCCAGGCGCTGAACTGCCAGCCGGGCAACTGCGGCACGGCGTCCGGCAAGAAGCTGGCCTGCACCTGTCCGGCGAAGGCCAGTTCCTGCGAGCGTTTTTGGTGTTCGAGCGCGGCTCGTTGCGCGTCGGCCCGCGCCAGAGCCGCCGCGATCTGGGCCGCGAGAGCGGTCGCGGCCGGCACAAGGTCTTTCAAGTCGGCGGGCGTGATCATGTTGGCGAACGGGGTGCGCGTCGGCACGCTCAACGCGATTCCACCCAGGCCCTCGCCCGACGACTGGCTGACGATCGGGACGACGATGAGATGCTCCTCGTGATGCGCCCCGCCCCAGGGGCGCGATGCGCGCTCCGGGATCAGGTGTGGCTCACGCTGGCCGATCAGCCAGGCCCACATGCCCTCCGGGCAGGGTTCGGCGGTCTCCGGGTGCCGCGCCAACACCTGATCCGGGCCGAGCCAGACTTCGAGCCGGGTCGGCGGCGGGAACATGCCGGGAAGATGATCGCGCAATGCGAGCGAGAGCGCGCCCTCGTCATCCAGGTCGTCGGTTGGCGTCAGCAGCGCGCGGCTGAATTGCTCGAGGCGCTCCAGGTGACGGGCCTGTCGGCGGCTTTGTTCTGCGGCGCGGCTGAACCGGTGCGCAAGGGCTGCCACGACGACCACGGCCACGGCATACAGCGCAAACGCGAACCACCCCGAGCCGTTTAGCAGGAGCGCGCCCAACAGGCCAAAGACGTCGGCGATCAACGGCAGCGACAGCACAAGCACGGCGAAGCGGAGCAACACCCGGCGCCGGATCGCGCCCTCGGTGTAGTACCGCCCGACCATCACAAGATACACAGCCGGGATCACCATCGCCGTCAGTCCGTAGATCGCCAGCGCCGCAAGCGCTTTGAGCAACATCAACGGATCGGCCACCGCGACCGGCAGCGTGCCGCCCAGCGCCATGAACACATGCAACCCGACGAGCGGCGCAAACACGGTCGCGACCACCGACAGGATCATGTTGCGCAACGTCAACAGCGCATAGCGCGACTGCCGAATCTGTCGGCGCTGATCCCACCAGAACAGCCCGGCCAGGATCACGTTGATCCAAATCGCGGCCGGCCCATAGGTCCAACGCAGCGCCCAGTTCAGCGGTCCGTCGACTGTCAGATCGCTGTCGCCAAAACGACCCGGGCTGAGCTCCATGAGGATGAACGCCTGCTGCCGCTGAACGAACCAGATCACGGCGCCCACGACGAGCAACCCGGGCCAGGCCGTTGCGATCACCGATAGATCCGTGGCCGTGATCAGCCAAACCACGCCGGCGAGGGCGAAGGGCAGCCCGAGCACGATGCCAAGCAGATCCGCGGCCGCGCTCACCTGACTGTCGCGCGGCGCGGTCAACACACCCGGCCACAGCCGGGCGGCGAGGCTCAGCCAGAACGCTTCAGGCTTCCGGATCATCGAGCAACTCGGTCGCGGCCTGGAGCAGTTGGTCCTGGCGGTCAGGAGGCTTGCCCTTGGCGTTGAAATAGCGTTCGAGCCACTGCAGCGGGGTCAGGGCCTCGGCCGAGCCGCCGACGCCCGGGGCGCGAACCGTGCGATCCACGTCGATGGTGATCCCGGCGATGGTGGCGACGCCGGCCTCGGCGAGCGCGGCCTCGATCTCGCGTCGTCGAAAGGTCGGCTCCTGGCCCTCGTCGAGCTGGATCGCGATCCGGGCCACGGCGCCGTTCAAATCGCGTGTGGCGATGCGCTCGACGACCAGCTTCGTCGGGTCGGCTTCGCCACGGGCGTCGACATGCAAAGTGCGAAATGGGCGCGCCGCAACCGGCACGAACGACCAGCGCGTGGCGGCACGCTCGAGTTCGACCCAGCAGAAGCCTTTGGTCTCGACCTCCTCGCCGAAATCGATGCGCTCGAGCGACCCTGAGTACACGATTGGCGGTCGCTCATTGCCGCTGGCCAGGTTTTGATGCTGATGGATGTGGCCGAGGGCCACGTAGTCCCAGGCCGGGTCGGCCAGCGCCGCCTTGGGAATGACCAGGTCGCGGCCGATCATCACGCTGCGCTCCGAGTTAAAGCGCGCTCCGCCCACCGAGAAGTGCCCGGCGAGCACGCGCGGCATATCATGCGTCTCGGCGCGTCGGGCGAAGTCATCCAACATCTGCGCGACAAGCGTCTCGACGGCACGGTCGAGCTCCTCGATCGACGCGCCCTGTGCCTCCTCCTGCGCCAGGAGTCGGTTGCGCACCGGGAACGGCATCCAGGCCAGGAAGAGCGGGCCGTTGCGCGTCTCGACCACACGCGCCTCGGGCTTGCGCCCCACGATGACGCCCTCAACGGTCAGCGTGTTGAAGATATCGACGGACGTGGCGCGCGCCGCGATGCCCGGCACATCGTGGTTGCCGACGAGGAGCAGCGACGGCGCCAGCGAGGCCAGCTTCTTGACGCGCAGCGCGAACTCGCGTTGCTGAGTGGGGTCGGGGTCGCGAGTCTTGAAGGCATCGCCCGCGAACAGGATCAGATCGGCCTCGCGCTGCTCGGCCTGCGCGATGACCTCATCGAGACGATCGAGGAAGTCGCGAATGCGGCTCGAGATCCCGGTCTCCGGGTCGATCCTCCCGTAGTTTTCCATGCCGATATGCAGGTCGGCGAAGTGCAGGATCTTGATCATGAGTCGTGTGTGTTGGCTTGCCGCGGATCTCGGACCGCCGTCCGCGTGATACGGTCTGGCCATTGTACCGCCCGCCGTTGCGCGCGCGTGTTGCGCTCGCCCTTTGGTGTGCACGGGCAAGGTGATGCTGTTGGCAAACTGGCTGAGCTCGTCGCCGCGGCGAAAGCCGGGGCCCCGAACCCCTTCAGCCGGACGAGTCGGTGGCCACTGGATCCCGGCATTCGCCGGGATGACGATCGACAGCCGGGGGGGTGCCACTGACGCACAGGGGTTTGCCGACAGCATCGACACACCGGGCGTACCCCGAGGTCTACGCCGTCGCCGCCGAAAGCGCCGGGCGCCAGGCAGCCGGAGTGCGCCGTTTGTCGATCGCGATCACGCGCGCGCCGAGGAACGTGCCCAACTCGGTGATGGCTGCCGCGACATCCGGCCCCGCGCCGCGCGGCGCATCGGGCTCGGCGTAAACCGCGTTGACGCGCAGCGTGCCAGTCTCGCGCTCGAACTGCGGGTCGATCCGGCCGATCAGTCGCTCACCGTGCAGGATCGGGAGCACGTAATACCCGAACTTTCGCTTGGCTACCGGCGTGTAGATCTCGATACGGAACTCGAAGTCAAACAACCGCTCGGTCCGCGCCCGATCGGCGATCAGGTTGTCGAACGGCGAGAGCAGCACCGTGCGCGGCTCAGCGCCTTCGGCGAGCCAATTGAGTTGGTCAGCATGCAGCCACCACTCGCCCGGTAACCCACTGATGGTCGCCGGCACCACCCGCCCCGCACGACGCAAACCCGCGAAGGCCGAATCAAACTCCGGATAGCGGTAGCGCACGAAGTGCATCTGGATATGACGCGTCGTTGCCGGGCCAAGCGCACGCAGCGCGTGTTCAATCGCCAGGCCCGTCGTCCGCCGTTCACCGTACCGACCGTTCGGCGCCCAGTCGGGCATCACACGCTCGGTCAGATCCCAGACCTTCTGCCCGCCCTGTCGCGCCGTGACCGTGATCGCGCCGCTCAGCCAGAGGAAGTCGAGCATGCGGCTGATGTTGCGGCCAGAGGTCCAGCCTGTGCTGACCCAGGCCTTTGGATGAAGACCGTCCTCCTCGAGGTCACGCGAGAGCGTTGGACCATGCCGACGGATATGCCCCAGGACGTAGCGCCTCAGCCGATCGTTCTGCGCGATCCAGGCGCGCATCCGTCGCCCCGAGGCATCGGTGCGCCTGAGATACCCACGCATGCGCTGTGCATGGATCGGCAGATCCTCGGTCAGCACAAGCGATGCGCAATGCGCCCAATACTCGAACATGTGCCGCTCGCCGTACGCGACCTTGTCGAACTCGGCCGTATCGTGCGGGCCGACCCGGCTGAACATGACAAGCCGATGGCTGCGCGCCACGGCATTGAGCGGATCGAGCTGAAGGCAGCGCAGGGCCCGTGCCGTCGCGAGCATCCCTTCGCGGTCGGGCTGCGGCCGCTCGGCCGAGAGCCATTGAGCACGCACCGCCAGCCGTCGGGCGTCGTCAAGCGAAAGCAGGAGAGGCTTCATGGGGCACCACCCGATCCACTTAGCGCGGCATCGATTGAACGCGCCGATTGAGATCGGTCGCGCGCGCCGTGGCGCTTTCGAGCCCGGCGATGAGCGCCTGATCTTGCTCGGGCGACGGCGCACAGGCCGCCAGGACGAGACAAAGGACCGTCCCCCCTCCCACGATATCCAGTGGTTTCATATCAGGTTATTCGCCCCACATGGCTTTCGCATCGCGCTCGCGTTGGGCGGCCTTCTGGGCCGGCGTTCCGCCGCGCAGGGCGTTCACGAGCGCCGCGTCGTAATCGCGCGTGCGGACGACGACCGGCATCGGCACGGCATGGCCCAGGATCAGGGCCTGCTGCTGGGTGTCGAGCCTGGCGAGCACCTGGCGCAGCTGCGCGGCGCCGCTCACGCCCGAAAACACGGCCCGGATGTCGGCCTCGTTGTCGAGCAGACAGGTGACGCGCGTGCCGATCTGGCTCATCACCTCGTCATCGATGCCGCTTGGCCGCTGGTCGATGATCAGCAGCGTGACGTTGTACTTGCGCAGCTCGCGCGCGATCGTGCCGAAGATCGTGTGGCCAGCGATGTCGGGATCCAGGAACTTGTGCGCCTCCTCGATCACGATCATCAGCGGGCGCGGATCGCCGGTCTGCTTGCCGACGGCCTGGTTCTTCTGCTCGACGTAGCGGGCATGGATCCGACGCGTCAGGTAGTTCGCCACAAGCACATACGCGGCCAGCGTATTGCCGAAGTTGCCGAATTCGAGCACCACGCTTGTGCCGCGGTTGAGACGCAAGAAGATCTCTTCGACCAGGTCGCCGCTCGGGGTCTGCTCGGTCAGAAAGTCGAAGCGCCGGAAGAGCTCGAACTTGCGTTGGATCGCGCGCAGCGTGCCCGACTGGATCCGCTCCTCATCCTCGATCGTGGTCAGCGCCTCAGACTCGTCTTCACGCAGCAGTTCGCCGACCCAACGCTTGCCGAGCTTACGGCGCAAGTAATACAGCGCCCCGACCTGTACCTCCGAGAGGCCAAGCACGCCGGCCAGCATCTCGACGTCCTCGGGGTCGATCTGCTCATACCCGATCCGCAATGTGCCGTCGATCTTGCTGTTGCGCGCGCGCGAGCTTTCGGGGTCGAGCGTAAAGACGTTGACCTTGCCGGCATCGAAGATCTGGCGCAGGCCCGGGTAGCTCTGGCCACGCTCGTTCTGCACCTGCCAGCCGTAGTCGTTGTGCATGTCGAAGATCAGACACGAGGCCGCGTCGGCCTTGAGCACACCGCCCAGGATCGTGCGGGTGACGAAGCTCTTGCCCGTGCCCGACTTACCGAACACGCCTGACGAGCGCTCGACGAAGCGCTTGAGGTCGAGGTTGACCTTGACGTCGTCCATGTCGAGCGGCGAGCCGATGTGGAAGTGCGTGGCGTCTTCCTGGCCGAAGATCTGATCGACGTCCTCGGCCGAGGCCTCATACACCACCGAGAAATGCGCCGGGATCGTCTTCACCGGCTTCGGCGTCTTGGCGTCCTCTTCGAGCAGCAGCATCGGTGCGACGTTGACGCGGCCAAAGGCCAGCTCGCGGGCGTAGATGTCGCGGCTGTAATCGTCCTCGGGCATCGGCGGGTTGAGTGCCAGCTCGGGGTTGGCGTGGCCGAGCGCGATGTCGGTGATGATCGAGAAGAAGGTGCGCCTTGTAGCGCCCTCGATGACCACGTACTTGCCGACGGCCAGATCCTCGATAATGCCGCCGGGCACGTCGCCGACATCGAGGCGCACGTCGATCCCGGCCGACAGCGAGCCCCCGCTCACCAC
>DKKP01000437.1 GCA_002455335.1 Anaerolineales bacterium UBA6663 | reverse complement strand
CCGGCGCCATCCGCTTCACACCGGCCCTGCCTGCGGCGACGCTCGGCGCGCTCGACGGCCTCGGCCACCCGGCGGTTGGCCTCCTGCTGGGCCTCGGCGATCACGAGCTTCGCCTGCGCCTCGGCATTGGCGCGGGCCTCACCCGCGATGCGGGCATCCTCGAGGCCCTGGGCGATCTTGAGCTTGCGTTCATGCAAGATCTTGCGAATGGGATCGAAACCCCATCGCGTGAAAACAAACATCACAAGAAAGAAATACACGGCGAAGAAGAGGAGCAAGCCGCCGTTGATTCCGAGATTTGCGAGTGCGTCCATGACGTGATCCTTAGACGAAAAGGATGATGAACGCGATAGCCAGGGCGAAGATCGCGGTCGACTCGGCGAACGCGATGCCCAGGATCATGTTGGTCTGGATCGTGCCGGTGAAATCGGGGTTGCGGCTCATCGCCTGCACGGCGCCGCCCACAACCGTTCCGATGCCGGCGCCGGCGCCGGCCACGCCGATCGCGGCCAAGCCCGCCCCGATAAAGCGAGCCAACTGAATTGCTGCCTCAGTTTCCATGAATAAGGTCTCCTCGAGAATACGTTTGCAGTTGCCTTTGCCGGGTTTGTGTCGCCCATGTCGAGGGCGCTTGCACCAAGGTCACAACCCGTCTGAGAAATCAGTGTCCGTCACCGTGATGGCTGACCGTGGCCTGGCTCATAAAGGTCAGGGCCAAGGCCGAGAACACATACGCCTGGATCGCGCCGATAGCGATCTCGAGCCCGACAAACAGACCAGGCACGAAGAACACCGTTAGCGAGCCAATGATCGTCAGGAGCAAGCCGCCGGCGAACATGTTGCCGAACAACCGCAAGGTCAGCGACAGGATCTTGGCAAACTCGGAGATCAACTCGATCAAGCTAACGATGAAGTCGATCACGCCGAAGAACGGCTTATCGATGATCGTGCTCAGGTTGAAGAACTTGGTGAAGTAGCCGATCCCAAGCGACCACACGCCAAAGACCTGAACCATGATCACCGTGATCAAGGCCAGAGCCAGGGTGAAACTGAGGTCGGTCGAGGCACGGCGCAAGGTCGGCACCACTTCGCAATGCGGGCAGGGCGCTGCCTCATGGTAGTAGAGCGCCTTGCTCGGGATTTCTTCGCCCGCTGCCGCATACTTCTCCTCGATCGCGTGCAATTCCTCATCCGGCTCACTGGCGGAACGGCCATCGATGAACTGGGCCGGGCCAACCGCGATCATCTGGTAACCCGGGATGGTGCCGTGGGCCCGCTTGGTATAGCCCCAGGTCTCATGGATCGGGACCAGGCCAAACAGGTTGATGAACAACACCAGCAGGAAGATCGTTGCCGTAAACGGGAAGATTCGAGGCGCCCATTTGTGGCCGGCGGCGGCTTCCGCCGTGTTCCACAACCACTCGACCCCCATCTCGAACAGGTGATAGAGCCCACCACCGAACCCACTGGGCGGCACGAGATCGTTGCCCCGCACGGCCGGCTGAACCACCAGGAAGATGAAAAGGGCGATGAGGACCAACACGATCGTGGCCGATGCCATCGTATTGGTGAATGGAACCAATCCCGGGATCAGGTAAAGCCCGGCCCAGGCTGGTTCAGACGGCAGGATCACGGCTGGCGGAACCGGAGCAAATACGCCCCAGATCGTCTGTCCCAGCGGCACAGCCTCAACCGAGATGCCGCGTGCGTAGAAAGCAAGCACGGCAGCGCCGATCATCGCAGCTAACCAGATCCAGCGCCAGAAACCGGCCCGGCGCGGGGCGTGAGCATGGTCATGTCCGCTCAAGCTTGTGGTTCTCCTATCTTGTGAGTGTCCAAAAATCACCTGGCGTCACCCGCCCTGCGATTTTCCTGCTTTGGGTTTGACCGCCCTCATCATCAAGTGGTAAAGCGCCCAGATGGTGAAGGGAGCGCTCAAAACCACCATTCCAAGGGTTACCCACGGGCGCGTGCTCAGCGCTTGATCGATGCGCATACCCAAAACGACCAGACCCAAAACGATGGCGAGCATCAAAACCCCGCCCAGCGCCATCGCCATGATAAGCGCCGTCGAGACCAGTTGCGGGGTCCGCGGCGGCGCCGAATTCGGGTCCTGCGTCATGAGTTTGTGCATTTTATCACCCACATTAACCGAGAGTCAATGCGAGTGATCGGATAAAGTTTAGGGGGAAGGCCCGGGTGGGCGCTGCCCGCCCGGGCCTTCCTCCTAAACCGTCATCGAATGAAATTCGTGCCGGCCGCCTGCGCGATCTGGACGAAAGGCCCGGCGATCACGCCGACCAGGATCACGCCCAGCGAGCCGATCCACAGCGCAAAAGCGTAGGGCCGGCTGACCGGGAAGGTCGCCTCGTCTTTGGGCTGGCCCAGATAGATGACCTTGAGCACGATCAGGTAGTAGTACAGGGCCACCAGGGCGTTGACCGCGCCGGCGATGACCAGCCACAGCAGATTAGCTTCAGCCGCCGCCGCGAACAGGTACAGCTTGCCAAAGAACCCGGCCAGCGGCGGGATGCCGCCGAGCGAGAGCAGCGCCACGAGCATCGCCAGGGCCAACCCCGGCGACTTGCGCGAGAGCCCGCTGAAGTCCGCGATCTCGTCCGAGCCCGTGACCCGGCTGACCAGCACGATCACGCCGAAGGCCACCAGGTTGGTGAGCGTGTACATCCCAAGGTAGTACACGACAGCGCCGATGGCGTGCTCGCCGCCGACGTTCCCATCGGTGTTCAGGTTGTAATAAGCCGCGAGCCCGAGCAGGATGTAACCGGCCTGGGCGATCGACGAGTAAGCCAGCAGGCGCTTGATGTTGCGCTGCTGCATGGCCAGCAGGTTGCCGACCGTCATCGTCAGAAGCGCCAGCGCAGCGATGATCCCGGTCCAGATCGCGCCGTAGCCGGGGAAGATGGTCAGCAGCAAACGCAGCAGCACGGCGAAGCCGGCCGCCTTCGACGCCACAGACAGGAAGGCCGTGATCGGGGTCGGCGCGCCCTCGTACACGTCGGGCGCCCAGAAGTGAAAGGGCACGGCCGAGACCTTGAAGCCCAGGCCGATCAACACCATCAACAGCGCCAGGATCACGGGCTGGGTCGGCACGCCGCCGACGCCGGCCTGGCCGATCACGGCGCCGATCTCGAACAGGTTGGTGCTCCCGGTGAAGCCGTAGAGCAGGCTGAAGCCATAGAGCAGCACGGTCGAGGTGAAAGCGCCAAAGAGGAAGTACTTCAGACCGGATTCGGCGCTCTTGTCGCTCTCGCGCAGCGAGCCCGCCAACGCGTAGAGCGCGATCGACGAGGCCTCGATGGCGAGGTAGAGCATCACCAGGTCGGTCGAGAGCGCCATGAAGTTCATGCCGATGACCGAGCCGGTCAGCACAAGGTAGAACTCACCCTCTTTGCCGATCACGGGCGAGTCTGTCGCGATCAGGGCCGTCATCAAGCCGGCGAACAGGAACAGGATCCGGAACGCAAAGGCCGCTGTGTCGTTGCGCACCATGCCGCCGAACTGGCCGTCGGCGGTCAACGCGGGCAGCGTGAACAACAACCCGGCGATCAGCGCCGCCCCGAAGCCGAGCGCGGCGACCACGCCGAGTTCGCGCTTGCGTTCGCGTCCGCGGTTGACGTCGGCGAGCATGATCACGGCAGCCGAGATCACGAGCACGATCTCGGGCGCCAGCGCCAGGATGTGAGAAGGTTCAAAAGGCTGAATATTCATCAAGCACTAGCCCTGTGAGCTGTCAGCGATGAGCTGTCAGCAATCAGCAATCCACAATCAGCCGCCGCCCAACGCCTGCAGCACCGGCTGGATGCCGCTCTCGACGAGCGGCGCCATGATGGCCGGGTACAGCCCGACCACGATCATCAGACCGCTCAGCAACACAAGCGCCGTCTTGTCGAGCGCGCTCACATCCGGCAGATCGGCGAATTGCGCCGGGAGCTGGCCGAAGAACACGCGCCGCACAGCCAGCAGGATGTAGGCCGCTGTGATGACGATCGACAGCGCCGAGATGATCGCCGCCAGCGGGAAGAACCAGGGTGTCGTCATGAAGCCCGGCAGGTTGAGCGGGTCGAGCGCCACGCCCTGCCACAGCCCCATATAGATCGGGATCTCGGCCACAAAGCCCGAGAAGCCCGGCATGCCCATCGACGTGAAGCCGCCGACCAGGAAGGCGATGCCCGCCCAGGGCATGCGCTGCATCATGCCGCCGAGCTCGGGGAGCTGGCGGGTGTGTGCGCGGTCGTAGACCATGCCGACGATGGAGAAGAAGAGGGCCGTCATCACGCCGTGCGAAAACATCTGCAGCCCGGCGCCGGTCAACCCAAGCGGATTGAGCGTCGCAAAGCCAAGCATCACAAGCCCCATGTGCGACACGGACGAGAAGCCGATGATGTACTTGAAGTCCTTCTGGATCAGGGCGATATAGGCCGCGTAGATCACGTTGACCAGCGCGAACGCCACGATCACGGGCGCCCAGAACTTGGCGCCCTCAGGGAGCAGATACACGCCGATGCGCAGCGCCGCGTACATCCCGATCTTCATCTCGACGCCGGCCAGCATCATCGAAATCGCAGTCGGCGCGGCCACGTGGCCATCGGGCGCCCACGAGTGCAGCGGGAAGATCGCGCCCATGATCGCGAATCCGCCGAAGATCAGCGGGAAGGCCCAGCGCTGTAACTCGGGCGAGAAGTTCGCGGCCGCCATGTCGAGCAGGCCGAACGAGCGCGCACCGGCCGGCAGCGCCGCGTACAGCGCCAACACACCGACCAGGGCCACAAGCGAGGCCAGGAACAGATACAGCGTCAGCTTCATGCCGCCGTATTCGCGCGTCTTCGGGTAGCCCCAAACCACGATCATCAGGAACTTGGGGAAGACCGCGATCTCGAGCAGGAAGAAGAACAGGAACAGGTCGAGCGCGGCGAAGACGCCGAACACGCCGACCGACAGGATCAGGAAGAACGCCATGTACTCGCGGGCGCGGTCCTCGATGCCCCACGAGATCATCACCCCGGTCAGCAGCACGATGCCGGTCAGCAGCAGCATCGGCAGGCTGAAGCCGTCGACACCCATGTGGTAGCGGATGCCAAGCTGCGGGATCCAGGCCACGTCCTCGACGAATTGGAAGCCCCCGGCCGCCTGATCGTAAGCGAAGTACAGGTAGCCCGAGAGCAGCACCGTGAAGGCCGCCGTCACCAGCGCCGTCGTCCGGGCCGCGTCTTTACGCTCAGGCGGCAAGAGCAGGATGCCCAGGCCCGCCACCAACGGCGCAAACGTGATGACCGAAAGGAAAGGAAAGGTCATAATGACTCACATGGGTTTCAGGTGGGAGGCGGCCCCATGAGGGCCTAATCCCACCTGAAACCTATTTAGAACAGCCTCGCTACCGCCGCGTTGATCACGCTCACCATCCAGTTCGGGGCCAGGCCAAGCACAAGCATCAGGATGCCGAGCGGCGCCCAGGCAATGACCTCGCGAACCGAGATATCCGACGTGTGCCCGACCCACTTCGTGTTTAGCGGGCCGTAAATGGTCTTGTAGATCCCGTACAGGATGTACGCGCCGGTCATCAGCAGGCCGACCATCGAGATCGCGGTCAGCACAGAGAAGACCGGGAAGGCGCCGCGCACGACCATGAACTCGGAGACGAAGCCGTTCAGTCCGGGCAGTCCGAGCGAGGCCATGCTGGTGAACAGGAGGATCATGCCGTANNGAGGCCATGCTGGTGAAGAGCAGCAGCCCGCCGTAGACCGGCATCAGCGGCATCAGCCCGCCGAAGTCATCGAGGTTGCGCGTGTGCGTGCGGTCATAGATCACGCCGACCAGCAGGAACATGCCGGCCGCGCTCAGGCCGTGGTTGAACATCTGCAGCACAGCGCCGTTGAGCGCCAGGATGCCCTCCTGCGCGCCGCCGTGCTGGGCCGTCCAGGCCGCCACGGCCACGCCCAGGGCCACAAAGCCCATGTGGTTGACCGACGAATACGCCACGAGGCGCTTGAAGTCGCTCTGGCCAAACGAGGCGAAGGCCGCGGCCACGATCGCGATCGTCGCCAGCGTCGCCAGCACAGGCGCGCCCGCCGCGGCCTCGACCGGGTAGAGCGGCAGCACAAGTCGCAGGAAGCCGTAAGCGCCAAGCTTGAGCAGCACGCCGGCCAGCATNNGTGCGCGTCGGGCAGCCAGGTGTGGAAGGGCCAGATCGGCACCTTGATCGCGAAGGCGATCACGAACGCCCAGAACGCGATCGCGCGCACGGTCGTCGCCGAGAGGCCCGCGATCGTGCCCGACCAGGCCGGCCAGGCCGTCACCGCGTTCTCGATGCTGAACGAGCCGAGCGTCAGGCCGATGACCTGGGTGGCCAGCAACAGACCGAGCGAGCCGGCCATGGTGTAAAGCATGAACTTGAACGACGCGTACTGCTTGTTGGCGCTGCCCCAGATGTTGATCAGGAAGTACATCGGGATCAGGCCGATCTCGTAGAACAAGAAGAACAGCAGCAGGTCGAGCGCCATGAACACGCCAAAGCTGCCCGTCTCAAGCAGCAGGAACAGGATCATATAGGCCTTGACCTTGTCCTGCACCCCAAAGCTGAAGAGCACGCCAAGCGGCGCGAGCAGCGCGGTCAGAAGCACCATCGGCAGGCTGACGCCGTCGACGCCCAGCCTGTACTCCGAACCGACCAGCGGGAACCAGAGGAAGTCCTCGCGGAACTGATAGCCGGCGACGTCGGGCTGGAAGTTCAGCCAGAGCACGACCGAGAGCGCCAGCGGCACGAGCGAGGCGATGAACGCCGTCCAGCGCAGGGCGCCGACCTGATCGCGCGGGATCAGCAGCAGCACGAGCGCGCCGGCGACCGGCGTCAACAGGATCAAACTGAGGAGGTGACTGTTCAGGAGGTCCATGCTGCTCACCTGGCCGCCCACATGAAGAAGCCGATGACGAAGGCCGCGGCCATGACCATGATCAGGTACTGCTGCACGCGCCCGGTCTGGATCGGCCGCAGCTCGCGCCCGGCCCATTTGACTGCCACACCCGAGCCGTCGCTGGCGCCGTTGACCACCGGCTTGTCGAAGTAATCGCGGAAGACGTTGCCGACGCCGACGCTGATCCAGGCGACGCCGTGCAGGAAGCCGTCGATCACGCCCTTGTCGATGCCGGTGAAGAACACGCGGCCAAGCCAGAAGGCGGGTTTGACGAAGAGCACGTCGTAGAGCTCATCGACCCAGTACTTGTTCTTGAGCAGGCCGTAGATCACGCCGCCGATCCCGCGCTCGACCGGGTCGACGTCGCTCGACGTCTTCCAGGCATTGCGATAGACCAGCCAGCCCAGCGTGATCCCACCCAGCGCCACAACCAGCGATGTGATCAGGGGCACAGGCGTGAAGGCCGGGGTCTCAGGGTGCTCGACCAGCGTCCCGCCGAGGAAGTGATGCAACCAGCCCGGCTCGAGGCCGAGGCTCGCCACGAGTTGCCCGAAGAGCGGGAAGTCGGCCGGGATGTTGAGCCAGCCCGCGCCCACGGCGAAGACCGAAAGCACCACCAGCGGGGCCGTCATCGTCCAGTGGCTCTCGTGCGCGTGCTCGGCCGAGGGCGAGCGCGGTGCGCCAAAGAACACCATCCACAACTGGCGCGTCGTGTAGAACGCCGTCAGCAGCGCCGCCAGCGCCAGGGTGTAGAACACGGCCGGCGCGTGAAGCCAGGCATCGAGCAGGATCTCGTCCTTCGACCAGAAGCCGGCCGTGACGATGGGCAGCCCGGCCAGCGCCATGCCGCCGATGAAGAAGGTGACGAACGTGATCGGCATCTTGTGCCGCAGCCCGCCCATGAAGCGCATGTCCTGCGGGTCAGAGGCGTGATCGTGCGCGTGGTGCGCGCCGTGCTCCATGCCGTGGATGATCGAGCCCGAGCCCAGGAAGAGCAGGGCCTTGAAGAAGGCGTGGGTCATCAGGTGGAAGGCCGCGGCCACGTAGCCGCCGATGCCCAACGCGGCGAGCATGAAGCCGAGCTGCGAGATCGTCGAGTAGGCCAGCACCTTCTTGACGTCGTTCTGGGCCACCGCGATGGTCGCCGCGAACAGCGCCGTGAAGGCGCCGATAAAGGCCAGCACACCCATCGGCGTGGTGATCACCGGGCCATGCGCCGCAGCTTCAGCCGCGTGTCCGGCCGCCTCCGCAGCATGGGCCACCAACCCATCGGCCGCAAGCACCGGGTACATGCGGATCACCGAGTACACGCCGGCCGAGACCATGGCGGCCGCATGGATCATGGCCGAGACCGGGGTCGGGCCCTCCATGGCATCGGGCAGCCAGGTATGCAGCGGGAACTGCGCGCTCTTGCCGATCGTGCCGATCAGCACAAGGATGCCGACCAGGCTGGCCTGCGAGAGCCCGGCCACGATCGAAGGCGTGCTCGCCAGGTGGTGAAGCATCTCGCCCTCGTGCGCAAACATGATCTCGCGGAACGAGAGCGTGCCGGTCGCGAAGTACAGGTAGACGATGCCCAGCAGCATGATCACGTCGGCGACGCGCGTGGTCATGAAGGCCTTGACCCCGGCCTGCCGCGGCGTGATCTTGTTCGGGTCGTCGTACTTGCGCGCATACCAGAAGCCGATCAGCAGGTACGACACCAGGCCCACCGCTTCCCANNGCCGATCAGCAGGTACGAGCACAGACCCATGACCTCCCAGCCCATGAACATGAGCAACAGGTTGTCGGCCAGGATCAGCACGAGCATGCCGAAGGCGAAGAGCGAGAGGTACGCGAAGAAGCGCGAGTAGAGCGGGTCGACGCCATTGTGCGCCGGCCAGCCCGGCTTGTCATGCGGATCGAGCTTCTTGCCGTAGTTGCCGTAGCCGACGCTGTACACGAAGATCGCGAGCATCGCGGTCGAGGCAAAAAAGAGCATGATCGCGGTCAGCGGGTCGACAAGCACGCCCATCATGAACGCGCCCGAGCCCACATCGAACCAGGGCACCGACAACGCGCCGATCGCGTCTTCGGCGCCGAAGTGCGGGGTGCCAAAGGCCGCGAACGCCACGATCCAGCTCAACACGAACGAGGTCGCAATCGACGCGATCGCGATCGTGTGGCTCAGGGCCTTGGAGCGGTTGGTCAGCAGGATGATCAGGAAGAAGCTGACCAACGGCGGGACCGGGATCAACCAGGTGAGGGAGACGAGTTCAGGGCTCATGCGCGCGTTTGTCTTTCGCCAGCCGGCGGCTTACAGCCTTTGGGCTAGAACTTCATCAGGTTGACGTCGTCGACCACCACGGTCTTGCGGCGGCGGTACACCGAGATGATCAGGGCCAGGCCGACAGCCGCCTCGGCCGCCGCGATGGCGATCACGATCAGGGCGAAGGCCAGGCCCGTTGACGGGCCGAAGGCGCCGTAATGCCAGAAGGCCACCAGGTTGATGTTGACGGCGTTGAGCATNNCCCATCAACACACCGACGGCGTTTCGGCGCGAGAGCACGCCAAAGACGCCGATGCTGAAAAGCGCGGCCGAGAGGGCCAGATACCACGAAAGCGGGATCGACATGGCTTATTCCCTCTCCTTGTCGTCGCGGGCGATGTTGATCGAGCCGACCATCGCCACGGCCAGCAGCGCGCCGACCAGG
>DKKP01000155.1 GCA_002455335.1 Anaerolineales bacterium UBA6663 | reverse complement strand
TCGGCGCCGAGCTCGAGGCCCAGGATCTTATCCAGGTCGTCGTCACGCGCAGTCAGCATGAGGATCGGCACATTGCTGCGCGCCCGGACCCTGCGACAAACCTCGAACCCGTCCAGCCCCGGCAGCATCACATCCAGCACCACGAGGTCTGGTTGCTGATCGAGCGCGGCTGCGAGGCCTTCGGGCCCGGTAGCCGCGGAGAGAGTGGCGAAGCCGTCACGTTCCAGGTAGAGACGTGCCAGCTCGACGATATGGGCTTCGTCGTCGACCAGGAGGATCCGTTCGCCGGGCATCGACTGCGGCTCAGAACGTGAACAGGGCGCGCATCTCGCCAGTCAACAGACCGCGCCAGTTGCGCTGCGGCACAGGCGGGAGCCAGCCGCGCGCCTGAACTTCGGCCAGTTCGTCGGCGCTCAACAGGCCGAGTTGCGCCAGCGCAGCTGCGGCCGCCGGTGTTGCGGCGCGGGCTGAGCCATCCGCCACTTTGACGACAAGGCCGATGGCCGGCCGGCCGGCGTGCGGGGCGAGCCCGATGATCTGCACGCCTTCGGCGCCGCGTTTGGAGATCGCACGGCCCGCCAGCAGACGCATGAATTCGGTGTCGAAACCGCCGTCGCCCTGCACCATCTCGGGGTGCTGCATCATGGCCTTGGTCACGGTTTGCGCTTCGGCCGGGGCATCCGGGTCAAGCAGCCGCGCGACGCCAAGCGCCGTGGCCGCCAGCGGCACGGCGAAGTTCGGGGCCGAACAGCCGTCGGTGCCCAGGCCGATCTCGGCGGTTGGCACATCGCAGAATTGTGNNTGAGACCGAGCGCAGCACACCCTGCTGGACGGCGCCGGCGACTTCGAGGTAGCCCTCGATGGGCTGGCCGAGATGGCGGGCCGTGGCGAGCATGCCGAGGTGCTTGCCCGAGCAATTGTGATGGAAGGAATCGCGACGCCCGCCCGAGCGGATCAACTCGGCCTCGGTCTCGCTGTCTTCGACGACGTGCGTGCCGCATTGCAGGTCTTCGGCCGTCACACCCAGGCGGGCCGCGATCCCACGCGCGGCCTCGACGTGGATCGCCGAGCCGCGATGCGAGGCGCAGGCCAGCGCCAGCTCGCGCCCGGTGTAGCCCCAGGCCGCGGCGGCGCCGCTCGCCACAAGGGGCAGCGCCTGAAAAGGCTTGCCCGAAGAGCGGACGAAGACCGGCGCGCCCGTGTCGCCGGCCGAGGCGAGAACCCGGCCCGTCGCGTCAACAACGACCACAGCGCCGTCGTGCACCGACTCCGAAAGCGTGCCGCGGGTGTATTCGATCAGAGGGATCATGGTTCAGGATCGCTGAGCGGTCGCCAGGATCTGGGCATCGAACTGGGCTTCGAGGCCGTGTGAAAGCCGACGCAGATAGTGATCGCGAAGGTCGGCGTTCGCCGGGAACCACTCGACCAACTCAGCCGCCACCTTGTCGAGGTCGGCGCGGCCCTTCTTGCCCTTGCTGAAGGAGTCGAGGCGCCGCCGGACCAGCTTGAGGAAATCCTCAGCCGGTTTGAGCGCCAGCTTGTTCGTCAGGCCGCCCCGCCCGGGGACGACGACGCGCCCAGCCGTCTTCTTCTTGCGGCACTCGGCGAGCACGTTCACCCAGGCTTCAAGATCGGCTTCTGCCAGGAAGGGCGGAGACTTCAGGGCGGCTGCATCGCCGAGGAAGACCGCCTCAGCGTCGGGGATCTCGACCCAGGTCGCGCCGGGCGCCGAGCCGGGACGATGGAAGAGGTGAAGCGTCCTGCCGCCGAGCGCCAGGCGCATCTGCTCCGAAAACGTGATCGTCGGCAGAGTCAAACGCGCCCCGCCCCAATCGTTGACCCACTCCGCATCGGCGCCGGTCTCGGGCAACAGCGGCTTGAACTGCTCGGGCCACGTCCGCATCTGCTCAAGGGTTTGATCGTGCGCGATCACGGGCACGCCGAACAAGCTGACCGTCATCGCCCGATCCCTGTGGTGATCGAGCAGGATCAGGTAACGCAGCGGCTGGTCGGTCAACTCGCGCAGACGCATCCGCCACAACTGGGCGTCGGCGGGGTGCGTCGGGGCGTCGATCAACACCACGCCCTCGCCGGTCACGATCGCGCCGACGGTCACCCCAGGGAAGCTGGATTCAACGTAGATGTCCTTGCCGATCTTCTGCATGCCTCGTTCGATCCCATCCTGCCGGGTCGACTGACCCGGCGCTAATTCTCGGCCCGAGCGCCGCGCGGCAGGGCCACCCGAAAGGTGCTGCCGGCCCCCGGTTCACTCTCCACCCAGATCCGGCCTTCATGCGCCTGCACGGCCAGCCGACAGAACGCCAGACCGAGTCCGAGCCCCTTTGCGCCGCGATCGCGCTGGAGCCGCGTGAACATCCCGAAGACCCGGCCCTGGTCTGCCAGCGGGATCCCCGGGCCGGTATCGGTGACAGCCAGGATGACCTCGGCGGGCGCAACGACAGCCGAGAGCGTGACGCGCCCGCGGATTGGCGTGTACTTGATCGCGTTCTCCACGAGGTTGATGAGCACCCGGCGGATCATGTCGCTATCGAGCGCGACGAAGGGCAGATCCTCGGGTAGTTCGGTCAGCAGACTTGTGTGCTTGACCTTGGCCATCGGCGCCGTCAATTCGAAGACCTCTTCGACGAGCTCGCGCAGGTCTGTGGCATCACGCTGGAGTACAAGCTGACCGGCCTCGAGCCGTCGCAGATCGAGGAGCGAATCTACAAGCCGCGACATCCGCCCCGCCGAGCGTTGCGCGATCGTCAGCAACGCGTGCTCCATCACGCGATCGTGCGGCAGGCTCGTCACGATGGTTTCGAGCGACGTGATCACATTGCCGAGCGGACTGCGCAGATCGTGGAAGATCATGCTGATCAGGTCGCTGCGCATCTCCTCGAGCTGCAGTCGCTCGCTCATATCGCGCTGGATCCACTGGATGAAGGATTGGCCGCGGCGCTCGATCAGCTTCGCGTGCACCTCCATCGGGATCTCGTCACCGCGGCGCGTTGTGACGCGGGTCTGGTAGGTGATTTCCCGTCCGTCGCGCAGTTGCGCAAATCGATCGGAGCCGAGAAAGGCTGTGCCCGTGCGGTGAACCGTGGTGATCCGCAGGCCGATCAGCACCCGCGGCTCGTAGCCGAACATCTCGACGGCCTTGCGATTGGCGTCGGTGATCAGGCCATCGAGATCGGTGATCAAGATCGGGTCGATGTTGTCTTCGAACAGCCCCGAGAAGCGGCTCTCAGCCGCCTGGAGCTCGGCCATCTGCCGGGCGTGGGTGATCGCCGTGGTGGCCAGCGCGGCGAGGCTATCGAGCAAAGGCAAGGTATCGCCGCCAAAGCGGTTGTCGAACGGATTGATCACCTCGATCACGCCGATGACTTTTGGCGTCGGCGCCATCGGATCGAGCACGATCGGCACGCCGGCGCTGGCGCGGACGCGCAGCCCAAGTCGTTGCAACAGCCCGCCCGTGAAACGCGCATCGGCCGGTCGATCGTGCGAGATCACGGCCTGGTTGTGCGCGGCAACCCAACCGGCCAGACCCTCACCGGCCTCGAGCCGAAGCCCGCGCAACTGATCGGAGAGCCGTCCGGAGGCCTCGCGGAACACCAGCCCATCCGACTCAAACAGCGCAACACCAGCGGTCTCCACGCGCAACAGCGCGCGCGCGTGATCGACTACGAGCCGGAGCACCTGATCGAGCTCGAGCGTCGAGTTGACCGCCCGGGCGGTCTCGGCCAGGGCGGCCATGGCGTCGGCGCGGCGCCGGCTTTCGGCATAGAGTGCGGCGTTCTCGATGGCCACAGCGGCCTGATCGGCGATCACGGTCAGCAGCGTCAGGTCGTCTTCGACAAAGCTCCCGACCGGGCGCCGCACCAGGGTCAGCACACCGACGACCCGAGCCCGGCCGAGCAGGGGCACCGAGATCGCGCACTTGGCCCCCGACCGCGCGTCATCGGGCCGGCGGCTCCAGCGTGGATCCTGCGACGTGTCGGGCATCAGCACAGGCTGCCTGTGGGTCAACACCCAGCCGGCGAGGCCGCCGTGCAGCACGCCCTCGAGGTCATGTTGTGGATCGGAGTGCAGGACGCCGTCGACGATCAGGGCCGAGGAGGCCACATCCAGCTGCTCATTCACCACGAGCAGGCTGGCGGCGTCAGCCTGTGCGCTGGCCGCGGTCTCACGCAGGATGCGCGAAAGGAGTTCATTGAGATCCAGGCGATCCGAGATCTCGCGGCTGACGCGATAGAGGAGCTCGAGCCGCTGTTGTTCACTCAACGATAGCGTGGGCATGCTCACAACCACTCACTGGCACAGGCGGCCCCACGGCCGAGGCGCGAACCCACCGTCGTGGTTCTTGTGGGAGCGGTTCCAGACTCAGGAAACGCCCGAGCCGATACGGGCGCATTTTATCATGGCGCTCAGGCACCGTTGTGCCGGCCCCAGTTGGCGATGGTCAACTCGCAGCGCTGGGCCAGGGCCAGCGCGGCCTGGATCCGGGTTTGAAAGCCGCGTGCATCGGAAAGGCCGAGCCGGGCCAGGAACTCGGCATACGGCGCGGCCGCCGGGCTGTTGGTTGGCAGACGGCGCATCGCTGCCTGCCAGGTGTAGAGGAGCAGCCAGACCAGGTCGGTCGCCCGATCCGACTCGATCTGAGCCCTGAAGCCCCGCTCGTAGATCGGAAGCCGCGCCGGATGAAGCAACTCATCGGTCTCGGTCTGGGCCGCGCGATAGGTCTCGGCCCAATCGGAAACCCAGCGCGACGCCTCGGTGGCATCCACCTTCCCGATATCAAAGACCTCAAGAAAGCCGTCGTACAGCCCGGGGCGACCCAGGCGCGCGTCAGCGGCCTCGAGCTTGAGAAGCAAGCGCCGCGCACCGCCCGGAAATCCGGTGAGCGTGATCACGGCGTTCGCGGCGTTCCACAGGCCCTGACAGAAGGCGGCCAGGCTCAACGGCGTGCTCGGCACGGGTTCCGGCGCGAAAGCGCTGACTCGGAAGTCGGCCCGCGCGCGCTCGAGAAACGCGCGCGCCCGGGCGAAGACGTGATCGGGGCGATGAAACTGCCCGCGCGCGCTCGCCTGGGCGAGCTCGAAGAAGTGCAACGGGTCGTACAGGAAAACCGGCTCGCACATCTCCGGGCCGCGCCACGGATCGACGCGCAGCGCTTTAGGGTTGCGGTAGTCGTCGCGGCTATGGGTCTGGAGATCGGCGACCAGCCCATCGGAGAGCGGCACGAGCTCGCGGCGTCGCGTGGGCGGGTCCCCGTCGATCAGCACGAGGTCGAGGTCGGTGGCCTCGCCCAACGGACGTTCGCCTGCGGCAACCGAGCCCACCAGATAGATGGAAAGGATCGACGCCCGTTCCCTGGCGCGCTGACGTGCCAGGTCGGTTGCCAGACGGACAAGCGCCGCCTGCTCCATGGAGATCCGATCGACGATCACGGCTTGCCTCGTCGGAACATCTCGACACCCAATCGGAAAGCTCGACTAAGCCGGGCTGCCGCCGGCGTTGGCGGGCCCGGTCGACATCCGCAGCGGGCTCTGCATATCGGCCTCGCCGAGAGCAGCCTGGATCCGCTCGATCACCCAATACAAATGATCGGCATTGACGACATAGTCGAGCGGTGCGGCATCGACGATCAGCACCCGACCATCGGTGTACGTCGCAAAGAAGTCGTCATAGGCCTCGACCAACGACTGGATATAGGCCGGGTCCATATTCTTCTCGTACGATCGGCCGCGTTGGGCGATGCGCGTCATCAACAACGCCGTCGGCGCCTTGAGGTAAACGGTCAGGTCGGGTCGGCGCACTTTTTCGGCCAGGGCGTCGTGCATCCGACGGTACAACTCGAGCTCGTCGCCGCGCACATTGAGCCGGGCGAAGAGCGCGTCTTTGGCGAAGGTGTAGTCGGCGATCAGGCCGCCGTGGCGCGTGAGAAGATCGGGGACCTCGCGCTGCTGGCGATAGCGCGAGAGCAAGAAGAACAACTGGGTTTGAAGCGCATAGCGGGCGCGGTCGCCGTAGAAATCCGAGAGGAATGGGTTCTCCTCGAACACCTCGAGCAACACGCCGGCGCCAAACATCGGCTGCAGCAAACGCGCCAACGACGTCTTGCCGACGCCGATCACGCCTTCGATTGCTAAATACATGGGTTGGCCTTCTTCTCCGTCGCGGATTGTACAGGAAATCGGGGCCGCGAGCAGGGGCAGCGCTCCAATGCGTTTCGGAGATGCTAGAATCCCGCCACCATGAATCTGCTCGATAAACTGAACAGCGCCCAACATGAGGCCGTCACCGCGCCGAACGGCCCGACCCTCGTCCTGGCCGGCCCTGGCTCGGGCAAGACCCGGGTGCTCACCCATCGCATCGCGTATCTGATCAACACGGTGGGCGTCGCGCCGTGGAAGATCCTGGCCGTCACCTTCACCAACAAGGCGGCGCGCGAGATGAAAGAGCGCGTCACGCGGCTCTTTGGCGACGACGTCCGCGGCCTGACGATCGGCACCTTTCACAGCATCTGCGCGCGCTGGCTGCGCCGCGAAGCCGCGGCTCAGGGCGTCGCCGGCGCGCCGGGGGCCGGGCTCAGGGTCACGGGCGACTTCGTGATCTACGACACCGGCGACCAGGAGGACCTGATCAAACAGGCCCTGCGCGAGCTCAACGTCGACGACAAAAAGAACCGCCCGGCATCGGTTCTACACAAGATCTCGACCGCCAAGAACGAGTTGCTCGCGCCGCAGGATTATCCATCGACCTCGTATGCCAGCGAGGTCGTGCGTCGGGTATACGTGCGCTACCAGGAGTTGCTCGCGCAGAATAACGCGCTCGACTTCGACGACCTGCTTGTCGAGACCGTGCGCCTGCTCCAGGAGCGCCCCGATGTGCTCGCCAAGTACCAGCGCGCTTTCGAGCACGTGCTGGTCGACGAATTCCAGGACACCAACACGGTACAGTACACGCTGCTCAAGCTGGTCTCGGGCAGCAGTCGCAACCTGTATTGCGTCGGTGACCCGGATCAATCGATCTACAAGTGGCGCGGCGCCGACTATCGCAATGTCAACAAGTTACGCGAAGACTACCGCGATTTGCGCACGATCCTGCTCGAGCAGAACTACCGCTCGACGCAACTGATCCTCAATGCGGCGATGGCCGTGATCGACAAGCACCCCGGCCGCACGAAGAAGAAGCTGCGCGCCACCGATGACAGGCAGGGCGGCGCCGAGATCTATGTCTTCGAGGCGTACAACGAAGATGAAGAGGCCCGCTTCATCATCGAGACGATCCAGGATCTGGTGCGCAAGCGCCGTTACGAGGCCGGCGACTTCGCGGTCATGTATCGCACAAACGCCCAGTCGCGCGCGGTTGAAGACGCCTTTGTGCGCGCGAACATGCCCTACAAGCTGGTCGGCGCGCAGCGCTTCTACGGACGCAAAGAGATCAAGGACCTCACGGGCTATCTGCGTCTGATCCACAATCCGGCCGATTCGGTCAGCCTGCTGCGCGTGATCAACGTGCCGACCCGTGGCATCGGGGCCAAGACGATCGAGCAGCTTCAAGCCGTGGCCGCCTCCGCCCAACTCACCCCAGGCGACGTCGTCCGCGACCTGGGCGAGAGCGGCCCAAAGTCGATCTTCGCCGGGCACTTCGGCAACAAGGCCGCGGCAGCGCTGGCCAACTTTGGCCTGATGTTCAACCACTGGCTGGCGGCGCGGAGCGAGCTGTCTGTGGTGCAGCTGATCGACGCCGTGCTCGACCGCACAGGGCTGCGCGATACCATTCGCGACGGCTCCGACGAAGGCGACGAACGCTGGGCCAACATCCTCGAATTGCGCGGCGTGGCGGCCGCTGATCCCGATGTCACTCTGGCGGACTTCCTTCAAAACGTCGCGCTCGTGTCCGATCAGGATACGGCGCCCGAAGAGGCTCAGGCCCCAATCCTGCTCACCTTGCACGCGGCCAAAGGGCTGGAGTTTCCGGTCGTCTTCATCGTCGGGCTCGACGAGGGCGTGCTGCCGCACTCGCGCTCGTTCGACGATCCCGAGTCGATGAACGAAGAACGCCGGCTGATGTACGTCGGCATGACGCGCGCCAAGGATCGGCTGTACCTGCTGCGCGCGTTCCGGCGCTCGCTGTATGGCGACTCCTCGGTCAGCGAGCCGTCGCGATTTCTGTACGACATCCCCGACACGCTACTGACGGGCCAGAAGCCCAACAGCCAGGCGCGCGCGGCCGCGACGTACAACCGCATGACGGCCTGGGATAGCCCGTACGCCGGCCGCGAAACGTCGCAGCCTTCGAGCAGCGGCTCGGGGCGTGGCCGGGCCGTGACGCTCAGTTCGGCCCAGATGCCTCAGGGACAGTTTCGCACCGGCATGCGCGTCAAGCACGCCAGCTTTGGCGAGGGCATGGTGATCGAGAGCCGCGGCGCAGGCGACACCGAGGAAGTGACCGTGGCTTTCGAGGCCGTCGGGGTCAAGCGGCTGATGGCGTCGCTGGCGAAGCTCAAGGTCGTCAGTTGACCACGCTCGAGGATCGATCGGACAACAAAGCCGGCCGCTCGATCGAGCGGCCGGCCTCATGATCGGGCCCACGGCACCCCCTCCCGCCCTGGGCGTCGATGCGCGGGGGAGGTGATAGCCCCGCGTTGCAGACAGCTTACGACCGGCGCAGTCGGTCCGAGTCCTCGTTTCGTCCTCGGTGCGTCCTGCCCGTATGGGAACGTGATCGGCTCAACCCAGGCGCTTCTCGTAGCAGCGCGACCAGTCGCGGGCCGCGTAAGCGCCATAGCACGGGATCCGCACGAACCCGGCCCGCTCGTAGAGCCGATTGGCCGCGATCTGGCGGTCGCCGGTCTCGAGCCGCAGGATCGTATGCCCGCGCGCCACAGCCTGGGTCTCGAGGGCGGTGAGCACACCCGCAGCTACACCCTTGCCACGCGCCCAGGGCGCCGTGTACATGCGCTTGACCTCGGCTACACCCGGCTCGAGCGGCCGCAATGCTCCACAACCCGCCGGCTGGCCATCCATCCGCGCAACGACGAAGACGGCATCAGGCGCCTGCAGGTCGCCAAGCGTCACCGCGCCGCGCCCATCTTCGCCGCGATCGCCATCCATCGCCAGCAGCTCGAGCGTCAGGCCCCACAACAACGCCTGCCCCGCCGCACCAGCCGGGTCATCGACCCGCACCTCGAGCGAAGCCGGCGGGAACGGCGTCGTCGCCAACGTGCGTTGCATCAACACCCAGCCCAGGTCGCGGCGGAACTTCCAGCCCAACGCGCGCGCATCCGTCAGCAACGCGAAGCCCAAGGCGTGATGCAACGCGATCGAGGCCGTGTTCTCTGAATCGCCGATCACGGCCAGCATCTGGCGCAGCCCGAGCGCCGTGCAACGCGTCATCAACTCGGTGAGCAGCGCACGGGCCACGCCGCGCCGCTGGAGGTCCGGCGCGACGTAGATCGAGTCTTCACAGGTGAAGCGATAGCCTGGCCGCCCACGAAAGGCGCTGGCGTAGCTGTAGCCCACCACGCGCCCCGCGACCTCCGCCACCAGGTACGGGTAGCCTGCCGCACGCACGGCCTCGTAGCGCCGTGTCATCTCGGCCGCGTCCGGCGGCTCGTACTCCCACGATCCTGTGCCATGCACGACGTGGTAGGCGTAGATCGCGTGAAGGGCGTCGATGTCGGTCGGCGCGACGTCGCGCAGCACGAAGGTCATGGTTCGATCACCTTGTAGTGGATGGCCGTGGCGTGCAACGCGCCATCCGCGCTGCGCGCATAGCACGGGATCTCGCCCAGGCGCTGATAGCCGAGCGAGCGATACAGCGCTTCGGAGGGATCGCCGGCGCGCGTATCCAGCACGAGCGTGGTGCGCGACCGCGCCAGCGCCTCGGCCTCGAGCGCCCGCATCAAGGCCAACCCAATCCCGCGTCGCCGCACACCCGGGTCGACCATCAGCTTAGCGACCTCGGCGCGATGCGTCCCGTTAGCGCGCCCCTCGAGCGCCAGCTGGACGCTGCCGACCACCCGGCCCTCCAGCAGCGCCCCCCAGACCAACGTGCGACCGTCCTCGGCCGCGAGAGCGACCTCGCGCCAGTACGCCTCGGCAACGGCAGGCGCCAACGGCGGTAGAAACCCGATCGAGGCCCCATCGGCCACACAGCGCACGAGCAGGGCGCCAAACTCGGCGAGCCGCGCCCTGATGTCGGCCGCGAAGAAGCTATGGATGGTGGCCGCCAGGCTGAGCGTATAGAAGCGCGTGTCGACGCTCATCCGCGGGAAGCCAGCCGGCAAGGCATGCTCCGGGATCGCGGTGAAGCCGTTCTTTTCGTAAAAGCGATGCGCCGCCAGGAAGCGCTCGGTGGTGCCAAGCGTGATCGCGCTCAGGCCCTGAGCCCGGGCCCAATCGAGCAGCGTCGCCAACAGCCGGCCGGCCACGCCAAAACTGCCGCGATAGGCCGGCGCGACAAACATCTTGCGCAGCGCGCCCTGCCCCGGCGCGAACTCGCGCAGCCCAAGCGTGCCGACGACCCGGCCCTCAGCCAGCGCCACCCAGAAGTTCCCGGCGCCTGTCCGATAGTAGCCAGGGATGTCGGCGAGATCGGGCTGGTCTTGGGCCGTGATCGCCAGCCCATACTCGTCGCGCTGGATCCCCACGATCAGGTCGCTGACGGCAACCTTGTGCGCATCGGCGTACGGCGTGATGTCGATGGTCGAAGACGTCGGGTTCATAGATGATCGCCCATTATGGATTCGGCTGCAGGTCGAGCCGCAGCACGGCAGCGCTGGCCGGGCAGGCC
>DKKP01000248.1 GCA_002455335.1 Anaerolineales bacterium UBA6663 | reverse complement strand
CGCGCTCGGCCTGACCACGGAGATCATTCGGCACCACACAACCGCTTAAAAGCGACAGCGACCGGGTTCTCCCGGTCGCTGTCGCTTTTAAGCGGTTGTGTGAGCCGTGAGGGACTCGAACCCCCAACCAAGTGCTTAAAAGGCACCTGCTCTGCCATTGAGCTAACGGCCCGAATACTTCATTTTAGCATGGCGCTTCGTTGGAACTCAAGCCACAGCCGGGCGGCGTCTCTTGCTTTACAATGCCTGCGCCTCACAGGAGAACGCCGCGATGACCCGACACCTGATCCTCAGCCCGCACCTCGACGACGCCGTGCTCTCGCTGGGCGCAGCCATCCACCACTGGTCGCAGGCCGGCGAGGCGGTGCTTGTGGTCACGGTCTGCGCCGGCAGCCCCAACCTGCCGCGGTATTCGCGCTTCGCCCGTGAGCTGCACACACGCTGGGGCCTCTCGGGCGAGGCGGCCGTGGCGCAGCGCCGTCGCGAAGATCGCCACGCGCTCGAACGTCTCGGCGCTCGGGCACGTTACCTTAAAGAATTAGATGCGATCTATCGCGCGGGCCCAGACGGCCGCTGGCTCTACCCGAGCGGCGACGCGATCTTCGGGCCACTGCATCACCTCGAGCGTGGCGTCCACGACGGCCTGGCCCGCCGGCTGCGCGCGCTCGCACGACGCTGGGGCGCGGACGTGGTCTACGCACCGCTTACAATCGGCGATCACGTCGACCACGTCCGCGTCCGCGCCGCGGCTGAGGCGGCCGATCTGCCGCTGGCCTACTACGAAGACTTCCCGTACGCCATCCGCGAAGCCCGCACCCCCGATTGGCGCGGCCGCGCCGTCGGCCTCACACGTGGGCCATTACTGCGCTGCACGCCAACCGACCTCGCCGCGAAACAGACATCGATCCTGACCTATGCCTCGCAGATCGACAGCCTCTGGCCCTCACTCACGGCATTTGAGCAAGACCTGAAAGCGTTCCATCGGCATGGCGCCCATCTGGGTGAATGGCTCTGGGCACGATAATCTCACCAAAAAGACTCCCAATTGCGAGCCACGGTCCTTACCTATTGGTGGTTTCGCACAAGATACTCCCGCTATTCTGCCCAAAAACGAGGGGTAGATCGCATGATCTAGTGAACCCTTTACAAGCCTTCAGCCCCGTGCTAGCATTCCGTCTTGGAGGAGACAGGGCGAAACATCCTTACTTTCACAGGAAGTGAACCCACTGGCAGTGTCGCCCCGCAGGTCTTCTGCGGGCGTTTTCGTTAACCGCCGGTCTCACAAAACGCCATGGAAGAGCGCACCTTTCTCACGCGAGATGGTCTGAAAAAGCTTGGCGAAGAGCTCGAGCACCTGCGCACCGTCCGCCGCGCTGAAGTGGCCGAGCGACTCCACAACGCCCAGGACGACGGCGAGTTGATCGAAAACGCCGAGTACGAAGATGCCAAGAACGAGCAGGCGTTTGTCGAAGGCCGGATCCTCCAGTTGGAGACCATGCTCTCCAACGCAGCGATCATCGACACTCAGGGCCCCGATAACGGCGTGGTCGGGCTGGGCTGCACGGTGACGGTCAAGGAAGCCGACTCGCGCAAGGGCGAGGAATACACCCTCGTCGGCGCTGTCGAAGCCAATCCGCGCGAGGGCCGGATCTCGAATGAATCGCCCCTGGGCCGCGCCCTGCTTGGCCACAAGGTCGGCGACGAGATCAAGGTGCAGGCCCCGGCCGGCGCGATCAAATACAAGATCACCAAGATCCGACGCGCCTGATCGCGGCGCGTTCCGTGATCCCGCTGCGGAGAGGGCCGACGGTGCTGTCGGCCCTCTCCGCGTTTAGGCCACAGTCGGGGCCTCTGTCGGATGACGGTCGCGGCCGAGCACCACGACGACGGCGGCCAGCAAGATCAGCGCACCGCCGGCCAGGGTCAGCGGGCCCAGTCGTTCAGCAAAGGCCCAGGCCGCCAGTAACGCCGTCACGATCGGCTCGAGCGTCGAGAGCAGCGCGGCGTTTGTCGCGCCGATCCGCGCGACCCCGAGCAGGAACAGGCTGACCGGCATCAGGGTCGCCAGCGCCACGATCCCGGCCATCGAGCCCCAGCCACCGGGCGTGGCGGGCAGGGTCACGCCGCCGATCAGGCTCAATGCCCCCGACATCGCGCCCGCCGCCGCGAAGATCACGGCCGACGACATCCACGGCGAGACTGTCGCAAGCACCCGATCGCCGACGATGATGTACACCGAATAGATGGCGGCCGCGCCGAGCGCGAACGCCACGCCGCGCCATTCCCCGGTCACCGGGCCGACGGTCAACGCCACGCCGCCAAGCGCAAGCAGAAGCGCCAGCACGCGTGCCCGGGTCAGGCGCTCACGCAGAAACAGCACCGACAGCGCCGCCACAAGCACCGGATACAGATACAGCAGCAGCGAGACCAGGCCGGCCGACGCGAACTGCAGCGCGGTCAGATAACACGTCGCCTGCCCGACGTAACCGATCGCGCCCATCCCGATCAAGGGCCAGAGCGCGCGTGGCGCGGGCAGCCGTTCGCCGCGCGCGACGCAGATCGCGCCCATCACGACCGCGGCGATCGTGAAACGCAGAAACAGCAGGCTGCTTGTATTGACCCCCTCTGCGACGACCCAGCGCCCGAACAGGGCCAGTGTCGAGAAACCGACGGCGGATGCGATGATGGCGAGATAACCGTGAAGACGAGACATGGGCCGAGTTTAGCAGGCGTGGAGCGGGGAGCGGGATGCGTAGTGCGAATCACACGGCTTAGGGCTCAAACGCTGTACCGCTCACAACGCGCCACGCTCCACGCACTACGCGCCACGCACCCCGACTGCTATAATCGCCCCCTATGCGTGAGTACAGCGACCTCGAACAGATCCGTATCGCCAAGCTCGAGCGCCTGACGGCGGCCGGGCTCGAAGCCTATCCGACCCGCGCCGAGCGCACGCACACCAGCGCCCAGGCCCTGGCCGATTACCAATCCGCTGCGCCGACCGACAGCCATGCGCCACACGGGGAGTACACAGTCACCGGGCGCGTCCGCGCGATCCGCGTGATGGGCAAGTCGGCCTTCGCGCATATCGAGGACGGCGACGGCCGGATCCAGCTCTACCTCAAGATCAACGACGTCGGCGCCGCGGCCTACCAGCTTTTCGTCGATGCGTTCGACCTGGGCGACTTCATCCAGGCCAGCGGCGGGCTGTTCAAGACCAAGACCGGCGAAGTCACGCTCTGGGTCAAAAGCTTCCGCATGCTGGCGAAGGCGATCAGCCCGTTGCCGGCGGCCAAGGAAGAGGTGGTCGACGGTGAGAAGCGCGTGTACTCGGCCTTCGATAACCCCGAGGCGCGCTATCGCGAGCGCTATGCGGACCTGGCCGTCAACGCCGAGGTGCGCGAGATCTTCCGCGCCCGCGCCCGGATCGTCTCGGCGCTGCGCCGCTTCCTCGACGGCAACGGCTTCCTCGAGGTCGAGACCCCGGTGCTCCAGCCGCTCTACGGCGGCGCCGCGGCGCGGCCTTTCGTCACGCATCACAACCAGCTCCATCAGGATCTGTATCTGCGGATCTCGTTCGAGCTCTATCTCAAGCGGTTGCTGGTCGGCAACCTCGAGCGCGTCTACGAGATCGGCCGCGACTTCCGCAACGAGGGCGTATCGTTCAAGCACAACCCCGAGTTCACGCAGCTCGAGTTCTACTGGGCCTACGCCGACTACGAACAGGTCATGGCCCTGACCGAGCGCATGCTCTCGACGGTCGCCCAGGAGGTGCTGGGCACGACGACGATCACGTATCAGGGGCAGACGCTCGACCTGACCCCACCCTGGCGGCGCCTGACGATGCGCGACGCCATCCTCGAGTACTCGGGCGTCGACATCGATGCCGGGCCGGATGCGGCGAGCCTGTACGCGCTGATGGCCGCGCGCGGCATCAAGGCCGACCCCGGCGGGGCGCGCGGCAAGCTGATCGACGTGCTGCTCAGCGAGTTCGTCGAGACGCACCTGCAACAGCCGACGTTCATCATCGACTACCCG
>DKKP01000198.1:4044-4286 GCA_002455335.1 Anaerolineales bacterium UBA6663 | reverse complement strand
GCGAGCTCGTCGAGGGTGAGGTAATCGATGAAGTCGTTCTCGGCGCTGACGACGACGGCGAGGGCATCGGTGCCGACGCGGAACTCGATCGGGTCGCGGCCGATGGCCTGGCAGGCCTCGACTTCGCTGGCCTTGATGGCGCGTGAGGCGTTGGCGATGTCGGTCTCGCCGGCGACGCAGAAGCGCTCCAGGCCGGCGCCCGAGCCGATGCTGTCGACCGTGATGTTGCCGCCGCCTTCGTT
>DKKP01000198.1:0-3979 GCA_002455335.1 Anaerolineales bacterium UBA6663 | reverse complement strand
CCCGGCCGTGATCACGTCACCGGGCACATCAGCCGGCGCTGGGATCGCGGGAAGCGTCCAGGCCGTGGCCGGGGTCTCGGGCGCAGTTGTGGCTTCGGGGGCGGCTGTGGCGTCTGGAGCCGCCGTGGGTTGGGATGGGGCCTCGGTTGGGGCGCTGGACGTGATCAGACCGGCCGGGGCTTGCGTGGGCTGAGCACAGGCGCTCAGGATGAGGCTCGCAGCCAGCAGGCCCGAGCCAAGCCAGCNNAAGCCAGGGCAATCGACGGGATGGCATTACGTTTCTTCTCCTCATGCTAGGTATGTTCCGTCGGCTACTCTAGCGGGGCGAGATCAATATCCTGCAAAGAACAAATTAAGGAGGCTTGAACTGTCGAGGTAAGGGCCTCTGCAATGTGAACGATCACCCACTCGGGCCATGGCTTTCGTCGGGCGTTTGTCACTGGTCGTGACCGACCGACTGGGTACAATGATCACGCTTGAACTCCTGCCCGAGACGCGGTCCGCGCGTGCCCGCGCCTGAGTTCGCTGGAAACGCAAGACGTGTCTTCGCCATCGTCCGAAAGGCTCGCTCGCCCGCTGCAGGCTGTCGTGGCGCGGCTTTTCGGCTATCTTCCACCGGATGTCCGCCACAATCAGTTTGCGGATCTGTTCGCCGCGCTGGCTTTTGGGCCGCTGGTGGCGAGCCTCGGGTTCATCCCGGTCGTGTTGCGCAACCTTGGCGCCTCGCCAGAGTGGCTGGCTGTCTACTCGGCACAGCCCTTCCTGGGTTTTGTCGTAGCGCCCTGGCTGGCATTGCTCTTTCCGCCGCGCTTTGGTCTGAAACGGATGGCGTTGGTCGCCTGGGCGATCAGCCGGGGCTCGTTCCTCTTGATTGGCCTGGTGGGAGATTGGCCGGCCTTGATGGCCGTGACGGCCCTGTTTTGGGTCATTGAAGCTGTGCCTGCGCCGGCGTATGTCCGGATCATGCAGGCGGTCTTCCCGGTCAAGCTGCGCGGCCGGGTCATGGCCAACGTGCGCATCGCGCTCTCACTTGTGACGCTCGTGGCAACGGCGGCTGCCGGGTGGCTCCTGGACACCATCGGGTACCGGGTGCTCTTTCCGCTTGTCTCGATCGGCGGGATCGCCTCAGTTATTTTGTTCTCACGGCTCAAGTTCGATGAAAGCAACCTCCCGCCGTCGCGGGCTTCGGGTGGAGCGATCACCCGCATCCTCCGCCGCGACAGCCGCTTCGTGCTCTTCTTGTCGGCCGTCGTCGCCTTCGGCGTTGGTTTTCTCTCGATTGGCCCGCTCTTGCCGCTCGTGCAGGTCGATCAACTCAAGCTTTCCTATACCGAGATCGGGGCGTTGACGACGGTCAACTCGGTCTTCTTCGTCATCGGCTACGTTGTCTTGGGGCGCTGGATCGACCGCGCGGGTGGGGTGCAGGTGTTGCGCTGGATCTTCGTCATCGGCGGCATCGTGCCGGTTTGTTACGCCTTCGCGGATTCGGTCTGGGTCTTGATCCCGGCGTTCGCCGCGATGGGATTCATGAATGCCGGGCTCGATCTTGGGATGCTCAACTCAGTGATTCAGTTGTGCGATCCTGATGAGCTGGGCGCTTACTCCAGCCTGCAATACACCGTCGTCGGTCTGCGCGGCCTGATCGCGCCGTTTCTCGGCGTCTGGGCGGTGCGCGCCGGGCTTCCGATGTCCTGGGCTTTCGTAGCCGGCGCTGTCTTGATCGGGTTGGCCGTCGTTATCCTGGCCCGGGTGCGGGCATTGCCTCCTCAGAAAGAGTCGCCGGCCGAGTTCGCGCCCGCGCCCGAGGGCTGAGCGTTGGTGGAGTCAGGCAAAACGCCCAGGGTGGCCTGGGCGTTTCAAAGGAGGAGGAGGCCGACAGGGCCCACAGCGAGATGATCGCTGTCGATGGTTAAGGCGGCGTCAAGCGCACTTCAGGGTTCGTGATCAAGAATTCGGCAGAAGCGTGAAGAAGAAGCTTGTGCCGCGCCCCGGAATCCCCTCACTCTCGACCCAGATCCGGCCGCCGTGCGCTTCGACTACGTGCTTGGCGATGGCCAGACCGAGCCCTGTGCCCGACTGGCGCAGGCGGGCGCGATCGCCGCGGAAAAATCGTTCGAAGACCCGCGGCTGATCCGCCGCCGCGATCCCCGGGCCGTTGTCGGTCACGGCAACCACGATGTCGCCGTCCTTGCGATGCGCCGCGAGGCGGATGTTCCCGCCTTCGGGCGTGAACTTGATCGCATTGTGGACCAGGTTGCCTAACGCGCGCGACAACTGCTCGGTATCCGCGAGCGCCACAAGGTCCTCGCCGACATGGATGGTGAGCCCCTGTTGCTTCCGCACGGCCTGCGGTTGGAGCCGACTGACAGTGGCCTCCACAAGCTCGCGCACGCTCACGGGGACCAGCCTGACGACGGCCTGGCCGCTTTCAATCTGGGCCAGATCGAGCAATTCCTGCGACATCTGCTCGAGCGCATTAACCTCGGTGTTGATCTTCTCGTAAAGGCCGCGGACGGCCTCCGGGCTCTCCGCCACACCGGTCATCAGGCTCTCCACGAGAAGCCGAACCGACGTCAGCGGCGTGCGCAATTCGTGCGAGATGTTGGCGATGAAATCGCGTCGGGCCCTGCCCAGTCGTTGGAGTTCGCTGAGTTCACGGAGCACAACGACCGCAACGCCGCCATCGGCGAGATGGACACGAACGCGATACGGCAGGCCCTCCAGGCTGACTTGCGTATCCGTTTCGCCCTGGCGCGCTCTGGCCCCAGATACCAGTTCGTCGAGCTCGGCCGACCGGGACGCCGTCATCAGGCTCTCACCCGGGATCGCGCCCGGGCCAAAGATCTCGTGCGCCGTCGCGTTCAGGCGCAAGAGGGTGCCCTGTTGATTGAGCACCAACACCCCGTCGATCTGGGCCACTTCCAGCGCCGCGATCTGCGATTCGAGGGCCTCGAGCTGTTGTCGGGCATCGACAAGACGTCGATCCGCAATCACTGCCACGGTCTGCCATTGCTCGGCTCGGGCATGCTCTGTCCGCCAACGCCAGGCCAGCAGACCCAGCGCCGTAACCACCGCCAGTAACGTGATCCAATCGAGGAGCGTCATCCTTCGAACCTGTACCCCACGCCGCGGACTGTCGTAATGCGTTTTGGCGTGGAGGGGTCGATCTCGATCTTTTCGCGCAGCCAGCGGATATGGACGTCGACGGTGTGGCTATCGCCGACATAGTCGAAGCCCCAGACGCGATTGAGCAGCAGATCGCGCGAAAGCACGGCGCCTTGATTGCGCATCAGCTCGGCCAGGAGATCGAACTCGCGATGGGTGAGCTTGAGTTCGGTGCCGCCCAGGTTGGCCCGGCGTGCCAGGAGATCCATGGTTAATTCTCCGGCGTTCAATCGGGTCGATTGGGCGCGATGATCGGCGTGGGCTCGCCGCAGGTTCGCCCGCACGCGCGCCATCAACTCGCCAAGGCTGAATGGCTTGACGACATAGTCGTCGGCGCCCGTTTCGAGCCCCGTGATGCGATCCATCTCTGTGCCGCGGGCCGTGAGCATGATGATCGGCAGGTTGCGCGTTGAGGCTTTGTNNGCCGTGAGCATGATGATCGGCACATCCGAGTCTTTGCGCACGATCCGGCACAGTGAGAGGCCATCGAGCTTGGGTAGCATGAGGTCCATGATGATCAGGTCGGGGTGTTCGTCACGCGCCAGATCGAGCCCAATCATGCCGTCGGCGGCGGTCAAGACGGTATAGCCCTCGGCCTGAAGGTTCATGGCCAGGGTCTCGCGAACGGTTGCTTCGTCTTCGATGAGGAGGATGGTTGCCATAGGTCGATGGCAGACTAGGTCAAGAACCTCAAGAGATCGTTAAGGACAGCGCAAGTTTATCCCATCTACAGGTGCGCCTGACATTCCACGCGTGTGCCCTTGCCGGGCTCCGAGTGGATCTCGAGCGAACCGCCGACCGCCGCCAGACGTTC
>DKKP01000131.1 GCA_002455335.1 Anaerolineales bacterium UBA6663 | reverse complement strand
ATTTGCGATTGGCGATTGGTGATTGGCGATTCCCACTGGGTTCAGTGGACATCACCAATCACCAATCGTCAATCGCAAATGAGTTATGCCCGAACTCCCTGAACTCGACATCGTGTGCGAAGTGCTCGAGCGGCGCGCGATCGGATGGACCATCGCGGGTGTCGATATCGTCCAGCCGGGCGGCGCGATCGTGGTGCGCGACCTGGCGACGGCCACGGCGGGACCGCTGGCGACCGCCGCGCTTGGGCTGCGGCTTGAGGCAGTCAGGCGTCGTGGCAAGTTCCTGGTGTTCGATCTGCGCGCCGAGCCGCCCTATGGCCTGGTGATCAACCCTAAATTGAGCGGCCGGCTGCAGCTGGCCGAGCCCGGCGAGAAGCGGCGCAAGGATACGTGTCTGGTGCTCACACTGACCGGGCCTGGGGCGGCGTCGATCGAACTGCGCTACTTCGACCCCAAGACCATGGGCCAGATCTACGTCACAGGCGACCCGGCGCGCGTGCCCGACTTCGCCGAGATGGGCCCCGAGGCGCTCGAGATTTCGCTCGCGGACTTCAAACAGCGGCTACGCCCGTTCCGGGGCGAGATCAAGGGCATCCTCGTCCGCAGCGCGTTCGTGGCCGGGATCGGCAACGCCTACGCCGACGAGATCCTTTGGGCCGCGGAGCTGCATCCCTATCGCAAACGCACCACGCTAAACGTGGCCGAGATCGAGCGCCTGTACGCGGCCATGCGTTCCACCCTGCTCGAGGCCCGCGACCTCGTCCGCGCCGAGATGGGCGACGCCATTCATCTCAAGCCCCGCGATTTCATGAAGGTGCATCTGCGCGCCGGGCAGCCCTGCCCACGCTGCGGCGGGCCGATCGCCGAGATCTCGGCCAACCAGCGCATCACGAACTTCTGCCGGGCGTGCCAACCCGGCGGCCTCATCAAGGGGCTCTGACCCGAGATCACCGTAAGCGGTTACCCTGTTCTCGGGCTCCAACCGAACCCACAACCCGGTTACACTAATCAGCGGCGACCGCTCGACGATTCGCCACAAGATACCCGTCGAGACTCGGGGGGAACGATGACAGAACCAACCGGCGGCGCGATCGGCGTCCTGACCAGCGGCGGCGATGCGCCGGGCATGAACGCGGCCCTGCGGGCTGTCGTGCGCACGGCGCTTAGCCGCGGCGTCAAAGTGTTCGCGATCTACGAGGGCTACCAGGGCATGGTGGATGGTGGCGATCGGCTGCGCGCCATGGCCTGGGACAGCGTCGGCGGGATTATGCAGCACGGCGGCACGATCATCGGCACCGCCCGGTGCGCGGCGTTCCGAAACCGAGAGGGTCGCCTGCAGGCCGCGCGGCATCTGCTCGAGCAAGGCATCGACCGCCTGGTCGTGATCGGCGGCGACGGCAGTCTGACCGGCGCCAACCTTTTTCGCCAGGAGTGGCCGAGCCTGATCGCCGAGCTCGCGGCCCAGGGCGCGATCACGGCCGAGGCCGCTGCGCGGCACAGCCAGCTGGCGATCGTCGGCCTGGTCGGTTCGATCGACAACGACTTCACGGGCACCGACATGACCATCGGCGCCGACACCGCCCTGCACCGCATCACCACGGCACTCGATCAGATCGGCAGCACGGCCGCGAGCCATCAGCGCACCTTCGTGATCGAGGTCATGGGCCGACATTGCGGCTATCTCGCGTTGATGTCGGCACTGGCCGGGACCGCACACTGGGTCTTCCTGCCCGAGCACCCGCCCGAGGCCGAAGACTGGGAAGCCGCGATGTGCGAAGTGCTCGCGGCCGGGCGCGCGGCCGGGCGCCGGCACAGCACCGTGATCGTGGCCGAGGGTGCGCGCGACCGAAACGGCAACCCGATCACGAGCGAGCGGGTGCGTCAGGTGCTCGAGGAGCATCTCAAGGAGGACGTGCGCGTCTCGATCCTTGGCCACATCCAGCGCGGCGGCGCGCCGAGCGCCTTCGACCGCTGGATGAGCACGCTGCTGGGGCATGCGGCAGTCGAGCATCTGCTGGCCAGCACGCCCGACGACGAGCCGCAGGTCATCGGCCTGCGCTACAACCGCATCACGCATCAGCCGTTGATGGCGTGCGTGACCCAGACCCGGGCGGTCGCCGAGGCGATCGCGGCGCACGACTACGAGCGCGCCATGGAACTGCGCGGCGGCAGCTTCACCGAGCAGTACCGTATCCTGCAGACCCTGATCCAGACCGTGCCCCACCCGCCGCGCCCCGGCCAGCGCCGACTGCGTCTGGGGGTGCTGACCGGGGGCGCGCCAGCTCCGGGCATGAACACCGCGGTCCGGGCCGCGACGCGTCTGGCGATCGATCGCGGCCACGTGATCGTGGCGATCAACAACGGCGTCGACGGCCTGATCGAGGGGCAGACGCAGGAGTTCGATTGGATGAACGTCCACGGTTGGGGCTCGACCGGGGGCTCAAACCTGGGCACGAGCCGCACGGTGCCGGCCGGCGCCGACTTCGCCGCGATCGCGCGCACGCTCGAGGCCGAGCGCCTCGATGGGCTGCTGCTCGTCGGCGGCTGGGCCGCGTATCAGTCGGCGCTCGAGCTGTATCGACGACGGGCCGCGCACCCGGCCTTCGACCTGCCGATCATCTGTCTGCCGGCCTCGATCAGCAACAACCTTCCGGGCTCCGAGCTGTGCATCGGCGCCGACACCGCGCTCAACAGCATCGTCGAGGTCGTGGACAAGATCAAGAACTCGGCCGTCGCTGCCCGGCGTTGCTTCGTCGTCGAGGTCATGGGTGGCCATTGCGGCTATCTGGCATTGATGAGCAGCCTGGCGACCGGCGCCGAGCGCGTGTATCTTAACGAAGAGGGCGTGACGCTGCGCGATCTTCAGGAGGACCTGGAGCGCATGACCGCCGGGTTCTCGGATGGCCGGCGCCTGAGCCTATTGATCCGCAACGAGCGCGCCAACCCGTTTTACACCACGGCTTTCATGGCCGCGTTGTTCGAGCAGGAGAGCCAGGGGTTGTTCGAGGTGCGTCAGGCGATCCTGGGCCACCTGCAGCAGGGCGGCGACCCGTCGCCGTTCGATCGCATCCAGGCGACACGGCTTGCGGCGCGCTGCGTCGACTTCCTCATCGACCAGGCCGAGCAGGGCGCCACGACGGCGGCCCTGATCGGGATCGTCGGCGGGCGGATCAAGCTCACCGATCTCGTCGACATGCCCGATCTGATGGATGCCGAGCACATCCGCCCCAAGGAGCAGTGGTGGCAAGAACTGCAGCCTGTGGTTCAGCGATTGGCGCAGCCGGGGTAAATGCGTCGGGCGTCAGACCTGGGCGGGCCCGCGTGGATAGGATGGATCATCGCGGGTCTGCTGACCCTGGACCTCAGCGCCGCGTGCCGCCCGTGCGTTTCCCCTTGCCGCGGGCCGGGGTGGCTTTCGTTTGCCGGGGCTTCCGGGGCAGAGACGGCTCGGGCTTGACCTCGACTTCAGGCGCCGCGGGTTCGGGCGGCGGCGCCGCGCGCGTCACGAGCACGCTCAGGATCAGCTCGAGCTCATCGTAGCCGCGCACGACGACCCGAGCCGTGTAGCGATGGTCGGGCGCGAACTTGTCAGCCGGGAGCGGGAGCCTCAGCGTGACCTCGGCCTCCTGGCGTGAGCCCAGCGCCAGACGCGCTGGCTGAACCTGAAGCGCCGCAGCGAACGGCGCGCCGCCGGCCAGATCGACGAAGTCGGAGATCTGGAAGCTGATCTCGGCGAGCTCCTCGCGTTTGTTCTCGATGACGAACGACGCTGCAGCGGCCGCCCCGACTTCCCCCTGAAGCTCGAGCGATACCTGCCGCGGAGGGCTTTGAGCCGCCGGACCCTCGTGGCGTTGCGGTTCGCGATCGCGGCTTGACCGCCGGCCTCCAACGAGCTGTTCGTAGAAGCGCTCGTTGGTGCGGCGGCCCAGCTCAAGCAGGCTCATGTAGTAGTCGACACTGAGCTGAGCCACTTCTCGCGTATAGCGGCTGGTCTCCTCGGTCGCGAAGCGCAGCAGGTCTTCACGAAGCCGAGGCTCGTTGAACTCACCGCGCAGGGCGCGCTGCACGAGGTCGTTGTAGCGCTGGTAGGCCCTCGTCTGCTCCTCGACGGAGCGCGTCGTCAGGTCCTGTAGCCAGCGGTAGTAGTCGTTTTGCCCATCGCTCATGCCCCCTCCCTGTTCTCGCGGCGACCTTGCTCAGCAGCAATCGCACCCGCACTCGACCTTAAGGGCCGCGCAATCGCGGGGCAGTAGCGCCAACGCGATCCGCAGCGGCCGCATCTCGCAGCCCTCCACGCGCAGATCGGCGTAGAAGACCTGGCAGTCATCGACGTCCGGGATGACGATGCGCGTCGGCCCGTCCTGACCGCCCGATTGGTTCGCGGGCGTCGCCTCGATCACGAGCACGGCTTCACGCTCCGCGCACGGCGCCAGCGTGAACTCCGTCGGCCCGAGGAAGCGCGCCTTGATCGTGCCGGCCGTCCCGCCGCGGCTGGTCCAGTTGCTCAGCTCGAGCTTCACCTGGCGCTCGCGCCGCCGCGGGTTTTCGAAGGTCAGCGGCACCACGCGCGTCTCGCCGAGACGCGCATAAACGACCAGGTCGGCATCCGTGATGCAGCAGCGGCAGTGGCAGCGATCGTCGCGGCAGCCGTCACGGTCACCGCAGTCGCACTCGTCTCGGTGCCCTCGGTGGTGCGGGCGGCGCTCCGGGCGCTGGGTCTGTGTGCCGGGCCAGCCCTGATACGCCGTCGGCGCGAGCCAGGGCTGGGCCATCGTGCTCCACATCCGCGTCAGGTTGTCCATCATCGGTTGGTACGCCGTGTACCACTGGTTCATCTGGCCGGCCCAATCCGCGCCGGGCGTCGCCAGAGCCCGCCCGCAAACCTCACAGCGCGGCGGCGAATAGGGTTTCGTCCACTCCGACATCGCGCTGGCATATTGGGCAAAGGGGCTTCGATCCATGCTTGACCTCCTTCGATCACGCGGCGCCGCCGATTACTCGGCGCTGCGCCGTCGCGTGCTCGTCTTGACGCGTTCGCCATGAGTTGGGGTGATAGCAATGCTCAGGTTGCTGGTGTAGAGCGCTGCCAACCCGAAGTAACGCGAGCGGCGGTTGAGATTGTCTGGGATGCGGAACTCGAGATCCACAGCACGCACCTCGCCAGCCATGAGCGTAAACGGCCCGGCCGTGTTGTGCACCCGCAGCAGCCCGGTCTCGTTGAGTGCGATGCGCGTCTGGCGGATGTACTCGGCCAGGAGGTCGTCCAGCCCGCGCATCCCCTCTCCGCTGTTCATCACCGCCGCCCGCCCGGCGCGGCAGTTGAGCAACTCCTCGTCGAGCACCACGGCCCCGATCTCGCCGACGCGCAGCGGGATGTTGCCGCGGTTGCTGAAGACGACGCGCTTGGTGATCGTCTCACCGGGCTGGTTGTCGACGATCACGGGGTCCGGGTCGATCTCGAGCCGGACCGCCTCGGTGACATGGATGACGATCTCGCGCACCGACTCGCCGACCTGCACCTCGGCGTGGTATTCGCCGGGCGGCGTGGTCGGGCCGAGCGCCAGCTGCAACGGCATCCGGCGCAGCTGGCCCGGGCGCAGGATCACGCGGCGCAGCGCCAGCTCAGTCGGCCCGTCCGCCACCGCGGCGCGGCGCGTCACGGCATCGCCGCGGAGGCGAATGTCGCGCAGAATCAGCTTCTCGGCGCCGGTGTTGTGCAGCAACACCTCGCCCTGCAGCGACTCCGGCGGGCCGACCAGGACGATCGGCTCCGTCGAGGGATGCTGGATCACGTCGCGGGAAGGCATCTCGCTTTCGGCCATCCGACTGCTCCTTTAACTGCCCAGCTTGATGCGCAGGCCCGATCGCTCCACGTTCTTCTCGCGCGGCGCAGTCGGCCCGCCCATAGCCGGCCGGTGAGGACGCTCATGCATCTCCACCCCGCCCNNGCGACGTGCGGCGGCTTGGGCAGATCCTGCATGATGACCTGAGACTCGCCCGAGTAGTTGAACCCGAACAGCTCCTGACCGAAGAGCGTGAAGCCGAAGTGGTTGTGGTACGGCTGCCTCACGGTCATGGGCGTCGGCGGGCTGATGCCGATGTTGACGCACAGGTCGAGCGTCACAGGGCGGATGTCGAGCGACATCGCGCTCTTGCTGTCGGTCTCGATCGGCTGCGTGACCGCCAGCTCCTGCCGGCTCTCCGTCTTGAACGGCTGCGGGAGCTTGAGCTCGGTCGTCGTCTCGGTCACGAACGGCTGGGGAAGCTTGATGTCGAGCGTGGTCTTGACGTCGTCAAGGCCCTGGATCGTGACGGTGCTGTCGGAATCGACGTTCGTCNNTCGTGCCGCTGTTGTTGACGTTCACGGTGCTTGTGGCGCCACCACCGCCACCGCCTTTGCCACCTCCAGCCATAATCGACCTCCTTCGCTAATGGTTGCGTCTCACACGCCCGTCAGCTCGCTCTGCCGGGCCAGGCTCTTCTTGTCGATCTTGCCGGTCGCCGTGCGCGGCAGATCGTCGCGGATCAGGATGCGCTTTGGGATCTTGTGCGCGGCCAGCTGGGCGCCGCAATGGCCGTGAAGCTCGGCGATGCTCACTTGCCGGCCGGGCTTCAGCAGCACATGCGCCACGACGATCTCGCCGCGTCGCTCGTCGGGCTGGCCGACGACGGCCGCCTCGGCCACCGCCGGGTGCCGCGCCAGCGCCCGCTCGACCTCGGGCGCATACACCTTGTGCCCGGCGACGTTGAT
>DKKP01000078.1 GCA_002455335.1 Anaerolineales bacterium UBA6663 | reverse complement strand
CTGATCCAAAAGGCTCGCGTGCAGGGCGTCGCGCAGCGTGCGCAGGCGGGTCGCGGCGCTCTCCAGATGGCTGGCCGCGACCCGTGCCGCGATCCCCAGCCCGACGATAGAGGGCACGTTCTCGGTGCCGGCCCGCAGCCCGCGCTCATGCCCGGCGCCGCGGATGTGCGGCTGCAGATCGACCCCTGCGCGCACGAAGAGCGCGCCGACGCCCTTGGGCGCATACAGTTTGTGGCCGGCCACCGATAACAGGTCGACGCCCAAATCGTCCACGTCCACGCGGATCTTGCCGACTGACTGGGCTGCGTCGGTATGCACCAGGATCCCGCGCGCATGCGCTACGTCCGCGATGGCGCGCAGGTCCTGCAGCGTGCCCACCTCGTTGTTGGCGTGCATGATCGAGATCAGGAGGGTCTCGGGCGTGATCGCGGCCGCCACCTGGTTGGGATCCACCCGACCGTCTCGATCGACCGGCAGGATCGTCACCCGATAACCCTGTGATTCGAGCGCCAGTAACGGCTGCAAGACCGCCGGGTGCTCGATCGCGGACGTGATCAGGTGGTTGCCACGCGCCCGGTAGGCCCCGGCCACCCCCCACAGGGCCAGGTTGTTGGCCTCGCTCCCGCCGCCGGTGAACACGATCTCGCCGGGCGCCGCGCCGAGCAAATCGGCCAGTTGCGCGCGCGCCCGATCGACGGCAGCGTGGGCGATGGAGCCGTAAGCGTGATCGCTCGAGGGATTGCCGAAGTGCTCGCGCAGATACGGCAGCATCGCGTCGACCACGGCCGGATCGACCGGCGTCGTGGCGTTGTAATCGAGGTAGATCGGGGCTGAGATCGTCATCGATGTTGAGGCCTCGCTAAAAGACCAGGACCTTGTCGGCGGCCACGGTCCAATCGGTGAGCTCCTCCATTGTGCTGCGCCGGACGCCGGTCTGCAGGTCCGCGTCGGTCAGACCGCGGGCATCCATACAGGTGCCGCACGCGCCGATGGTCGTGCCCCGCCCCACCAGGCCCTTGAGCATGCGTTCGATGTTGTAATAGCCGTCCGGTGTCTTCTGGCCGGACTTGCCGCACAGGGCAGCGTCGGCCATCAAGAAGACGCTCAGCTGCACGCCCTCGCGCTTTTGCAACGCCAGGGCCAGGCGCAGGCCGTTGTACGAGCGCTCTGTGCCGTAGGGAGGGTCGTTCAGGATGATGAGGTAACGCATATCAGACTCCTTGGGATGGTCAACCGCCGTGGCGCCCTCGGCGCACGCGAGACAGATGCTCCGCCCCGCATACACCAGGACGCAGCAGTGGGTTCACAAAGCGACGGCGCCGTGCTCGACCCTTCCGCCGGCCTGGCTCCATTCGGCGACGTTCTCCTCCAGCCGCGCGCCACGGCGCCCGCTGGCCAGGACCTGTTCGAGGGCCTCATCGGCGTCGACACAGACCGCGCCACGGCAGTAGGTGACGATCAAGGCGTTCTTCGGCAGGGTCCTGAGACGCCTGGGAAGCTGGTCGATCGGGATCGAGATCGCGCCAGGGAGGTGCCCGGCTTCGTACTCGAGCGCGGGCCGCGCATCCAGCAGCACCACGTCGCCCCGCGCCAGGCCGGCGCGCACGTCCTTGACCGAGATCGTCGGGAAGCGTCGTCGGGCGGGACGGTAACGGTCGAGGGCGCGATCCACCTCCGCCAGCTGGCTCACGGCCACGCGGCGCAGCTCGGTCCACAGCCGCGCCACGCCCGGGTCGGCCAACCGGTAGCGGATGGTGGTCCCTTGACGCTCGCCGATCACCAGACCGGCGCGTTTGAGACGCTGCAGATGCTGTGAGGCATTGGCCAGGCTGAGCGCGCTGGCGATGGCCAGCTGCTCGACGCTGCGCGGGGCCTGCACCAGCAGGTCGAGTAGCTCGAGGCGATGCGGGTTGGCGATCGCCTGCGCAACCTGGGCGATCAACTGGAAGAGGTGTTCTTTGTCGGAGCGGCCCATATTACTATTCAATAGACTACTTGAGTTTGGTCATCCTATCGGGTTTCGGACCCGATGTCAAATCCGGCCCACCCGGCATCGATCCAGCCGTGCCTCAACCCGAGTGCGAGTCGGCTCCCCCGAGACCCACGTCCCGCCAAATGTCCCGGGTCAATTGGGACCCGCGGCAGTGCCCCCGGTCGCCCTGCTCGCCTACTCTGAGAGGCAGATCGATTTCTTCATCTGCCCGTTGTTCGGGCGCCACAGGAGGACGAAATGCATCTCACAGATCGTGAACTCTGGACCTTGATCCATGGCATGGGCTTCGGGGCGCTGTACCTGCTGGCCTTCGCCGGCGGCATCGCCGGCCTGTACAGCCTGCGCACCAAGCTGGTGACGGTCGAAGGCATCGCCGACCGCGTCAGCCGCCTGCGCTGGGGCAGCGTCGTCATGGCGGCGGCCGTCTGGCTGACCGTGATCGTCGGCACCTTCATCGTGTATCCGTGGTATCGGGCGACGCCCCCGGAGACCGTCGACACGAAGGCCCAATCGGCCGAGCTGATGGACTACCCGCGCTACTGGCTGCTGGCCAGCGAAGAGACGGCGGAGTATCACCACTTCGGCATGGAGTGGAAGGAACACGTGGCCTGGATCACGCCCTTCCTGGCGACGGCGGTGGCGGTGGGCGTCTTCGCCTACGGCAAGGAGCTGTCGACCGATCGACGCGCCCGCTTCGTCTTGATGGGCCTGTTCATCCTGTCGTTCGCGCTCTCGGGGGTGGCGGGTCTCTTCGGAGCCCTGATCACCAAAGCGGCGCCCATCATCTGATCCGGACCTTGACCATCTCCAGAGGACATCACCATGGCTACACAATCCGTTACCGCCGATAAGGCTGTTGAGAAGGCTGCCGGGTACGTCAGCGCCGCCGACCGCGTCATGAACGCGGCCATGATCGCCAGCGGCATCGGCTCGGCCGTGCTCGGTCTGATGGTCGTCGGAGCCGAGGTCAATACGGGCCTCAAGGCCTTCCTGACCTGGGACAAGGGCGTCGGCCCGCTGGCCGGCAAGGTCGGCATCGCGATCATCGCCTACGTCATCAGCTGGGTGGCGCTGCACGTCACCTTCCAGAAGCAGTCGCCGAAGCTGATGACGGCGCTCTGGATCACGGTCGGGCTGCTGATCGTGGGCGTGGCCCTGACCTTCCCGCCGATCTATATGGGCATCGCGTCCGCGATCGCGCCACATTGAGGTCGACCCGATCGAGCCACAAACGGCTCACATAGCGTGAGGGGCGCCACCTGACCAGTGGCGCCCCTGCTTGCATTGCGCGCGATTGGCAGATAATCTGTAGCTACTCAGCCCAATACGCGGCGCCCCGTTTTGTGTCGCTGCTTCCAGATGATCTCCGATTACTTCATCATCAACCGCCCGCTGGTGTTGTTCGGCTACGGCCTGACGTTCTTCGTCATGGGCCTGGCGATCTTCCTCCAGTCGCGACGCCACAGTCGGCTGCGCCTGGCCCGCGACCTGCGCTGGCTGGCCGGTTTTGGCGTGTTGCACGGCGTGCATGAGTGGGGCGCGCTCTTCATCCCGATCCAGGCCGGGTATCTTCCGCGACCCTACATCGAACTGATGCTCAGCCTGCAGACCGTGCTGCTGGCCGCGTCATTCGCCTGCCTGATGCTCTTTGGGGCCGCCGCCACGGAGGGTCGCTGGGGCCGCCTGCATTGGCTCGGTGTCGGCGCGATCGGCGCGTGGAGCCTGTGCTTCTGGTTCACGTTCTATCTGTTTCCGACGGCCGACGAGTGGCTCCGCGCCAGCGACGTCTGGGCCCGCTATCTGTTGGGGCTGCCCGGCAGCCTGCTCTCCGCTTTCGGTCTCTATCGACTGGCCCAGGAGACCGTTGCCCCGCTGGGGGCCCGTTACATCTATCGGGCTCTGCAAGTGGCCGGGGCAGCCCTGGTTGCCTATGCGGTGGTCGGTGGGCTGATCGTGCCGTCGATGACCTTTCCGCCGGCGATCTGGATCAACCGCGAGTGGGCGTTCCGCCTGACGGGCGTGCCGATCGAGGTCTTGCGCTCGCTGGCCGGCCTGGTGCTGGCGGTGGCCGTGATCCGGGCGCTCGAGGTGTTCGAAGACGAGCTCGACGAGCTGATCGTGGGCATGCAGGCCGAGCGCATCCAGGCGGCCGAGCGCGGCCGGATCGGGCAGGAGATCCACGACGGCGCCCTGCAGGGCGTGTACTCGGCTGGCTTGATCCTCTCGACCCTGGTGCACNNCTCGGGGATCGGCCCGAAGCGCTCGGCCGGCTGGAACAGGCCCAGCAGGTGCTGAACACGGCCAACAACGACCTGCGGGCGTATATGCGGACCCTCCGGGCCGACGAGCCGCCGATCTCGGTCGTGGATGCCTTGCGGCTCCTGATCCGCGATCCGCGTTATCGCGGCCTGGTGGAGATCAAGCTCGAGTGCAACGGCGACTGTGACCTCGCCACGGGCCAGACCCCTCACATCCTGGCCATCGTCCAGGAGTGCCTGGCCAACGTGGTGCGCCATGCGCAGGCCGAACGGGTCTGGATCACGCTCACAGGGCTGCCCGAGGTCCTAGAGGTGCGCGTCCGTGACGACGGCCGCGGGTTTACACCCGCGGCCGTCGTCCCCGGCTGGGGCCTGCGCGCCATGCAGGACCGCGCCAGGCTCGCCGGCGGCCGGTTGACGATCGACAGCCACCCCGGGCGTGGCACCACAGTGACCTATCTTGCCCCGGAGGCCCAGGCGCNNGGGTGGTCGCCGAGGCCGCCACCGCCGAGGCCGCGCTGAAGGCCTGCGAGGCGCATCAGCCCGACGTCGTCATCCTCGACATCCGCATGCCGCCAGGGACCAGCGGCCTGGACGCCTGTCGCGCCATCGCCACGCGCTGGCCGGAGACGCAGGTCATCATGCTGACGTCGTACGCCAACGACGCCGTCATCGCCGAGGCGATCGAGGCCGGGGCGGTGGGGTATCTGCTCAAGGCCGGCGACCCGCGCGACCTCAACCGGGCGCTGGACGCCGTGCGCGAGGGCGCCTCGGTGCTCGACCCGGCCGTGGCGCGGCGGGTGCTGGCCCTGATGCGCTCTCGCGTGCAGACCGCCGACCCGTTCGCGGCGCTCACGGCCCGCGAGCGTGAGATCATGGCGCTCGTGGCAGAGGGCCGAACCAACGCCGACATCGCGGAGCGCCTGGTGCTCAGCGAGAAGACGGTGCGCAACCACCTGAGCGGGATCCTCGAAAAGCTGGGCGTGAGCAACCGGGTCGAGGCCGCGGCCCTGGCCGATCGCCACGGCTTCCCGC
>DKKP01000385.1 GCA_002455335.1 Anaerolineales bacterium UBA6663 | reverse complement strand
GTGATCGTCGACCGGATCTCGCACGAGGTGCCCTATTACAGGTCGTACCTCAAGAACGCGATGCTCCAGGGCGTTCACGTGATCAACAATCCGTTCATGTGGACGGCCGACGACAAGTTCTTCGGCGCCTCGCTGGCCGACAAGATCGGCGTCGACAGCCCGCGCACGGTCGTGCTCCCGAATAAGGAGTACGTGCCCGGCATCATCCACAACGAGAGCCTGCGCAACCTCGAGTACCCGCTCAACTGGCAAACGCTTGTCGAAAGCGTCGGCGGCTTCCCCGTGATCCTCAAAGACGCGCACGGCGGCGGCTGGAAGCAGGTGCATGTCTGCCGCTCGCTCGAGGACCTGTGGAACGCGTACAACCAGTCGGGCCTGTTGACGATGGTGCTCCAGGAGTTCATCACCTGGGATCACTACGTGCGTTGCATGTGCCTCGGCCAGCGCGACGTGCTTGTCAAGCGCTACGATCCAAACACACGCCAGTACCTGCCGACCGACGGGCTCGGCCAGGAGCTGCTCGACTTGATCGTGGCCGATAGCCTCAAGCTGGTGCGCGCGCTCGGCTACGACATGAACACCATCGAGTGGGCCGTGCGCGACGGCGTGCCCTACGCCATCGACTTCATGAACCCGGCGCCCGACATGGACGTCAACTCGACCGGCTTCGACTATCACCGCTGGTGCGTCGAGAAAATGGCGGATCTGTGCATCGAGCTGGCGCTCAGCGACAAACCGCCGGTGACCGAGACACGCTGGAACGTTTTGTTCTAACCGAGTCTGTGATGCGGGCGCGTCTGCGCCCGCATCACAGACTCGGCCTACCGGAGGGGCCATGCTCGACACGCGCGACGCCATCGAGTTCTACCATTCGCTCCTCGACCCGCGCACGGCCGGCGAGAGCCACGACCAGCTGCTCGCGCAACAGCAACAACGCGGGCTATTCTTTGGCGACAGGCCGCTGTGCACGGTCCTCCGGCCGCGCTTCCTCCATCCACGGCAATTCCGCACCCTCCAGGATTCGATCCAGGCGATCATGCCGGCCTTTGCCAAAGCGCATCAGGCGGCGCTGGCTGACGCCGACTTCCGCTACCAGTTCCGGTTGGATGACTGGGAGGAGGATCTGGTCCATCTCGACCCGGGTTTCCCGTCGCCAAGCCCGACGGCGCGGATGGACACGTTCTTCGACGAGAAGGATGAGCTCTGGATCACCGAGTACAACGCCGAGACCCCGGCCGCGATCGCGTACAACGATGTGCTGACCGACGTCTTCCTGGCGCTCCCTGTGGTGCGCGAGTTCGAGAAGCGCTACGACCTGCGTCCGCTGCCGGGTCGTCACAGCTTGCTCCACGCGTTGATCGATAGCTATCGAGCCTGGGGCGGCCACGAGAAGCCGCGCATCGCCATCCTCGATTGGCGCGAGGTGCCGACCTACAGCGAGTTCGTGCTCTTTCGCGACTACTTCGAGTCGCACGGCTATGAGTGCGTGATCGCCGACCCGCGCGATGTGGCCTACCAGAACGGCCGGCTGTACGCCGAGGGCCGGCCGGTGCACATCATCTACAAGCGCGTGCTGATCAGCGAACTGGCGGCCCGCGGCGGGCGCAACCACCCCGTGTTCAAGGCCGTGCGCGACCGTGCGGTGTGCATGGTCAACCCGTTCGCGTGCAAGATCCTGCACAAGAAGGCCAGCCTGGCCGTGCTCAGCGACGAGGCCAACGCCGGGCTGTTCAGCGCCCGCGAGCGGCGCGCGATCGCGACGCACATCCCCTGGACACGGGTTGTGGCCGAGCGCACGACCGAGGTCGACGGTCGGACTGTCGATCTGCTCAATCACCTCGCCAAGCACAAGAACGATTACGTCCTCAAGCCCAACGACGAGTACGGCGGCAAGGGCATCGTGCTCGGCTGGGAGGTCGATCAGGCCCATTGGGAGCGCGCGCTGCGGACGGCGCTGGCCGAGCCGAGCATCGTCCAGAAGCGGGTCAACCTGCCCAAATTCCCATACGCCAGTTGGGTGGATGGCGACGTGCACATTTACGACAGGATGCTCGACACTAACCCGTATCTCTGGTACGGCCAGTACGTCTCAGGCTGTCTCACCCGGCTCTCGACGGCCTCGCTGCTCAACGTCACAGCCGGCGGCGGGAGCACAGTACCGACGTTTGTGGTGGAGAAGCGAAACCCATGACCCCTATCCCCTCCTTCAACATCGGCATCGAAGAAGAGTATCAGATCATCGACCCTGAGACGCGTGAGCTGAAGAGCTACATCACAGAGATGCTCGAGGCCGGCAAGATGGTGCTGGCCGAGCAAATCAAGGCCGAGCTGCACCAGTCGATCGTCGAGATCGGCACGAGTGTGTGCAACACCCCGGCCGAGGCGCGCGCCGAGCTGGTCCGGCTGCGGCGCGGCGTGATGGAGTTGGCCGCGGCCAAGGGGCTCAAGATCGCGGCCGCCGGCACCCACCCGTTCTCGAACTGGCAAACCCAAGAGATCACGCCCTTCGAGCGCTACGCCGGCGTCAAGAACGACATGAAGATGCTGGCCCAGCAGCTCCTGATCTTCGGCACCCATGTGCACATCGGCATCGAGGACAAGGATTTCATGATCGACGCGCTCAACGTCGTGCGCTACTTCATGCCGCACGTCCTGGCGCTCAGCACAAGCTCGCCGTTCTGGGTCGGGCAGGAGACCGGGCTGAAGAGCTACCGCAGTATCGTCTTCCGCAACTTCCCGCGCACCGGCACGCCGCCGCGGCTGTCGTCCTGGGCCGAGTTCGAGCGCTATCGCGACACGCTGGTGCATACCCGCTCGATCCCCGACGGCACAAAGATCTGGTGGGACGCGCGCCCGAACTTCAACTACCCGACGCTCGAATTCCGCGTGTGCGACGTGTGCACGCGCGTCGACGAGGCCGTCTGCATCGCCGCGATCTTCCAGGCCCTGATCTACAAGCTCTGGAAGCTCCGCCAGCAGAACATGACCTTCCGCGTGTATTCCTCGTCGCTGATCGACGAGAACAAGTGGCGCGCGGTGCGCTATGGCATCGAGGGCAAGCTGATCGACTTTGGCAAGGGCGAGGAGATGCCCGCCCGCGACCTGATCCGCGAGATGATCGCCTGGTTCCTCGACGACGTCCTCGACGAGCTGGGCACCCGCAAGGAAGTCGAGTACGCCTACCGCATCCTCGAGGAGGGCACGAGCGCCGAGCGCCAGCTGCGCACCTACCACGAGACGGGCTCGCTGCGCGCGGTCGTCGATCAGCTCATCCGCGAGACGGAAGAGTCAGTCTTGTAGTCTTGTAGTCGGGTAGTCAGGTAGTCCCTCACGCGACTATCCGACTACTCGACTACCCGACTACTCGACTACTCGACTACTCGACTACCCGACTACCCGACTACCCGACTACTCGACTACCCGACTACTCGACTACCCGACTACAGGACTACCCGACATGTCTCTGACTTTCCTGTGCATGGCCAGCTACTTCAAGGGCGTCGACTTCATGAAGGCCGTCAAGGCTATGGGCCATCATGTGCTGCTGCTCGTGCCCGAGCGCCACAAGGACGACCCCTGGCCCCGCGATGTGGTCGACGAACTGTTCGTGCTGCCCTCGCTGCAGAAGATGCCGGACGTGCTCTACACCATCGCCTGGCTGATGCGTGGGCGCAAGGTCGACACGCTAGTGGCGCTCGACGACTTCGACGTCGAGACCGCCGGGCTGCTGCGCGCCCACCTGCGCCTTCCCGGCCAGGGCGAGACGGCCGCGCGCGCCTTCCGCGACAAATTGACGATGCGCGAACTGGCCCGCGCAGCCGGCGTGCGCGTGCCCGAGTACACGCGCGTGGTCAACTACGACGAGCTTCGCGATTTCATGGCGCGCGTGCCCGCGCCCTGGGTGCTCAAGCCGCGCTCAGAAGCCAGCGCCATGGGAATCCGCAAGCTCCATGAGGCCGAACAGCTCTGGCGCGCGCTCGATCAACTCGGCGACACGCAGTCGTACTTCGTGCTCGAACAATTCGTGCCCGGCGACGTCTTTCACGTCGACTCGCTGGTCGACAACGGCCGCCCGGTCTTCTCCCGGGCGAGCGCTTACGCCCGCCCGCCCATGAACGTCTATCACGAGGGCGGCGTCTTCGGCTCGCGCACGCTCGCCACAGACGCCGCGCTGACCCAGGGTTTGCTCGAGATCAACACCCGCACGCTCGCGGCCCTGGGCATGGTCCGCGGCGCCAACCACGCCGAGTTCATCCGCGGCCACGCCGACGGCGAGCTGTATTTCCTCGAGTGCGCGGCCCGCGTCGGCGGCGCCAACATCGCCGAGATGGTCGAATACGCCAGCGGCGTCAATCTGTGGGGCGAATGGGCGCGGATCGAGGAGGCCTTCCTCACCGGCCGACCCTACACCGCGCCCGAAGCTCGCGCCGACTCCGCCGGCGTGCTGGTCTGCCTCGCCCGTCAACAGTGGCCGGATCTGGGCGCCTACGCCGATCCCGAGATCGTCTTCCGCCTGCACAAGGAACACCACGCCGGCCTGATCGTGGCCGCGCCCGACGCCGGCCGTGTCGAGGCCCTGCTCAACACCTACCTCGAGCGCTTCGCCGTCGACTTCCTCACCTCGGCGCCGCCGAAAAACAGCGTCACGGAAATGTAGGCTGGGAGAATTGCTGATTGTGGATTGCTGATTGGCCTCCATTCAACAATCAGCAATCCACAATCAACAATTCGTCATCTCATCGCCCCAACGCCTGAGCGATCGCATCCACGTACCAGCCGATGCCTGTGCCCGTCAGGTGCGTGCCGTCGGGGATGAACCAGCCGTCGTTGGCGTTCGAGAGGCCGAACCAGTCGATGAGCTGCGCCTGCGGGTAGCGGGCGACGCCTTCAGCCATCCGCCAGTTGATGCCCTCGACCCAGCGCGCCGGTCGCCGCACGTTGACGAAGATCACGCGTTGCACGCCGTGGCCGAGCAGCCGCTCCATCACCGCGTCGAGCACAGCGCCCTCGTAGGGCTGGTTCGACCCGAGGTGGACGACCACGGTCGACGCCAGCCTGCCGCGCGCGGCCAGGTCGTCGGCGACCGCGAACAGATCGCCCATGCGCCGGCCGACGACCGCGTCGATGTGCACATCGGTGCCGAGCCGGTTCGCCAGCGCCTTCTCGGCGCCCAGCATCACCGAGTCGCCGATCAAGGTCACCACGATCCCGGAAGGCTCGACCACGGTCGGCGCCGGCTCGGTCGGAAGCGACGCTGTTAGAGTGGGCTCGACGGCGGGCACCGTGGGCTCGGGGAGCGTCACCTGGGCCTCGGTCGGCGCGACGACGGCCGTAGGCAAGTGCACGATCTTGGCCGACGTCATCGCAACGGCGGTCGGCGCGACCGGCGATAGCTCTTCCGTGAACGCGAGGTCCGCCACGGCCTGGGTCGGGCCCGCGGCGACAAGGGTCGCAACCCGGGTCGGCGTCGAGCCGGCCGCCAGGGTCGGCAGCGGGCCGGC
>DKKP01000018.1 GCA_002455335.1 Anaerolineales bacterium UBA6663 | reverse complement strand
TCGGCCGCCCGTGCCGCCGCGCGCGGCACCGCGCCCAGCATCAGCGCCCGCGTCTGCGTCTGGGCGCCGTCGCTGCCCTTCAACCCGACCCGCCCCCCCAGGCCGGCAACCGGGTTGACGATCAGGCCAATCCGCTTCACGTCAGACGCCCTCAACCGACTTCGACTGCCCGGTCTTGCGCAGGTACGCGCGCCAGGTCACGGCCCACTGCGCCGGGTCGTCGAAGGGCTCGTGCTGCGTCTTGTGGACTGTGCTGTTGTGCGGCGCCGTCCGCACGAGCTCGGGCTGAGTGTACGCTTCCTCGGCGATCTGGCGCAGGATGGCCGCGTACTCGTCCAGGTCCGCCTGCGAATACGACTCGGTTGGCTCAAGCGTCATCGGCTCNNAACGACGTACGGGTGATGGCTGGTCCAGTAGTGCGTGCCGAAGTCCGCGGCGCGATACCCGATCTCTTCCGAGTGGATGCCGGTGTCGGTCGACAGCTGCTCCCAGCTGTAGCGCACCTGCTCGAGCCGGCGCTTGCCTTTGGCGTACGGGGCGCTTGCACCGCGGATCTCGAGGACCTTCTGCATCAGGTAGTTGTTGTTGAGCACCGCGATCTCGGCAACCTCGCGCAAGCCATCGGCGCCGAGGCTCATGATCCAGGCATAGGCCTTGAGGATGTTCTGGGCCACGCCATAGTACGGCCGGACTTTGCCGATGCTTTGCGGCCGGTCGTCATCGAGGAAGTACCTCTGTCCGTCAAAGGCGACGACCGGTCGGGGCAGGAACGGCGCCAGCGCGTCGGTCACGCAGCTCGCGCCGGCCGCCGGCCCGCCACAGCCGTGCGGGGTCGAGAAGGTCTTGTGCAGATTGAAATGGCACAGGTCGAAGCCGGCGTCGCGCGCGCGTGTGATGCCCAGGATGCCGTTGGCGTTGGCCTGATCGTACGAGCACAGCCCGCCGGCCGCGTGCACGACCTTGACGAATTCGTCGATCAGCGGGTTGAAGATCCCGGTGTCTTCGGGGTTGGTGATCAGCAGCGCGGCTGTGCGCTCCGAGACCGCGGCCTTGAGAGCCTCGAGATCGGGATAGCCGTCGGCGTCCGGGTACAGCGTGATGACCTTGTAGCCCGCGGTCTTGGCGCAGGCCGCGTTCGACGGGTGCGAGAAAATCGTGGTGATGACTTCGTCGCGGGCCGTGTCGCCGCGCGCGGCGTGGTACGCGCGGATCATCGAGACGTTGGCCCAGATCGCGGCCGAGCCGGCGCCCGGCTGCAGCGAGACATGGTCCATGCCCGAGATGGCCTTGAGCATCTCCTGGAGCTTGTGGATGATCGCGAGGATGCCCTGCAGCGTGCTCTCGTCCTGCAGCGGATGTAGAGCGGCCAACTTGTGCGAGCGCGCGATCTGGTCGTTGACCTTGGGGCTGTACTTCATCGTGCACGTCCCCTGGCCGACGTCGATGTTGAAATCGACGCCCAGGTTCTCCTGTGAGAGCCGGACGTAGTGTCGCAGGACGTGCAGTTGCGCCATCTCGGGCAGGGCCGGCGGCGCGTCGCGACGGATGCCGGCCGGCAGCGACGCGGCTACGTCACCGACCTCGGCACTCAGGGCCGGCTCGACCGCGGGCGGCAGCACGCCGCGCTGGCCGGGCTGGCTGAGCTCGAAGATCACGGGCTCATCCCAACTGGCTTGATGGAACCGTCGCAGGGCGGGTTTGGGTTCGACGCGGTTCATGCGATCACCTCCGCCAGCGCGCTCACGAGCCGATCGATGTCGCCTTGTGTGTGCACCTCGGTGATGCAGACCAGCAGGCTCTGCCCGAGTTCCGGGAATTCGGCGCTCAGGTCCTTGCCGCCGAAGATACCGCGCGCGAGCAGCGCCCTGTTGATCTCGGCCACGGTCTTGCCCGTGCCATCGACGTTGAGCACGATCTCCTTGAACGACGTGGACGTCGCGAACGGCGCCGTCACGCCGGGCAGGGCGCTCAGGCGCCCCATCGCGTAACGTGAGCGCTGCAGTATGCCGGCGCCGAGCTCGGTCATGCCCTGCGGGCCCATCAACGCCAGATAGACGCCGGCCGTGATGCCCCACAGGGCCGCGGCCGTGCCGACCCACTCCTTGCCCTCCTCGCGGATGGCGAACGAGGTGCGCTCGTAGGCGACGTCGCCGAAGCCGTACTCGCCGGGCACGGCCGTCGGCGCGACGCCGAACAGCCGCGACGGGAACTCGTGCACGAACACGGGGTCGTCGTGGGTGGCGATGTAGCCGCCGTGCCCGCCGCCGAACCACTGGTGGATGCCCAGGCCCTGGATGTCGCCGCAGACGATGTCGGCGCCATAGTCGGCCGGCGGCTTGAGCACGCCCAGCGAGAGCGGATCCGCCGCGACCACGCTCAGCGCGCCGTGCTGGTGGGCGAGCACGGCCAGCGCGGCCGGGTCGGTCTCGATCACGCCCAGGAACGACGGGTTCTCGAAGTACACGGCCGCGTACGCATCCGACAGCGTGGCCTCGAGCGCGCTCACGTCGACGCGCCCGGTTTTGGGCGACTGCGGCAGCACGTCCACGGCGAGGTCGGGTTTGAGGTAGTCGCGCACCATCGAGAGCTTGTCGGCGCTGACCGCGCCCGCGATCAGCACCCGCGTCCGCCCGGTGATGCGCGCCGCCATCCGCAGCGCGGTGGCCGCGGCCTGAAAGCCGTCGTAGTTCGGGACGTTGACGACATCCATGTTGAGGAGCTCGCCCATCAGGCTCTCGTACTCGAACAGCGCCTGGAAGCGCCCATGGTCCTCGTATGGCTCGCCGGCGTAGGCGGTCAGGAACTCGCCGCGCGAGTTGATCTCGTCGCACACGGCCGGCACGTGGTGCGGATAACAGCCGGCGCCCAAAAAGCTCAGGGCCTCGCGCGTCGACGTGTTCCGGGCCAGCAACCCCTCAAGGTGCCGCACCAGCGCGGCTTCGGAAAGCAGGGGCTGAGGCAAATCGAGCCTGCCCTTCAGCCGCAGGTGGTCCGGGATCTCGGCGTACAACTCGTCGATGCCGCTCGCGCCGATCGCGGCCAGCATGGCGGCCTTGGCCTCGGGCGCCGAATTGGGGATGTAGGGATACACGATGGGGCGGTGCGTCATACAGGCTCCCTTCAGGTGTGAGACAGGGCGTGCGCCAGGATCAGAAAGATGCTGGCCGTCCAGGTGAAGTCGAAGTCGTGATAGCCGGCGCCGCTGCGGGCGTCGAAGTTCTCGGCCATGCCAGAGCGCGCGACCAGATCGCAGAACCGGCGGCGCAGGTCGGCCGCGAACGCGACCTCGCCGCACGCGCTCAGGCCGTCGATCAGGATCAGCATCGGCGCGGGCCAGATCGGGCCGCGCCAGTAGCCGCGGTCTTTGTAGTGGGGGCTGGCGAGTGCCTCGGTGGCGAGGCCGTGCTCGGTGACGAAACGCCCGGGCGTCCTCAGCCCCGCGATCAGAGCAGCCCGGACCTCGAACGGCAGACGTTGGCCCAGCACCAGCGGCAGGTACAGTTGCAGGCTGTCGCAGTCGATGTCGGCGCCGTCGCTCGTCTGGATCGCGACGAACCTGTCGCCGCGCCAGAAGCGCGCCAGCATCCGCGCGAGCAACTCGTCGGCGCGGGTCGACCAGGCAACGGCGTCGGCGTCTCGGCCCAGCCGACGGGCGGCTTCGGCCAGAAAGTCTAGCTGCAGCACGAGATAAGCCGCGAGGTCGGGGCTCTGGATCGGCGGGCGGACCGCGAAGATCGTGCTGTTGTCCCAGCCCGAGTCGTTGCCGTGGTGATAGACCGGCAGGCCGTCGCCGGGATCGCGGTGAGTCAGCCACCAGGTCGTCCACGCGCACAGCGGGCCATAGATCTCGGCCAACCGTGCTTCATTGAGCAGCGACGTGTCCTGCAGCACCCGGCTCAGGATCCAGCCGTGGACCGGCGGCTTGCAAAAGCTCCACGAAACCAGGCGATCGTTGACAAGGTCCGGGATCGCGCCGCTTGCGTCCTGGTGGTCGAACGGCAACAGGAACTGATCCCAGGCTTGCTCGGGATGGGCGTCGGCCAGTGCCCAGGTGTGGAAACAGTGGTCCCAGCTCCACACGCCGATCATGCCGTTCTTCGAGGCCAGGATCCCGTGGCGCGGCAGGTGTTCGTGCGCAGCGACGCCGCACGACCAGAGCACGTAGCCGGCCAGTTCCCGCGCCTCGGCGTACTCGGCCGGCACCGTGGGTAGGGCGCTGACCCACGCCGCGAACTCGGTTGACGCGTCGTTCACGCCCGTGTCGAAGCTCACGGCGCGCTCCGACGGCACCCAGGTGCCGACGAACTCGTCGATCACGAACTCACCGACGCCAGCCTCAGGCTGCAGCTCGAGCACGATGCGGCTACAGCGCTCGGCCTCCCAGGGCGCGTCGACCACGATCCGGCCGGCGCGGGCCGCGAACATCAGCTTGGTCTCGACAAGGGTGTTGCACACGACCTGCCAGCGGTCCGGCCCGTCGGCGATGACCATGTCGTACGCCCCGGTGGCCACCATGTGCAGCTGCAGGGCCGCGCCGGTCAGGCGGATCTGGACCTGATCGTGAGCGGCGAAACAGATCTCGGCCCGGGCGCCGTCGGCCATGAGGCTCAACCGCGCCGGAGTCGCGTCGATTGTGAATGGCAGTGACTCGCCCGCGCGCACCAGGCGCAGCTCGAACAGCTCCTGCATCGGCCGGCCACCCGTGGCTGGGCCGCGAACGCTTCGCCAGTACAGGCCCGGCGCCTGTGTGCCAGCCGCCGGCTGTATGCCAGCCGCCGGCTGTATGCCAGCCGCCAGTACCGAAAACGCCACGTACGAGCCGCGCCGGCTGAAAGGGATGAGAGCAGGGTCGAGGCGCACGGCTACTCTTTGATGCCTGTCATCGAGATCCCCTCGATGAACATCCGCTGGCCGAAGAAGAACAGGGTGACGATCGGGATGACCACGATCGTACTGACCGCCATCAGATACGGGTAAGCGTTTTGGACCGTGCTGTTGAACTGGAAGGCCCGGCTCATGTTGTGTACACCCTGGGCAAGTACGAGCATGTCGCTGTCGTGGATGTAGATCAGCGGCCCGAGGTAGTCGTTCCAGGCGCCGATGAAGGCAAACAGCGCGACCACGGTCAACGCCGGGCGCGAGAGCGGCAGCACGATTCGAAACAGGATGTCCCACTCGCTGGCGCCATCGATGCGGGCTGCATCGGAGAGCTCGGCCGGGATCGTCATGAAAAACTGGCGCAGCATGAAGATGAAATAGGGGCTGCCGAAGAAGGCCGGCACCACAAGAGGCAGGAAGGAGTTGATCCAGCCCAGCTGCTTAAAGATCATGAACAGCGGCACCATCTGAACCTGGAACGGCACCATCATCGTGCCGAGGCACAGGTAGAAGAGCGTCTCGCGACCCGGCCACTTAATGCGCGAGAACCCGTAGGCCACGACCGCGGACGAGAGCACGGTACCGATGGTGTAGGGCACAGCGTAGCGCACGACTGTGTTGATCACGTACTCGTTGAACGGCTGGCTGGCCCAGGCCGTGGCGAAGTTCTCCCAGAAGGCCGGGTTCGGGATCCAGGTTGGTGGCACGACATAGATCTGGGCGTCGTTCTTGAGCGCCGACGACACCATCCAGTAGAAGGGCAGCACAAACGTGATCGCCAACATCACCAGCGTCACGTACTTGATCACCTCGGCGACCCAGCCGCCCAACGTCAGGTGGCGCAGCCGTTCGATCTCGGGCGAGGATGAGGCCTTGGGCAAGGAAAGCGGCGCGCGGATGGCCATGCGGGTTCTCCTATTTCGACTCGCCGCCGTAGTAGACCCACCGGGCCGAGGTTCGGAACAGGATCCCGGTGAAGATCACGATCACGATGAAGAGCAGCCAGGCCAGGGCCGAGGCCTTGCCCATCCGCAAGAACTCGAACGCATTGCGGTACAGGTAGAGCGAGTACAGCTCGGTCGAGTTGCTCGGCCCGCCGCCGGTGAGCAGCCAGGGCAGCGTGAAGTTCTGGAATCCGTCGATGAAGCCCATGATCAGGTTGAACAGGATGACGGGCGTGGTCATCGGTACCGTGATGTTCCAGAACTTCTGGAGCGCGTTGGCGCCGTCAACTGTGGCGGCTTCGTAAAGGCTGCGCGGTACGTCTTGCAGGGTCGCAAGGAAGATCACGATCGCGTTGCCCTGCGCCCACATATAGATCATGATCAGCGAGGGTTTGGCGAAATCCGGGCTCGACAAGAACGGGATCACGGGCAGGCTCAGCCCCTGCAACACGGAGTTGATCGCCCCGAACTGGATGTTGAGCAGGAACTGCCAGACCACGGCCACCACGATCGTGGGCACGATCGCGGGAAAAAAGAAGATCGCGCGGAAGAAGGGCCGGGCGAAGATCGGCAGGTTGAGCAGCGACGCCATCAGGAAGGCCGAGATCACGCCGAGCGGCGCGCTTAGCAAGACGTAGTAGAGCGTGTTGGCGATGACTGTATANNAACGAGTCGTCGGTGAAGAGCTCGATGTAGTTGTCGAAGCCGATCCACACGGCCGGGCGCAGCAGGTCGTAGCGCGTGAAGCTGTAGTAGAGCGAGGAGGCCAGGGGGTAGGCTGTCCACAGCAGGAAGCCGAGCAGCCAGGGCGAGATGAAGAGCAGGCCCCAGATCAAGTTCCGGATCGGCACGGGTTCTCGGCGGCCAACTTGCATCTCGGCACCTCGGAGAAAAGTCAAAGTGAAAACGGGGGTGCTCCGCGA
>DKKP01000245.1 GCA_002455335.1 Anaerolineales bacterium UBA6663 | reverse complement strand
CCGCAGCTGGTCGTGCTTTCGTTCGGCGCGAGCACGCCCGAAATCGTGCCCGATCAAAACCTCGATTTCGAGATGACGCTGCAGAACGCGGGCGGCGGCACGGCGACAAACATCGTGGCCGAGTTCGTGGCCGGCGATTTCCAGCCGCGCACGACGGGCGGCATCCGATCGATCGGCGCTCTGGGTCCAGGGGCAACCTCGCGGTTTTTCCAGCCGCTGTACGCCACCCGGGATCTGGTCGGCAAGCAGATCGCGGTCCAGGAAGTGCGCGTCACCTACACCAACCCCGAAGGCCAGTCGTACAGCGACTCCTTCCGGCTGACCTTCCCGGTGCGCCAGCCCGTCGCCGGTGTCGCCCAGCCGACCGCCACGCCGACGACGGCCCCGATCGTCAGGCCGCAGCTGCTCGTGACAGCCTACAACACCGATGTCGCCCAACTGCAGCCGGGCTCGTCGTTCTCGCTCGAACTCGACATGCAGAACACGGGCACCTCGGTCGCTCGCCGCGTCACGCTGATCGTCGGCGGCGGCTCGACCAGCAGCACCCCAGGCGGCACGCCTGACCCAAGCAACCCGGGCGGCATCACGGGCGGCAGCGGCGACTTCACGAACTTCGCGCCGCTAGGCGCCTCGAACGTGCAGTCGCTGGGCGATCTCGAGCCGGGGCAGTCGTTTGTGGCGCGCCAGCCCCTGATCGTCAACAGCACGACCAACGCCGGCGCCTTTCCGATGAAGCTCACGTTTATCTACGTCGATGCTCAGGGCCGCGCCTTCCAGGATGACCAGGTAATCACGCTCCTGGTCTACAAGAGCCCGCAGGTCGAGATCGCGTTCTCGCGCGACCCCGGATTGCTGTTCGCGGGTCAGATGAACATCCTGCCGCTGCAGGTGACCAACCTGCGTAAGGACAGCACGATCCTGGGCAACATGCGGGTCGGCGTCGCCGATGGATCCCCGTTGGGCGCGTCGTTCGAGAACAACACGGTGCTGATCGGCGCGCTCGAGGCCGGCGGCAGCTATCCGCTGGATGCCACCGTCTACCCGGACGGCCCCGGCACGCTGCCGCTTGTGGTGACGATCAATTACACCGACGACTTCAATCAGCCGCAGACGATCACGGCCACGCTCGACGTCGAGGTGATGGAATCGGCGCCGATCGACCCGGGCTTTCCACCGGATGGCGGCGTCGATCCAGGCCTACCGGTCCCAACCGAATCGTTCACCGATATGCTGATACGATTCCTCAAGGGGCTGCTCGGGTTGGGCAGCGGACAGACGATGACCAACCCGGGCTTCGATCCGATGATGCCGATGGAGCCTGAAGTGATCTCGGTGCCGCCCAAGGGGCGGGCCGGGGCGGCCCTTGGATAAGAAGGTGGATGAATGTTCAGTGACCAAGACGAGGCGCCTCAGCGCGCCGCGGCGGATGCGCCGCCGCCTGAGCTCAATGGGCCAACGGGTGTTGACTCTGCCGAAGTTGTGCCCGTCGCCGCCAAGACCGGTACCTCGGCCGGACAATGGATCCGCGAGATCGCCACGACCCTGATCGAGGCCGCGGCGCTCTATCTGCTGCTGGCGCTGGTCTTTGGTCGGTTCGAGATCAAGCAGGTCAGCATGGAGCCGACCTTTAGCGAGGGCCAGTACGTGCTGGTCAACCGTCTCGGCAGTTGGGCCGATTGGGCGCTTCTGCGCGGCCAAGAGGTGATGCAGTTCGTCGGCGCGCAGCCGGCGTACGCTACCGATGGCTCGCCGACGACTCCGCGCTTTGGGCCGCAAAGAGGGCAGGTGGTCGTTCTGTACATTCAGCCCGATCAAAGCGGCGATGCCCTGATCAAACGAGTCGTCGGCCTGCCGGGCGAGACGATCGAGATCCGTGACGGTGCGGTCTGGGTCAACGGCGCGCTCCTCGACGAGCCTTACCTCAGCGGCGTGCGCACCGATCGCTGCGACGCGTATTGCGTCGTCACGCTGCCGGCCAACGGGTACTTCGTCATGGGCGATAACCGCTCGCAGAGCCGCGACTCGCGTTCGTTTGGTCCGATCCCGGCCGAGCAGATCGTGGGCGAGGTCGTGTTGCGGTATCTGCCGTTGGACAAGATCTCGTTTTATCCGTGATAGAGACCGCGGACTGCGGATCGCTGCGGCCCGCCGTCCGCCGTCAGACCCATTATGCGCCTGATCGACCTCCTCACCCTGATCGCCGAGAACCTCGGTCGCCGAAAGGCGCGCGTGGCACTGACCGCGATCGGCGTGGTCATTGGGACGGCGGCCGTCGTGGTGCTTGTGTCGTTGGGCATCGGCCTGCAGCAGAGCTTCAATGAGGGCATCCAGGGCATTGCCGATCTGCGCCAGATCGACGTCTACCCCCAATACGATATGGGCGGTCGCGGCATGGTCGCGATCGATGCCGGGGGTGGCGGGGGCGGGGGCGAGGTGCCCACACCGACGCCGATCACCAACGGCACGGTCCGCGACATCCAGGCCATACCGGGCGTCGAGGCCGTGATCCCGCGCGATTGGATCCAGGGCGAGGCCTTCTTCGAGTTCGGGCGGATGCAGGGTTACCCGAACCTGATCGGCATCGGCACCGATGACCTGGCCCCGATTGGCGTCGAAGTCGTCACGGGCACCACTGAACTGAAACGCGGCGAGGTGATCGTCGGCGCCGAATTCCTGGCCACCGGGTTCTTCGATCCGCGCACCGGGCCGCAATGGGACCCCGTCACCGGGATGCCGATCGGTAGCGCCCCCGACGTCTACGGCAAGCCGTTGCGTCTTGTGGTCGCCAAATACACGTCGGACGGACTGCGCGTCACGCGCACCATCTCGCTCAAGGTCGTCGGCATCACGCTCAAGAAGGGCGCCGAATCCGATTACGCGGTCTACATGAACCTGGATGAGATGACGGCGCTCAACCAGTGGCTGACCAATCGTCGCATCAATCGCGACAAGGACGGGTACACGCAGTTGATCGTGCGCGTGACTGACCAGAACGACGTGCTTGACATCGCCGAGGAGATCACGGCGCTTGGCTATCAGGCACAAAGCGCGCAGCAGTACATCGAGCCGCTCAACAATTTCTATCTCGTGTTGCAGGTGATCTTTGGCGGCGTCGGCGCGATCGCGCTGCTCGTCGCCGCGATCGGCATCGCGAACACCATGACCATGGCGATCCTCGAGCGCACGCGTGAGATCGGCCTGATGAAGGCGGTCGGCGCGACAAATCGCGACGTGCTCGGTATCTTCCTCGGAGAGGCCGCGGGCATCGGCTTTGTCGGCGGGCTGGGCGGTGTGAGCCTTGGCTGGGTCGCGGGCTACCTGATGAACATCGCCGCCGTGGTGTACTTCTCCAACAGCAGCAGCGGCTTTGGCTTCTCGGGCACCACCTCGGCCGTGGTCACGCCCACCTGGCTGATGATCGGGTCGCTGGTCTTCGCGACCTTCATTGGCCTTGTCTCGGGCCTTTACCCTGCGCTGCGCGCCGCCACGCTCGTGCCCGTCATCGCGCTGAAGACGGAATGAGCCGGGGAGCGTGGGGCGGGGTGCGAGGGTAGGCGCAGCGGGTCTGAGGCGGCGCCCGCGGTTTAGTGCTCCGGACGCCTTCCCGCACTTCGGCGTGTGGTCGTTCGCTCCGAACAGGCCCCAAGCCATTGCGCCCCGGCCACACTGAGCAGCACGACGCCAATCCCGGTGATCTGCGCACCCGTAAAGGCCTGACCCAACGCCACAAAGCCCAGGATCGCAGCCACCACCGGGCTGAGCAGCGGCAAGAACGTCACAGCCGCTGTAGGGAGCCGCTGGATTCCGCGAAACCAGAGGACGTAGGTCAACGCGGTGTTGGCGAGCGACAGATAGGCCATGCCGGCGATGTGGCTCTGCGTCAGCGGCGGCGGCGGGCCTTCGAGCGCCAGACCCAACGGAATCAGCAACACCGAGCCCGCGAGCAACTGCCAGCCGCTATAGGCAGCGAGTGACGCGGGATGGCCCCACCGCCGGGTCAGAACTGTGCCGCTTGCCATCAGCACCGAGGAGCCCAGGGCGGCAGAGATGCCGAGCGGGTCGAGCTGCGCCGTCGGCCCGAGCACCAGCAGCGCGATCCCGATGATGCCCAACAACCCAAGCCCGATCTGTCCTGAACGCGGACGTTGGCCGAGCGCCGGCCAGGCCAGCCCGAGCACGATCAGGGGCTGGATCGCGCCCATTGTCGCGGCGACCCCTCCAGGCAGCCGGTACGCCGCCACAAAGAGCAAAGGAAAGAACCAGCCGAAGTTCAGGGCCCCAAGCAACAGTGTGCGCCAGCGCCAACCCGATGGCAGCGGTTGCCGGCTGAGCGCCAGCAGCGCCAGACCGGCGGGCAGCG
>DKKP01000138.1 GCA_002455335.1 Anaerolineales bacterium UBA6663 | reverse complement strand
GGGCTGGCGGCCTGCAGCGCGCCGCAGGCGACGCCAGCCCCAGCGGGGTCGGCGCCGAGCGGCGCGGGGATGACCGACGAGCTCGGCGATGCCGTCAACCGCTTCGAGGACATCACCAACTACGTCAACTACTACGAGTTCTCGACCGACAAGCAGGCCGTGGCCGGGCTGACCGGGGACTTCAAAACCGATCCGTGGACAGTCGAAGTAACCGGCCTGGTCAACAACCCGAAGACCTATGGCCTCGAGGACATCCGCGCGGCGTTCACGTCCGAGGAACGCATCTACCGGCTGCGCTGCGTCGAGGCCTGGAGCATGGTTGTGCCCTGGGAGGGTTTCTCGCTGTCCGAGATCCTCAAACAGGTCGAGCCGACTTCGGATGCGCGCTACGTGAAGTTCACGACCGTGCTGCGCCCCGATGAAATGCCCGGGCTGTCGAACCCGCTGTACCCCTGGCCGTATACCGAGGGCCTGCGGCTCGACGAGGCCATGCACCCGCTCGCGACGATCGCGACCGGGCTCTACGGCCAGGACCTGTTGCCGCAGAACGGCGCGCCGATCCGTCTTGTGGTGCCGTGGAAGTACGGGCTCAAGAGCATCAAGTCGATCGTCAAGATCGAGCTTGTCGCCGAGCAGCCCACGACATTGTGGAACACCACGGCCCCGCAGGAGTACGGGTTCTATGGCAACGTAAACCCTGAGGTCAATCACCCGCGCTGGTCGCAGGCCACTGAGCGTCGCATCGGCGAAATCAGCCGTCGCGCCACGCTCAAGTTCAACGGCTATGAGTCCGAGGTCGCCGAGCTTTACGCCGGAATGGATCTCGCCGCGAACTACTGATGACCACCCCGACCATCGCGGCGGCCGCCCCGCGCCGGCCGTCCTCCAAACACCGGCTCGAGCTGGCCGTCCACCTTGGCGCGCTGATCCCGGTCGCCGTGTTCTTCGTCGACCAGTGGCTTGGCCGCGCCAGCCCCGATCTGATCCGCGATCTGACGCTGCGCACCGGCTTCGCGGCCCTGATTTTTCTGTTGTTATCGCTGTCGGTCACGCCTGTCGTGTCGCTCTCGGGGCTTGGCGCGCTCAACCCGTTGCGCCGCTGGCTCGGGATCTACTCCTTCGTCTACGCCCTGATCCATCTCTCGATCTTCGTCGCGCTGGATTACGGGCTTGACCCGGCGGTGCTGGCGGATGCGCTCCTGCAGAAGCCCTACGCGCTGGCCGGGCTTGGCGCGTTCACGATCCTGCTACCGCTGGCGGCCACCTCGACCGATGCGTTCCAGCGCCGGTTGAAGCGCAACTGGAAGCGCCTGCACCGCGCCGTGTACCTCGCCGCGGCGCTGGTGATCGTGCACTTCGTCTGGCTGGTCAAGCCCGGTGTGCTCGACCCGTGGTGGTACGCGGGCGTTCTGGCTGTGTTGCTGCTCCTGCGGGTGCGCCCGATCCGCCGGTGGATCGCCTCCTGGCATCGCCGATCGGCCTGACCGCCCGCGCGGATCTGCCAAAGGGTTACCGCGCGACCTCCCAGGCCAGGTGCGCGATCTCGGGCGCGATGAGTTTCTCCCAGGCCACCTGGACGGCGTTCGGCGAGCCGGGCGTCGAGATCACGACGCGGCCGCGATAGGTGCCGGCCGACGCGCGTGAGAGCATGGCGGCCGCGCCGACCTCCTGGTAACTCAACATCCGAAACAACTCGCCGAACCCGGGCATGACCTTGGCGTATTTCCGGTTGAGCACGTCGAAGGTCGTGTCGCGCGGGGCGATACCGGTGCCGCCGTTGAAAAGGATCACGCGCGCGCCGGCGTCGACGGCCTGGTCGAGCACGGCCTCGACCTGCGCCGGCTCGTCCTTGATGATCGCGTAGAACACGACACCGTGACCGGCGGCCGCGATCGCCGGCTTGAGATACAGGCCGTTGACGTCGGTCTCGGGGGTGCGGGTGTCGCTGACCGTGACGATGGCCAGCGGCACTGGGCCGCTCTGTGCGGCGATGGCTTTGTGTTGGTCGGTGCTTTGGGATGGCATGCCGAAATCATGCCACAGAATCGGAGCGCCGGTCCCTGTGATTCGTCTGGCTCAGCCGTTCGCGATCGCGCCGACGAGCTCGCGCAGCGACGTGACCGAGCGGGTGCGTTCGCCGCGCGTGATCTGCCAGATCGCGCCACCCTCGGCGGACGCCTGGATGACGATCTCGGCCTGCTCGATGCGGGTCACCAGGCTGCACCCGGCGCGCTCGAGCGCGCGTCCGGCCCAGAGCGCAGCCGGGCCGACACCCTGTACAAAGGCGCTGGGTCCGGCGGGCTGGCGGAGCCGAAAGGCCCCCAACTGCGGATCAAAACGCACGTCTGGGCTACGGAAGACCGTGTCGAAGGCCCCGGCCAGCGCCAGGTCTTCGGGCGCGCCGGCGCGAAGCTGGCGATCATCGGTGACCAGCCAGATCGTGTCGGCGGTGCGCAGGGCGAGCTCGAGATCGTGCGTGGAGAGCAGCACGGCCAGCCCGGTCTCGCGTGCGAGCCGTCGCAACAGGCCCGTGATCTCCACCCGACGCTGGACGTCGAGGAAGGCCGTGGGCTCGTCGAGCAACATCAGACGCGGCTGCTGGGCGAGCGCGCGCGCGATCAGCACCCGTTGCCGTTCGCCGTCGCTGAGCGCCGTGACCTGTCGTTTGGCGAGCGCGCTTGATCCCGTTGCTTCGAGCGCCCAGGCGACGATGGCGTGATCGGCTTCGGTCAGCCTTCCGCTCCAATCGGTGTGCGGGTGACGGCCCAGCGCGACCAGCTCGGCCACGGTGAGCAGCCCGGGCGCGATCGGCTCGGTGAGCACCACGCTCAGGCGCCGGGCCAGGTCGCGGGCCGAATAACCGGCGAGGTCGGCGCCGTCGAGCAAAACCGCGCCTTCGAGCGCGGGCTGTGTCCGGCTCAATGTGCGCAGCAGCGTCGACTTGCCCGCACCGTTCGGGCCGAGAAGACAGGCGAACTCACCGGGCTGCAAAACGAGTTCGAGGTCGGCGAGGATGGTGCTCGCCGCGTCTTTCGTGGCGCGATAGCCGATGGTCAGACTGTGGGTTTCGAGGATGGGTGTCACCGGCCCATTATGCACCAGTCGAGACTGGCCGACAGGAGAGCCGGCTCCACGGTCGGCCGTCGAGTCTCTACGCCGTGACGAAGCGCGCCAGGGCCTGGATCAGGCCGGGCAGGGTGGGCGGGCTGGCGAGTTCAGCCAGGTCGAAGCCGTAGAGCTCGGCGGCGCTCGCGGTATCGACTCCGACGCATACGACGCCCTGGGCAGCCAGGACGTCGCCCACGTCGGGCGGCAGCCGATCGATCAAGGCACTCAGGCCATGTGGCGCATGGCGTCCGATCAGCGCCAGGGCATCGATTCCCTGGCTGATGGCCGTCAGCGTTGCCGCACTGTAGAGCGGGGGGCGGATGTCGGGCACCTGATCGATGTGCGCGGCGCTCAGGTCTTCGAACGGATCTTTGCGCCCGCCGCCGAGTACGAGCACCCGCGCGCGGGTCGGCAGGGCGCCAACCGTTCGGGCGTCGACGCCCCAGGCTTCGAGCGCTTGGTGTGTGCGGCGGTTGCGCGCGATCATCATCGCACCGGCGAAGTCGCGTGAGGTCAGGCCCAACTTGAGCGCTGTGGCCCGCGCCTCCTGGACGACCGTGGCGCCGTCGAAGACCAGGGCCGCGTAGTCTTCGCGGTGTTCGAGCCCGAGCTTGAGCGCCGGCTCGTCGAGCAAAGGCGGATTGGGCACGGGCAACGCCAGGGGCACGGCCCCGAGCATCACGAGCTGCTGGGCCAGCTCCTCGGCCTGGGTGCCGGTGTGGGTATACGCGATTCGTTTGCCGCTCAGTGGGTCGGCCATGGGCCGTATTGTAGTGGAGGATGGCGCCCGAGGACAATCGCGTGGCCGGGCGCCGCACGTCGGCGCGGTCCCCATTGGCTCGGCCGTTGACGGGGTTCCTGTGAAAGGACCGGCCCCGATAAAGAGAAAAGCCCGCTTTGGCGGGCTTTTCGAGGGTGCGAACCGATGTGATGCGGCTTACGTCACGTCTTTGAGCGACTTGCCCTCAGACTTCAGCGCGGCGGCCAGGCCCTTGCGGTCGATGGTGCGGATGGCGCGAGCCGACAGCTTGAGCTTGACGAACTTGCCGAGCTCCGGTACCCAGACCTTCTTCTCCTGCAGGTTCGGTTCGAACGTGCGGGCGGTGTGGCGATTCGAGAACGAGACGTTCTTGCCAGTGCGGACTTTTTTGCCGGTCAGATCACAAACGCGGGACATGTGCGTACTCCCAGAGTCACGGTGTCGATATTCGGGCGCCGTCCTATGGGCGCGAAGGGGGATTATACCAGAAGCCCGTGAGTGTTGGAAGGGCGAATTCGTCGATCCGAGGAGCGGATCGTGTCGCCCTAAGCTCCCCGCTCCTCGCTCCCCGTTGCCCCCGTTCCGCGGAACGTCTTCCTGACCCAATCCAGCGCCTTGCCCAGCGGCATCGGCTGCGGGGCCGGGATATTGGCCGCCAGACAGGCCTCAAACCGGGCCCGGAGCGCCGCGGGATCTACGGCACCGGCGGCGCCGATCAGCACCAGCTGCGAGCGCGGCGGCTCGTCGCCCCAGGGCTCGCCGACGGTCAGGCGCACGCGCTTGCCGACGACGTGCAGCAGGCCGCG
>DKKP01000046.1 GCA_002455335.1 Anaerolineales bacterium UBA6663 | reverse complement strand
CCGGGTCACCGGAGCCGGCGTCACCGCCAGGCGCGCCGGCCTCTGGGCCTGACTGATACATGGCCGACCCGATCTTTTGGATCGATTGATACAGATCGTTGGTCGCGCTCTGGATCGTCTCGATGACCCCGCCCTCGAGCGCGCTGCGGGTCGCCGCGATCTTGCCCTCGACCTCGTTCTTGATGTCGGCCGGCACCTTGTCGCCGCCGTCGCGCAGCGCCTTCTCGGCTGTGAAGATGGCGGCGTCGGCCGCGTTGCGGACCTCGACCTGCTCTTTGCGGGTCTTGTCCTCGTCGGCGTGGCGCGCGGCGTCCTTGACCATCTTGTCGATCTCGTCCTTGTTCAGGCCGGACGAGGCCGTGATCGTGATGTGCTGCGAACGGCCCGTGGCCTTGTCGGAGGCCGAGACCTTGAGGATGCCGTCGGCATCGATGTCGAACGTCACCTCGATCTGCGGCACGCCGCGTGGCGCCGGCGGGATGCCGTCGAGGATGAAGTTGCCGAGCAGCTTGTTGTCGGCCGCCATCGGGCGCTCGCCCTGCACGACCTTGATCTCGACCGACGTCTGCATGTCGGATGCGGTCGAGAAGACCTGCGACTTGCGGGTCGGGATGGTGGTGTTGCGCTCGATCAGGGGCGTCGCCACGCCGCCGAGCGTCTCGATGCTGAGCGAGAGCGGGGTGACGTCGAGCAACAAGATGTCCTTGACGTCGCCGCGCAATACGCCGGCCTGGATCGCGGCGCCGATCGCCACCACTTCATCGGGGTTGACGCTCTTGTTTGGCTCGCGGCCGAAGGCCTTGCGCACGGCTTCCTGAACCGCCGGCATGCGCGTCATGCCGCCGACCAGCACGACCTCGTGCACATCGGCGGTCTTGAGCTTCGCATCCTCGAGCGCCTGAAGCACCGGCTTGATCGAGCGCTGGATCAGGTCGTCGCAGAGCTGCTCGAGCCTGGCGCGCGAGAGCGTCAGGTTGAGGTGCTTGGGCCCGGAGGCGTCGGCGGTGATGAAGGGCAGGTTGAGTTCGGTCTGCATCACGGTCGAGAGCTCGATCTTGGCCTTCTCGCCGGCTTCCTTGAGGCGCTGCAGCGCCTGGCGATCATCGCGCAGATCGATGCCCTGATCCTTCTTGAACTCGTCGGCCGCCCAGTCGATGATCCGCTGGTCGAAGTCGTCGCCGCCGAGGAAGGTGTCGCCGTTGGTCGAGCGCACCTCGAAGACGCCGTCGCCGACGTCGAGGATCGAGATATCGAAGGTGCCGCCGCCGAGGTCGTAGACCGCGATGGTCTCATCCTTCTTCTTGTCGAGTCCGTAGGCCAGCGACGAGGCGGTCGGCTCGTTGATGATGCNNTTCTGCAGGATCATGGCCGAGATCTCCGGCGGCGAGTAATCCTTGCCGCCCATCGCCACGCGCACGTCGCCGTTTGGCGCTGCCGTGACTTTGTAGGGCACGACCTTGAGCGCCTTCTGCACCTCGGCGTNNTCGTTGATGATGCGCAGCACTTCGAGGCCCGCGATGCGGCCCGAGTCTTTGGTGGCCTGGCGCTGCGAGTCGTTGAAGTAGGCGGGGACCGTGATCACGGCCTGCGTGATCGTCTCGCCGAGATACGCCTCGGCGTCGGCCTTGATCTTCTGCAGGATNNGGCCCATGAAGCGCTTGACCGAGAAGATCGTGTTCTCGGGGTTCATCACGGCCTGGCGCCTGGCCACCTGGCCGACTGTGCGTTCGCCGTTCTTGGGGTTGACCGCGACGACGGACGGGATGAGGCGCGCGCCTTCGCTCGAAGGGATGACGGTCGGCTCGCCGCCTTCCATGACGGCCACGACGGAGTTGGTCGTGCCCAGGTCGATGCCGATGATCTTGGACATAGGGTTCCTCTAAAAAGGTTTCAGGCGTCAGGTGTCAGGCTGCGACTTTGACGAGCGCTGTGCGCAGGACGCGATCCTTGACTTTGTATCCCGGGCGCAAGACCTCGACGACATGCCCCGAGGGGATGCTGTCGTGCGACTCCTGCACCACGGCTTCATGAAAGTTGGGGTCGAAGGGTTGACCCTCGGCCAGCACGGGCGTCACGCCCTCGGCCTCGAGGAAGCCGAGTAACTTGCGCTGGATGGCGGCCACGCCTTCAGCCCAGGTCGCGCCCTCGCCCTCGGTCGGCCGTGCCTTGAGCGCGCGCTCAAGGTCATCCGAGACCTCGAGGTAGCGCTGCAGCACGCGGGCCAACGTGGTGTGGTATTGCTCGATCTGATCGCGTTCCTGGCGCTTCTTGTAGTTAGTGAACTCGGCCCTGGCGCGCTGCCAGCCGTCGAGGTACTCGGCCGATTTGGCCTTGACCTCGCCAAGCTCCAATTGCAGCGACTGCACAAGGCGCCCGAGATCCTCGGCCTGGGCCGGCGGCGCTTCGCCATCTGGCTCAGGGGTCTGTAGGGTTTCGTCAGTCATCGTGCGCTACGTGCTCCTTATCTCTTGCGCGGTCGGCGGGCTGTGCCCGACGCGGCCGTGGTCTTCAGCGATCGAGGTCCCGGCGTTGACGCCCGGGGGTCCCTCGCTCGGAATCGCTCGACGGTTGGTCGAGATAAAACTCGTTCATCAGGCCAGACATCAGCCCGGCGACATGCCGGACTGTGCTGATCGCGCGGCCGTAGGCCATGCGCTGCGGCCCGAAGACGCCCAGCGCGCCAGTGGCGTACCCGGGCACGCCATAACGCGCCAGCACCATCGAGAACTCCTTGAGTTCCTGCCAGCTATCTTCGCCGCCGATCACGACCTGGATCCCGCCGATTTCGGGTGACATCGTTTTGTCGAGGAACGTTTCGAGATACGTGCGCTCCTCGAGCACGCGCAGCGCCTGTTGCGCGGTATCGGAGTTGGCCATCTCGGGCTCGGCGAGCACATTGGCCACGCCGTCGCGGAAGATGTTCCAGGCTGAGCCGCTTTCGGATTTGTGCATCACGTCGGCGGCCAGGCGCATGATCTCCTGCGCCAGGGTGGGCTGCTGGCGGGCCAGCATCGGCAGATCGGCCGTACATCGGTCGCGGCAGATCTGGGTGATCAACGTGGCGGTCTGACTGAGCCGCTCCTGCGAGACGGGCTCGGCCAGCGTCAGCATCTGCTGCTTGACCTCGCCGCCATGCAACACGAGCACAAGCAGGACAAGCCGGCCCTGCGTCGCGATCAGCTCCAGATGCTTGAACCGCGCCTGCTCCTGGCGCGGTGCCGTCACCAGGCTGGCGCCGCGGCCATAGCGCGCCAGCACCGAGGCCGACAGACGCATCCACTCATCGAGGTCTCCGCTCGACTGGTAGAACTGATGGTTGATCGTCCGCTGGTCGGCGGCCGGCAACTCCGATTCGCCGATCAGACGCTGGACGAAATACCGATAGCCGGCCTCGGTCGGCTCGCGACCTCCCGACGTGTGCGGCTGGCGCAGATGGCCGAGCTCAGTCAGCGCCGCCATCTCGTTACGGATGGTGGCTGAACTGATGTTCAGACGGTATTTCTCGACCAGGGCCTTCGAGCTCACCGCATGGGCCGACTCGATGTATTCCCGGACGATGAGTCCCAGGATCATCTCCTGGCGATCAGTCAGCTCGCTCATCTGCTAAACCTTTTAGCACTCTCGATACGAGAGTGCTAACAACACAGGAAAGATTATACGATTTGAGTGGTTTGGAGTCAATCAGGGAGAGTGAGTACGGGTTGAGTCCGGCGAAACCGCCGTAATCGGCTCGAACGGGTGGAAAGGCCAGGCGTCCTGGATTGCAGACTCGTTATGTTTATTTTTGGAGAGATTGTGTCCAGTTTTGGTGTGCGGTCCACACCCGCTGCCATAAAGAGCCGACGTCGGGGAGTTGGAGATCGAAAATACCCTCGAGTGTCCGCCGGTAGTCGCTGGCGTTATCGAGCGATGTGGTCGTGACGCCCGTGGCGCTGATCTGCTGGAGCACGGCGCCTCGCAGGCTATAGAGGGCGCCCGGGCGGAATCGATGGCACACGACGATGCGCACGAACCCCGACTCGGGGGCTGTTTGCAGGTGGTGGCATTGCGCCTCGAATTGGGCCATCACCGCCGGCTCGAGCATGAAGTCGAATCCGCCCCCGCCCACGCCGTCGCCAACCAGTTCCCAGCGGCCTTTGGCCTCACGCAGATCGAAAGGCTTGAGGAAGTCGGTCTGGACATAGCGACCCGCGACAAGCGGAAGCGGATCCAGGAAGCCGTTGCCGAAGCCGACGTCGGCGAGATAGGTCTGGTCGAGCGCGACGCTCATGAGCAGGTGGTTCCCCTCGGCTGAGTCGCCGATCGAATGGCGCCCGACGGTGCCGGCCAGAAGCGAAACGTCGAAGCCGATCTCGCGCAGCGCCCAGGCGAAAAGGCCGTTCATCTCATAGCACCATCCGCCGCGGCGACGCGTGACAATCTTGTCGAAGATGGCGTCGACATCCAACGTGAGCGCCCGGCCGAGGTGGATGTCGAGGTTCTCGTACGCGATGGCGAGCAGGTGAGCGCGATGAAGTCTGAACAGCGTCTGACGATCGACTCTCACGGGCGCCGAGTAGCCGATGCGTTCGAGGTAAGCGTCGAGGCGGGACATAGGCGCATGATATCGCGCCGGTCGGGCCCTCGCCGCGACGCAGCGCTTTGCCGTGCGATCACCAGGGGATCAGATCGAGAAAGACGAAAGCCAGAGCAGCCGCCACGATCGCCATGGCAAAACCCCAGGTCAGCAGGCCGCGGAAGATCGGCGCCTTGTCGATCGCCGGAGGCAAGGCCGCCAGACACAGCGCCCCGAGGGTCGACAACGGGCTGACATCGACCATGTGCGAGCCGATGTCGACTGCGATGATGAGCTTCCACACATTGCCGGCGCCGAGTTGTGCGATCAGGCCCGGGATGAGCGGGATGAAGGTCGGCAGGACGACGCCCGACGAGCTGCTAAACATCGACACGATCCCCGTGATCAGGGCGAGCACGGTGTTGATCGTCCCGGGTGTGGAGATCGAGGCGATCGCGGCAGTCGCCAGATCGAGGCCCCCGGTCGACTCGACGAGCCCGATCAGCACGCTGATCCCGCTCACCATGACGATCACGCTCCAGGGCAGCGTGCGGAGCGCCTCCTCTGCGCTGCCGGCGCCGACCAGAGCCAGAACTGTGGCCATCAACAACGCCGCGACAGCGGTATTCATCTTGAACACGAGCACCATGGTGATCAACACACCCATGGCCACAAAGGTCAACAGATGCGCCCGATCGGTCGCGATGTTGACGCCCGAAGGCCCGCCAACGCCGATAGGCCCCGGCGCTTCAACCGGCGACGCAGTGCGGGTGCGGTAGCCGCCAAAGACCACATAGGCAGCCAGGGCCGAGACCGATTGCAGCACGGCCACCGCGACAAAGATCTTCCAGCCTGCGGTTGGATCGTCGACGCCGATGTCGTGCATCAGCCCGACGTTGATCAGACCGGTGAGCGCGATCGGCGAGAACGCACCGGCATTGGCGCCTGTGCAGATCATGATCGCCATCAGCAAGGGATTGATCCCGGCGCGTGCCGCGACCGCCATGCCGATCGGCGCGATCATGGCCGTGCCGGCGATGTTACCGGGCCCGATCGCTGAGAAGACCAGGGTGATTAAAAAGAAGATCACGGGCAGTCGGGCCGGATGCCCATGAGCGAGTTTGAGCGCGGCGCCGGCGAGGCGATCGAGCGAGCCATTCAGGCGGGCCATCTCGAAGAAGTGCGCGACGGCGACCAGCGTCAGGATAAGCTGCGCCGGCAGGAAGCCGGCCACCGCTCCGATGCTGAGCCCCGAGATGTACAGACCGATCAGTGCCGCAAAGGTGACTGATAGCATCCCGGCGTTCAGGCCGGGTCGCCAGGCTGACAGTGCGATCGCAATGACAAGGGCCAGCAAGGCCCACAGGGCGGGTGTTAATTCCATCCGATCAGTGTAGGCCGGGGCTTCCAGGCGGGCCATTGACGTTCATCACGCGAACGGGTAGGCCCGTTGTCAGGCGATGATGTCGACCGCCTTTGGTCGTTAACACGCGACGGGCTCAGCTCCATCCCCCGGCGCGATCGTTTTCGGGTAGAGTATGGCCAGGAGATTACCGATGAAAATCGTCACAGACAGTGGGGCCGATCTGACCCCCGAAGATATCGCCGAGACCGGCGTGATCGTGGCCCCACTGATGATCCAGTTCCCCGAGGGCGAAAAGGCCTCGAGCGACATGACGCCCGACGAGTTCTACAACCGTCTGACGGCCATGCAGCCCGATATCCCGACTACGGCGCAACCCTCGGGCGGCATGCTCTGGAAGATCTACGAAGACGCGGCCAGCACCGGCGAAGACGTGCTGGCGATCCACATCTCCTCCGGGCTGAGCGGCACAGCGACGACGGCCCAGGGCGCCGCCGAGCGCACCGAGGGCGGGCGCGTGACGATCTTCGACAGCCTGACGCTCTCGGGCGGGCAGCGCTTCCAGGTGCTGACCGCGGTCAAGGCGCTCCAGGCCGGCTGGTCGCTCGAGCGCATCCTCGAACGGCTTGATGCGCTGCGCAAGGCGACCGAGGTGGTCTTCACGCTCGAGACGCTGACCTATTTGCAGCGCGGCGGTCGCATCGGGCGCGTTCAGGCCCTGGCCGGCTCGTTGCTCAACCTCAAGCCCGTGATCCACGTCAACCGCGCCGATGGCAAGTACGACACGGTCGGGCGAGCCCGTGGGATCAAGCGCGCGATCGAAGATCTGGCGCGTCACCTGTCCGGGCTGTACCCGAAGGAAGTGCCGGTGTGGGTCTCTGTGATGCACGGCCAGGCCGAGGCGCATGCGCAGGCGCTGGCTGATCTGCTCCATCAGAGCCTGAACGTCGCCAAGATCGAGATCCTGCGCGTCTCGCCGGTGCTGGGTGTGCACACGGGCCCGGGCATCATCGGCGCGACGATCACGCCGATGGCGCTGGCCGAGGTCGAGGCCGATGCGGCTTGAGGAGGAAGTGATGGCTTTCGCGACGTTTTCGGATGACGATTTTCAGACGACCGTGCTTGCGGCCACCGGCCCGGTGCTTGTCGATTTCACGGCCGAGTGGTGCGGGCCTTGCCACAGACTCAAGCCCGAGATCGAGAAACTGTCCGGCGAACTCGGCGACAAACTGACGATCGGCGAGCTCAACGTCGACCTCAACGCCCGCACCGCCATGGCCTACGGCGTGATGAGCATCCCGACCCTGATCCTGTTCAAGGGTGGCCAACCGGTCGCGCGGCTGAACGGTTATCAACCGAAGGACAAGATCAAGGCGCAGCTGTCGCCGCATCTGTGATTGCTGCGGCTGGTGCATGAAACGTTCAGGGCCGCGGCGTCGCCGCGGCC
>DKKP01000441.1 GCA_002455335.1 Anaerolineales bacterium UBA6663 | reverse complement strand
GCGTTGGTCGCCGGCGCCGACCCGACCCGGATCGCCTTCGCCGGCGTCGGAAAGACGGCCGCCGAGATGGCCGCGGCGCTCGACGCCGGGGTGGGTTGGTTCAATGCCGAGTCGGCCGATGAACTTGCCCGGCTCAACGACCTGGCCGCCGCACGGCGTGTGCGGGCGCGTGTGGCGCTGCGCCTCAACCCCGACGTCGAGCCCGACACCCACCGCCACATCCGCACGGGTGGGGCCGCCAGCAAGTTTGGCCTACCGCTCGATCAGGCCCACACCCTGGCACGCGGGTGGGGCGCCTACCCGGCGCTCGATCTGGCCGGCGCCCACATCCATATCGGCTCNNGCGGCGCTCGATGCCATGCTCGCGTTCGTGGCAGCCTATCCGTCGATCACGCACGTCGACCTGGGCGGCGGGCTGCCGGTGAGCTACACCGATGCGCCGGCGCCCGAGCCGGCGATCTTTGCCGGACCGATCGTCGAACGGCTGCAGCCGTTGGTTGGGTCACTGACCGTCGGTCTCGAGCCGGGTCGCTATCTGGTCGCTGAGTCGGGTGTGCTGCTCACCGAAGTGCAGGCGGTGAAGGTCATGGGCGGCCGTCGGATGGCCGTGGTCGACACCGGCATGCATCACCTGATTCGGCCGATGTTGTACGAGGCCGCGCATCGGATCCAGCCTGTGCGAACGTTCGGCGTGATGGGCTCGTTGGATGTCGTTGGCCCGATCTGCGAATCGACCGACGTGCTCGGCCGCGACGTGGCCTTGCCCAATCTGGCCGTCGGCGATTTGCTCGCTGTGCGCGACGTCGGCGCCTATGGCTTCAGCATGGCCTCGAACTACAACGCGCAACCTCGCCCGGCCGAGGTGCTGGTGGATGGCGGTCAGGCGCGCCTGATCCGACGACGCGAGGCCTACGCGGACCTGTTTGCGCTGGAATCTGACCTGGTTTGATATCGGGAATGGCCGGATATGGCCGGATATCGTTGGAGAACGCCCTCAACCCACGCGCTTTCCCGCGCTTTTCCGCGGTTTCCTATCCGGCCATTCCCGATATCGAACTCACTCGGCGCGCCAGAAGGCGAACAGCCTCGGCAATACAAGAAGGTCGAAGGCGACGGCCGCTCCAACCCCCAGGGCATACATGATGATATCGACCGGGTCGAACGTGGCGCCCAGGATCGGCACGCCAAGCCCCTGACCGCACTCGGCCAGGGTCGGGAGCGCGAACGCCACGGCGCATCGCGCGCTCCAGTGCTTCAGGCCGGACACATCCGCGGCGACCAGGTAGAGCAGAAAGTACTCGCCGAACGGAAGCACAAGGTCGGCGAAGTAGCTCGCATAGACAGCCCGCGCCGTGCCCGGCCAGGTCCGCCCAGGGCCGACCACGAGAACCAGCGCGATCAGGAGCTGCAGCGTCACGATGACGATGCGCCGCGCCCGGGCCTTCTCGAACGGGTTCATGATATTCCTTCTCCGCGTTCGCACGCCTCCCAATACTTGAGCACCTGCGCCAGCCAGGCCTCGCGCGCTTCGAGGTGAACGTTGTGCCCGACCGTCGCCGGGCGCCAGAGCTGCGCGCCCGGGATGTGCCGCGCAATGAAGGCGCCATGTCCGGCCGGCGCGTTGACCGGGTCGCGCTCGCCTTCGATCACGAGCGTGGGCGTAGCCACCCGCGCGAGATCGTCCGGCGCGTAGTTCGGCGCGGCCAGGATCTCAGCCAGCGTGATGCGCAACAACGTCCGCCAGTATTCAGGGCCGTGGGTAACGCCATGCAGGCGGATCATCTCATCGCGCCAGGCGGGCGACTCGCGGTCGACCCGATCCGGGTCGAAGAGCGGCGGCTCGCGGTCGAGCAGGTCTGGGCTGACGTACGCGTTGCCGGCCTGGATCGTCGCCGACGCCACCACCCCGGCTTCCTCGAGCGTCATCACCAGCGCCACGTTGCCGCCGTTGCTGTGCCCGACGATATGCGCGGGCGCGGCGTCGAGCCGGCGCGTGAGCTCGGCGAGGTCCGCGGCCATCTCACGGAAGGCGTAGCTGGCGCGCGGGTTCGGGCTCCGACCATGCCCGCGGCAGTCGGGGACGATCACGCGGCGGCGCTCCGCCAGGTCATCGATCACGCCGTCCCAGTCGTTGCGACCCGTGCTCGTCGAGCCGTGGATCAGCAGCACGGGCCGCGACGCCTGCCGGGCGGGCTGCGTTGGCCCAAATTCCTCGTAAAAAAGCGTGATTTCTCCAATCGATAGCTTCGGCATCCATACCCCCGTGGGCTGGTGTACTTCTTGCAGGAAATGGGGCGCGACGAAGGCCGGCGATTGTCCGGATCGTGTCCGGAGCGCGTCAAAAGCGCGTGACGATCGGCGCCGACCGACGAACGCCAACCGTATCTAACCACCTTTTGCCCTATGCTGCCATCACGTTAGGGCAATGGTATAGACGCAGGACTCTTGTTATGCGCCGTTTTACGCAGGGTTTACGCAACTGGTTCCACCAACGTTCTCACCCCATCGGGCGTGGCCCGCGGCGTGGGCAGAGCCTTGTCGAGATGGCGCTGGTGCTGCCGCTGCTCCTGATCCTGCTCAGCAGCCTGGCCGAGTTCGGCTTCGCTTTCAACCGCTTCATCAATGTGGTCGAGGCGGTGCGCGAAGGGGCGCGCTTTGGCGTCGATCAACAGCCCAACCCCGACAAGGGTGGGCGCGAACTTGTGCCGAACCCCGCCGTCACGGGTGAGTTGATGTCGAACATGGACTGCAACAACACCCAGGACTTCTACGCCAAGATCTCGTGCCGCATCGCCTTCAGCATGCAATCGGTCGCGATCCGGCCGACCGAACACCTCACCAACACCGCAGTCCCGAACGACCACTATCTGCCCGCCGACCAGATCCTGATCACGGTCGCGCGGGTGTATCGCGACGTGCTGTGTAACGATGATGTGCCGCCGGCGACGCGCATCCCGAACTCCGATCCGCGTTGCAAGCCAACGATCATGGAAGGGCCCGACGACAACCCGGATGTCGACCCCAAGGTGGCCGGTATCTGGCCCTGGCCGTCGTACGACCCTGCGCCCCGCGAAGCCGGCACGAACCCGGCCTCGTTGTTCCCTGGGACGATCGGCCACGACGGCTCACGCGCCGGGCAATGGCGTCTGACCGATCAGGCCTGGGACCTCCGCAACGGCCGCCTGCTCGAGACCCAATTCGATCGCGCCAAGCTGCAGCAGCACCTCGACAACACCTGGGACCCATCGGGGGATCGCGCCGCGCCAAGCCAGGGCATCCTGCTTGTCGAGATGTACTACACCTACGACTTCACCCTGGATCTGCCGTGGTTCGCGTTGTTCGAGGCGCGCTACTGGACGTTCTACACCTACACCATCGTGCCGATCCCGGCCGGTGAGCCGCGCCCGACGCCCACCAACACGCCCACGGCCACCAGCACGCCGACGGTGACCATGACGCCCACCCCGGCGGGCACGCC
>DKKP01000352.1 GCA_002455335.1 Anaerolineales bacterium UBA6663 | reverse complement strand
CTTCAGCCGGCGCGCTTGGTCAGCGACACGGTCCGGCCCTCACGGGCCGAAAGCCGGGCGGCGTCCAGGATCGTGACGACAGTCAGCGCGTTCTCGAGCGACCACAGGTTGCCGGGCGTCACGACCTCGGCGCCACGCACCACAGCCGCGAAGTACGCGAACGGGTCGTTGACCGGTTCCGGGGCCGGTTGCAATTCGTAGACGCGCTCGGACTCCTCGGCGCGCAGGCCGACCCGCATCCGGCGCTCGGTTGCCGCGATCGCATACCCGTCGCTGCCGTAGAGCTCCATGTCTTTGCGGTGATAGGGCCAGTTCCATGAGCCCTGGATGACGCCCTGCATCCCCGGGTAGGTCAGGAGGATCGTGGCCTCGTCGTCGACGCGCGGGTAGACATCGGGCTTGAGCGTCTGGAGCACGGCCGTCACGGTCTCGGGCTCGGCGCCGTCCATCAGCCACGTGATCAGGTTGGCCCCATAGCAGCCGAAGTCGACGACGGCCCCGCCGCCGTTGAGCACCGGGTCGGTGAGCCACGCCAGGAACTCGGGGTTGCAGCCGATCTCGACCGGCCCCCAGTGCCCGTCATGGACCACGACCTTGCGCAACGGGCCGAGCACGCCCGCCTCGAGCGCCAGCCTCCGGGCTTCGTAGGTGCTGGCGTACCAGGTCGTCTCGTAGTTCGTGATCAGGTGGATCCCCGAACCGCGCGCCAGCTCGGCCATGCGCCGGGCGTGCTCGCCGTTGACGGCCAGCGGCTTCTCGACCATCACGTGGATCCGGCGCGGCGCGCAGGCTTCGACCACGCTCAGGTGGTCGTAGATCGAGCCGAACGCGCACACCGCCTCGGGCGTGACGGCATCCAGCATCGTCTCGAGGTCGTTGAAGAGTCGCTCGCGCGGGAGACCGAACTCGGTCGCGTATCGCGCCGAGAGCGCTTGATCGGCCTCGGCGATCCCGACCAGGTCGACGTCGGGGCGTTGCCAGCGCCGCAGCAGCCACGTCACGTGGCCATGGCTCAGGCCCGCGACAGCCATTCGAACCGGGGATGTGTTCTGCATGCACCCTCCTCAAGGGTGGGCCGGCCCCCGCTCGACGTCGTCCGCCGCTGGCGCCAGCCTCGTTCCCCGAGTCTACAACACCGACCGGCGCGACCGAAGAGATAGCGCACTTCGCCGGCGCGACGCCAATCCCTCAACCGATGCTGGGCGCCGCCATCATGCTGGAGCTCTCGATCGTCAAGATCTTCCTCTCACGCGTGTTGACCCGGTCGATCAACCGGCGGGTCAACGTCGTCATCGGCGTGAGCAATCTGTTCTACAATCGATTGAGCGCTGGCCATAGAGCCCTCTTCAACGAGGGCCCGGTGCCGCGCCCGACCTGTCCATGCGCACACCTGCCTTCGGATTGCTCAATCGCCTGGCCGTGCTCATCGCCCGCGCTGCCAGCCTGGCGTTATTCCTGGTCTGGGGATCGTTCTTCTTCGAGCACCTTGTCTGGTTCGAGGATCCGGCCACCTGGCCGCCGCCGCGCGTCTGGCTCACCCAGGGGCTGCACCTGACGCTGCTGCTTGGGTATCTCCTCTCGCTCTTCTGGGAACGGCTGGGCAGCATCTTGATCGCGGTCGGCAGCGTGGCGTTCTTCGGCCTGACCGGCGGCGTGGACGCCCTGACGTTTGCGTTCGTCAGTTTGTTGCCCGTGCCGTTCTATGCGCTTGGCTGGCTCAGCCGGCCGGGGTCGCCGCGCCCCGAGGCGTGAACCTCAGCGCCGCCGACGCAGCGCCAGGTACAGCCCGAACCCTGAGACGTTTCGCACGACCCAGCCCCACCCACCGGGGTCGTCGGCGCCGCCGGCCAGCCCGGGCACGCGCAGACGCAGCACGGGCAGGTCGGCGATCTTCTCGCGCAACGTCGCATCGTCGATCGTGTGCGGGTTGTAGCCCTCAAAGAACCCGGCGAAGCCCGCGCTTTGCAACACCTTGCGCGCGGCGAACAAACGCTCGTCGGGATCCGTCACCACCTCGGCCTTCCCGCGGACCGCGCCAGAGGGCAACAACACGTCGATCTCGGGCTGCGCCAGCAGGTTGCGATACCAATCCGACTGCTCGCGCCCACCCGAGACGAAGTACACGGCGCCGCCGTGGATCATGTAGTTCACCGGCGCGTGTCGCACCCGACCGCTGCGACGCCCGATCGTCTTGAGCACGGCAATGTAGCCCACCAGGGGGTTGACGATCCAGGCGCCTACGCCGAGCCTGAACAGCGGCACCATCCAGTACCTGTTGAGCCACTTGAACAGTTGTCTGAGTTGAGGTGACATCGGAACCTCCTCCTTGCCTGTGCAGCTCAGTATGCCTCTTTGCGATCGCCTCGGAAAGTGCGTTCCTGCACAAGCGCCCGGGTGCTGATCGGCGCTGACCTCAAACCAGGCCGCGTGTTTGCGAGCACGGGTTGTCGCAGAGGAATTTCTGCCGAGTCTGAACCCGGCTGAGCCCTCATCCGTGCAAGCATCGTTGAGCGTTGGTTGATCTAAATCAGACAAACTAGGGTAAGATTTCGGTCCGGCCCTGTCATCGAAAGGAGAAAACCATGCGACGTGTCTCCCGCCGTTCGTTTTTGCGTGCCGCGGTCCAGCTGGGCGCAGGCGCCATCCTCTACAAATTCGATAACGGAACCTTCAAGATCGCGCTGGCCGCCGGCCCGGAGACCTACCAGCTCCGGATCGTCCATACCAATGACCATCACTCCCGCATCGAGCCGGTCGGGGTCACCATCGGCTCGAGCGGCGGCGCTTCGATCACGCGCAACCTGGGCGGCGTGTCGCGGCGCAGGACGCTGTTTGACGCGATCCGCGCCGAGCCGACGCCGGTCGACAAGCTCTTCCTCGACGCCGGCGACGTCTTCCAGGGTACGCTGTACTTCAACCGGTTCGAGGGCGTCGCCGATCAGTGGTTCTACAACCAGCTCGGCTACCACGTCGGCACGATCGGCAACCATGAGTTCGACAAGGGCGATCAGATCTTTGCGAACTTTGTGGCCGCCGCGACCTATCCGATCGTGTGCGCGAACCTCGCCGCCGCCGCGCCGTCGCCGCTCAACGCGCTTAAGGTGACCGGCGCGTCCACAGGCGTCGGCCAGATCGCGGACCGCACGATCGTCACGCTGCCCTCGGGCAAAAAGATCGGCGTCTTCGGCTTGATCACGCCCGAGACCGCGAACATCAGCAGCCCGAGCGCGGCGGTAACTTTCGACGAAGATCTGGCCGCCGTGGCCCAGGCCCAGGTCGATGCGCTCAAGGTCGCCGGCGCCGATATCGTCGTCGCGCTCACGCACATCGGCTATCTCAACGATCTCGAACTCGCTCGGGCGACGCGCGGCATCAGCGTGATCGTCGGCGGGCATTCGCACACGCCCTTGCTCAACAACCCGGGCAACGATCTGCCCTACGGTCAGCCGCGTAACGATGGACCCTACCCGACCGTGGCGACCGACCTCGACAACAACACCACGCTTGTGTTGTCCGATTGGGAGTGGGGCAAGTGGGTCGGCGACGTGGTCATCGGCTTCGACGCCGCAAACCTGGTCACAAGCGCCGCCTCGGGCAGCAACCCCAAACCGGTCTGGGCCGACGGCATCGTCGGTGGCCGCGCGCTGCTTCCAAACGAGGGCGCCGAGATCGCGCCCGACGCCGCGTTCGAGACCCAGATCACCACGGTCTACAAGCCCGAGATCACGACGCTGGCCAACACGCTCATCGGCTCGACCACGGTCGAGCTCAGCAACGCCCTGGTGCGCAGCGCCGAAACCCCGCTTGGCAACCTGCTGGCCGATTCGTTCCGCGCCTGGATGCTGGATCGCCCGGCCGACAACCCGGACAACCTGCCGCTTGTGGTGCTGCTCAACGGCGGCGGCATCCGCACGAGCATCCCGGCCGGCGACATCACGCTCGGTCAACTGCTCGAGGTGACGCCGTTTGGCAACACGCTGGCCCGCGTCGATCTCACAGGCGCGCAGCTCAAAGCCGCGCTCGAGAACGGCGTCAGCGCGCTCGGCGGCACCTCGGGCACAGGGCGCTTTCCGCAAGTCTCGGGGCTGCGCTTCTGGTTCAGCCGACGCGGCCTGCCGGCGCGGCCGCCGGTGGCCGCCACAAGCACCACGCCGGCCCTCCCGGC
>DKKP01000027.1 GCA_002455335.1 Anaerolineales bacterium UBA6663 | reverse complement strand
GGCCGATCACCTTGTCCGGCGCGTCGGCATAGGCCTGCGCGTCGGCCCAGATCAGGCCCACCTTGCCGGCGTTCAGCTCGTCGACGATGGGCCCGTAGCCGAGCACGTCGTTCGGCGGCGGCGCCTCGGGCTCGGGCGGCAGGGCTCCAGGCTCGGGGGCCTGGGTCGGCAGGTCGTTGAGTTCGGTCATGCGGGATTGAGACGCTATTTTACTTCACCCGCCAAGGCCGGGGACTCTTCGAGGCCCACGGATATCCGGATGGATGGCAGTCTCATGGAGCTGATCCGCAGGGGAACGTATCAATTCGGGTGGAGGGAAATGAAACGGGCCGGGGAACCCCCGGCCCGATATCGTTTGTGTCGCTGAAAGCGGTGGTCAGTCGTCTTTGCCGCCGCGCTTGGGGTTGTCGAGGTCGTCCATATCGAGCTGGTCGAGGAAGTCGGCGAAGGCGTCGAGCTTGCCCGAGGCATCGCCCGCCGCGCCCTCCTCGCCCATCTCCTCCTCGGGCTGGACCGATTTCTCCATCACCGTCTCGCTGACAAAGATCGGCACGCGCACCCGAACGGCCAGGGCCAGCGCATCGCTCGGCCGGGAGTCGATCTCGATCGTCTGACCGTTGACGTCGATCACGATCTTTGCGAAGAAAACCTCGTTTTTGAGGTCCGAGATCACGATCTGCTCGACTGTCCCGCCCAGATCGCTGATGATCGACTTCATCAGGTCGTGCGAGAGCGGTCGCGGGACCTCGACTTCTTGAAGCGTCACCGTGATGGCGTCGGCCTCGCACGGGCCGATCCAGATCGGCAGGTAACGCTCGCCGGTGACGTCTTTGAGGATCACCACCCGATGCTGCGACATCAGGCTGACTCGGATGCTGTCGATCGTGACTTCTACCATGGGCGCATGCTCGTGGCGGTTTTTGCCGGTCTCGCGCAAATCATCCTGAAGATTGTAGCACAGCCGGTTATGGACGGTGGCCGATGCCGCGGCGAGCGCACTTGCGCACCGATTAAGCCCGATTGACCTTGATTGGCCCGCGTTTGCTAGAATGAGGGATTATGGCGACCACACAGCGCGCTACCCGAGCCAAACGACCTGATCCGAACGGTTCCCCGGAGCCCAATGACGGGGCGCCGACCCAGTTGGGGACAGAGGATGGCGCGAGCGAGTCGGGCAAGGATCTGCCGGTTGCGCCCCTCGGGCTTGACCTGGACGACCCGCGACTGTACATCAATCGTGAGTTGAGCATGCTGGAGTTTTTCCGCCGGGTGCTCGAGGAGGCTCGCGATTCGTCTCATCCGTTGTTGGAGCGGGTCAAGTTCCTGGCGATCGTGGCCTCGAACATGGACGAATTTTTCATGGTCCGTGTCGCCGGCCTGAAACAGCAGGTAAAGGTCGGGGTGGTCGATCCGAGCGAGGAGCAAACCCCGGCCGAGCAACTTGCCGCGATCCGCAAGGTCGTCAACAGCCTGATGCAGGAGTCGCGGGCGTGTTGGGAACGCGAGCTGCGCCCGACCCTGGCCGAGGCCGGCGTGCATGTGCTCGACTACGGCCAACTCTCGCCCAACCAGCGACGCAAGGTCGAGGCCTACTTCCAGGAACTTGTCTTCCCGGTGCTGACGCCGCTGGCCTTCGACCCCGGGCGGCCCTTCCCGCATATCTCAAACCTCAGCCTGAACCTGGCCGTGCTCATCCGCGGCCGCGACGGCGAAGAGCGTTTCGCGCGCGTCAAGGTGCCCAACACGCTGCCCCGTCTTGTGCCGATCAAGCGCAGTTCGGGCGCCACCCGAAAAGACGGCACTGTGCCGCGCGAGCACTACTTCGTCTGGCTCGAGCAGGTGATCGCGGCCAATCTGCACATGCTCTTCCCTGGGATGGAGATCGTCGAGGCGCATCCCTTCCACGTGACGCGCGACGCCGACATCATCATCCAGGAGCTCGAGGCCGAAGACCTGCTCGAGACGATGGAGGAGAGCGTTCGGCAGCGGCGCTTTGGTTCTGTGGTGCGGGTGCAGATCTCGGGGCGGATGCCCGAGCGCATGCGCGAGATCCTTGTCGACAACCTCGAGGTGACGCCGCTCGATCTCTATTCGGGCGACGAGCCGATCGACATCAGCCGGTTGATGGGCCTGATGAGCGTCGACCGCCACGACCTCAAGGACCCGCCGTTCGTGCCGGGCGTGCCGCCGGTTCTGCGCGACGCGATCCATGACAGCGATCTCTTCAGCGCGATCCGACAGGGCGATGTGCTGCTGCACCATCCGTACGACTCGTTCACCCCGGTGCTGCAGTTCCTGCAGACAGCCGCCGACGACAACGACGTCCTGGCCATCAAGCAGACGCTGTATCGGGTCGGGCGAAACTCGCCCGTGGTCGAGGCATTGCTCGAGGCGATCGAGAACGACAAGCAGGTGGCGGCGCTGGTCGAGCTCAAGGCGCGGTTCGACGAGGAGAGCAACATCGGTTGGGCCAAGCGATTGGAAGCCGAAGGCGTGCACGTGGTCTATGGCCTGCCCGGGCTCAAGACGCACTCGAAGGTGGCGATGGTCGTGCGCAAAGAGGGCACGGGCATCCGCCGCTACGTGCATCTGGCCACCGGGAACTACAACCCGGTGACCGCCGGCATCTACACCGATCTTGGGTTGTTCACGTGCGACGACGAGATCGGCGCCGACTGCACCGACCTTTTCAACTACCTGACGGGATACTCGGCCAAGACCGAGTACCGCAAGCTGCTTGTCGCGCCGATCAACCTGCGCGCCCGGATGCAGGACCTGATCTGTCGCGAGATCGAGCATGCGCAGCGCGGCGAGCCGGCGCACATCATCTTCAAGATGAACGCCCTTGTCGACAAACCGATGATCAAGTTGCTCTATGCGGCAGCGCGCGCCGGCGTGCAGATCGACCTGATCGTGCGCAGCATCTGCGGTCTGCGTCCGGGCATCAAGGGGTTGAGCGAGAACGTCCGAGTGCGCAGCATCGTCGGGCGCTTCCTCGAGCATAGCCGGATCTACTGGTTCGCCAATGCCGGCCAACCCGAGGTGTTTGTCGGCAGCGCCGATCTGATGCCGCGGAATATCGATCGACGCGTTGAAGTGCTCTTCCCGGTGGGCGACCCGCGCCTTGTCAGATCCATCCGTGACGACATCCTGGGCGTCTATCTGGCCGATAACGTCAAGGCTCGGCAACTCAAGCCCGACGGCAGCTACGCCAGGGTCGCTCCGGGCGACTCCCCGGTGGTCAACGCGCAGGCGATCCTGCTCAAGGGCCGATCAGGGGCGTCCTTGCCGACGCCGCCCGCAGCCGGGTGACGCGGAAGAATCACATCTTCTTTATGCCGGCTTGACCCCAACCTTACGGACTCCACCCATCCGGTTCGGCTAAAACGGATATCTAACCGAGGTGTGCCTCGGGCCGTTCCGCCAGGTGGGTGAAGATGACCAATTTCCTCGCAACCCTTGATGCCGCAGCCCGTGAAGAGCCTACAGCTCGTCGTGGGCTGTTGCTGTTTCTGGCCAGGTTCTATGGCGTGTTCGCGATCAGCATTGTGGCAGCGAGCGTCCTGACCGATGCGTGGGGCAATCTCGGCCTGATCGCTTCGGCCGGCGGGTTGTTGCTGCTGTGCGTTCTGACCGAGTTTCAGGCTCGGCGCGGCGCACTCGGGCTCGCCGCTGCTTTCCTGATGAGCGGCGTGCTTGTGGCTTCGGTGGGCGCGCAGTTCGCTCTGGGCGGCCTCGATACCGCGCTGACCCTGGCGATCAACGTCTTCACGATCGGCATGGCGCTGAGCGGCCCGACTTTGCCGCTGCACTTGCGACGCTGGGGGATGCTGGCCGCTGTGGCTGCCGCCAGCATGATCTGGCTCACCCGGGTGGTGTTCCCTTCGCCCGACGTGGCCCTGAGCGCCTTGCGTCTTTGGGTCGATGCAGTCAGTCTGCTCTCCGCCGTTTTTGGGCTGATCTTGCTATTGCGATCCTGGCGGGCCTACGATCTCGGCGCCAAGTTGATCGCGTTGTTCGCATGTGTGGCAGTCGTCGCCGTCTTCGGCTCGGCTGGGGTGTCTGTCGTGACGAACCTCAGGGTCGAGGCCGAGGACTCGATCGCCACCGTACGCGCCACGGCCGGTGAGCTCGCCCGGACTGTGGCCGAGGGCGCTCTGAGCCACTCACGCGTCCTGGCGGCCTATGCTGGCAGCATCGGGCTGAGCACCGAAGTCGATGGCCTGAGCCAGGCCTATCTGAGCCCCGCTTTGTCGGCGGCCGAGCGCGAAGCGCAGATTGCGTCGCTCGATGAGCAATGGCGTGCCGAAGACGCCGCCGTCGAAACGCTTGTCGCGGCGACGCTGAGCAATCCGCTGGCCGGCAGCCTGGCACGGTTCCAGGCCGATCACCCGGCGCTGGTCGAGGTCTTCGCCACCGATCGCGCCGGCGTCATCGTCGCGACTACGGCCCGCACTTCGGATTATCTTCAGGCTGATGAGGCCTGGTGGCAGGCGGCCTATGCCGAAGGGCAGGGCGCCGTGTATCTCGCCGACCCGGAACTGGATGAAAGCACCGGAGCCCTGGCCATGAACATCGCGGTCCCGATCCGTGATGCAAGTGGCGCCGTCGTCGGCGTGTTGCGCGGGACGTATGCGTTGAGCGATCTGGTACGGGTGCTCGCCGATGGCCGCGAAGGCGGTTCGTATCGGTTCTACGTCGTGCTCGCTTCGGGCCAATTGCTCGACGCCGGTGCTCGTTCAACGCGGCCGGCCCCCGAAGGCTTTGCGGAACTCATGGCTGAGCGCCCGACCGAGGGCGACCTGCTGTTCTTCGACGAACGCGCCCGGCGCACCGTGGTCTCGCCGATCGTCTCGGCCTCACGCGATGCAGTGCTGTTGATGCCTTTGCAATGGAAGCTCGTCGCCGCGCGCGATCAGGCGCCCGAGATCGCCAAGATCGTGGCCGGGTTGGATGCGACGTTGCTGGGCGGCAGCGTCGCCCTGATCCTGGCGGCCCTAGCCGGGCTGGCGGCCTCGACCCTGTTCATCAAGCCGATCGTTGGCCTGATGCGGCAGGCTGAGCACATCGCGACCACTGGCGATCTACAAACGCCGATCGTCGCTTGCTCGCAGGATGAGATCGGCCACCTCGCGGGGGCCTGGTCTGCTGTGCTCGATCACCTGCGGCGGATGAGCGTCGCTGCCGAAGACCTGGCGCACGGGCGACTCGACACCGACGTCGAGCCGCTTTCAACCGAGGACCAGCTTGGGTTATCGTTTGCCCGGCTGATCCGGCAACAACGCGCCTTGCTCGAAGAGCTCGGCGCAGGCATCCGCACTGTGGATGAGGCCTCCCGCGCCCTGGCCGCCGCGGCGGCCACGACCGATCAAACCTCATCCGTGATCGCGGAAGGCATGAACCAGTTCGCCGAGGGCGCGAGCCGACAGACCGCGTCGGTCACCGGCACAGCGCAGACCATGGAGCAGATGCAGCGCGCGATCGATGGCGTGGCTCGTGGCGCCCAGGAGCAATCCGCGGCGATCACCCGCGCGGCGGCGCTGGTCGGCAAGTTGAATGAGAGCATCCAGAGCGTGATGGAGACCCTGGTCGACAACTCGCTGTCGGCCTCGGGCACGGTCGAGACGGCCCGCGAGGGCGCCCGCCAGGTCGAACAGACCCTCGACGGCATGCAGGGCATCCACGGACGGATGCGTCAGGCGGCCGGCAAGATGCAATTGCTCGAGGCCAGCTCGGAACAGGTGACGTCGATGGCCGATACGATCGCGGATATCGCCGAGCAGACGAACCTGCTGGCGCTTAACGCCGCGATCGAAGCCGCGCGCGCCGGGGAGCATGGCCGGGGCTTTGCGGTGGTGGCTATCGAGATCCGCAAGCTGGCCGAGCAATCCGCTGGCGCGGCGCGTGAAATCGAGTCGACTGTGCGTCAGATCCAATCGAGCCTGCGCGAGGTCGTGGGCGCGATGACCGACGCCAATCAGGCCGTCGAGTCGGAAGTCAGCCGCGCGAGCGCCGCCGGCGATGCGCTGCAGAAGATCCTTGCGGCGGTCGACGGCGTCCGAGCCCGGCTCGACGACACGCTTTCGGTCGCCGAGCAGGCCAGCCAGGACGCGGTCAGCCTGACCGCCGAGATGGATGCGGTTTCGGCCGTGGTCGAAGAGAACACGGCTGTGACAGAGGAGATGGCGGCAGGCGCCAGCGAGATCAATACGGTCATCGGCGATATCGCGTCGATCAGCGTGCAAAGCGGGTCTTCGGCGCACGAGATCCGATACGCGGTGATCGATATGGCGCAACAGGTCGCTCAGGTCTCGGGTTCGGCGCATCGGCTCGAGGAGCTCGGCGCCGGTCTGAAGGTGTTGCTGACGCGGTTTGTCCGTTCGCAGCAGCCGGGCGAGGCCCCCGATGCGCTAGTGACCGTGCCCGTCGACGTCGCAGAGACGCGCGTCGCCGCCTGAAGCAGTCCGCTCGATCCAACGAACGAGGGCCGGCAGTGTGTGCCGGCCCTNNAACGTTCGTTGGAGTGTCTTCGGGCGAGACCGCTCAGGCAAAGACCTGACGCAGAAAGGCCAGTTTGGCGCTGTCGTGAAACGCCTGGCCGCCTTCGTGGTTGTTGTACTGGTAAACCCTGATCTCCTTGCGGCTTCCGGCGTAGTGGTTGAACGCGCCGTACACGGTCGATGGCGGGCAGATGTCGTCCATCAGACCCACCGAGAACAACGCCGGGGCATTGGCCCGCGTCGCGAAGTTCCAGCCGTCGAAGTAAGACAACGTGTTGAACACCGTCTCGACCTGGTTACGATGGATGCGGCAGAACAGCGAGATCTCGAAGTAGGGGTTCTTGTCGGTGATCTCGGTCGCGCGCCGATAGCCGCAAAGGAAGGGCACATCGGGCAGGCTGGCTGCGAGGTCGGGCACGAGGCCAGCAGCAGCCAATGCGATTCCGCCGCCCTGGCTGCCGCCGGTGACGGCCACCCGGGTCGGGTCGATGCCCGGCGCTGTGCGCATCGCCTCGATTGCGCGCACGGCGTCGGTGAACAGCCTTCTGTAGTAGTAGGTGCGCGGGTCGAGGACGCCGCGGGTCATGAAGCCCGGGTGCTGCGGGTTGTCGCCGTCGGGCGCGAGATCGGGCGTGTGCCCGCCCGAGCCCCAGGCGCTGCCCTGGCCGCGCGTATCCATCAACATATAGCCATAGCCTGCAGCCGGGTATAGCAGCCGTTCGAAGGCGAACCCGCGGCCTCCGCCATAGCCGTTGTATTCGACCACGGCCGGCAGCGGGCCAACTGCGCCGCGCGGCTTGAGGAACCAGGCCTTGATCGGCTGGCCGCCATAGCCATTGAACATCACATCGTAGGTCTCGATCTGGGTCAGACCGACGTCGACGGCGTCGAACCGGGCGTCGAGCGGGTGCTGGCGCGCCGCGGTCAGGGTGCCCGCCCAGAATGCGTCGAAATCGGCCGGTTCGGTGCGGGCCGGTTGATAGCGCTCGAGTTGATCCTGAGACAGGTCGAAGAAGGCCATGATTGTTCCTTGTCGGGTCGGGCGGATCAGGCAATGATACAACCAGGTTGATTGAAGCGCTCCGCAGGCGTCTCGTGCCCCTGTGCTCAGGGCAGCGCACCGCATTCTGTGCTGCCGCTCGCCGTGACGCAGCGCCAGGCGCCCTCGGGCGCGAGGAGGTGCACCTCGACTCGCCCGACGTTGGGGATGTTGCTGATGGGGAGCGCCGCTTCGATCCTCCGATTGACCGTCGCGTTGAGATCGGAGAAACGGCCCTCTTCCGTGGAGTCGGCGATTTCAAGCTCCACGACGACGTCGAGCGCCGCTGCGTGAAAGACGCCGTTACAGAGATTGTTCTCACCGAAGGTCGAGGACGTCACGGTTCGCACGGTAAGGCCCTCGTCGCGCAGGCTGTGCATCAGCGCCGCGTCGAATTCGGCCGAGCCCGGCCCATAGGCCCAGGACCATGCTGTCGGGCAATCAGTCGGCGTCGGGTCGCTGACGCCCGGCGAGGCCACAAGGGTTGGCGGAGCCTGCGTATTTGCGGCCGGGCCTGGCGACGCTTCGATCGCAGGGGGAGAGGCCGGAACGGCGAGCGGCGTACAGGCTGCGCTGGCAGCGAGCATTGCAGCGAGGGCCGCCAGCGGGAAGGATCGGGCTCGGGATAACAAGATCGGGCTCCTGAACGGCAAGGTGCGATCACCTTAACCGGGCAGGAGCCCGATGCCTTGACAGGCTGCTGATGCGAGGTTGACAGGCCGCGCGTTACAGCGACTCGAGCTGGGCCGCCAATTTGGCGCGGCCAGCTTCGGCCTCGGCCAACCTGGCGCGTTCCTTGGCGACCACGGCTGCCGGCGCGCGATTGGCGAAGTCGGAGCCGAGCAGGCCCTGGCTCTTGGCGATCACGCGTTCGACTTCGACCAGTTCCTTGGATAGGCGCTCGCGCTCGGCGACTGCATCGACCACGCCCTCGAGCAGCAGAAAGGCCTGCGTGCCGCCCTCGATCACCGAGACGGCCTGCGCCGGCGCATCGGCCGACGCCGCGATCGTCAACTTCTCGGCGTCGAGCCCGGCCAGCGCGGCGAGCACGTCACGCTGCTCGGCCAGCCAGGCGGCCCGTTCGCCGGCCGCGACCACGGCTCCGAGGCGCTTCTTTGGTTCGATCTTCTTGTCGGTGCGGGCGTTGCGGATCCCGCGCACCAGCGCGCGCAGGTGCTCGAACTGCTCAAGCGCCTGGTTATCGACGGCGCCGGCCCTCGGCCACGCCGCCACGATCAGGGCCGGCCCTTCCTCCGCCGTGCGCGGCAGCTTCTGCCACACAGCTTCTGTGATGTACGGCACGTAGGGGTGCAGCAGCCGCAGCGTCTGATCGAGCACGTGCACGAGCAACTGGCGGGTTGTCGCCTGCGTCGCCTCATCGCGCAATTGCAGCTTGGCGATCTCGACGTACCAGTCGGCGAAGTCGCCCCACAGGAAGTCGTAGATCTGGTTGCCGGCCTGGCCGAACTCATAGCCGTCGATGAAGCGCGTGGCGTCGGCGATCACGTTATTGAGACGCGCGAGGATCCAGCGATCGGCTAAAGTGGAGGAGCGAGGGGCGAGGGGCGATTGGCGATTGGCCGACGCGGCAGCGTTGCGCTCTTCGCTCTTCGCTTCTCGCTCTTCGAGCGCCAGACGCTCGAAGCCCTCGGGTAGATTCCCCACGATGAAGCGCGCGATGTTCCAGATCTTGTTGGCGAAGTTGCGGTTTGCCTCGACCCGCGCCAGGCTGAGGTTGAGGTCGTTGCCCGGCGTGCCCGAGGTCAGCAGCGTGAAGCGCAGCGCGTCGGTGCCCATCGAAGCGATGCCGTCAGGGAACTGGTTGGCGATCACGGCGCTTCCGGCGGCGCGCACGGTGTCTCCCGAGGCGCCGTCGATGATCCAGCGCGGGTCGACCACGTTGCCCGTGGTCTTCGACATCTTGTGGCCGTGCTCGTCGCGCACCAGACCGTGCAGGTACACAGTGTGGAACGGCGCCTCGTTCGTGAACTCGAGCCCGGTCATGATCATGCGCGCCACCCAGAAGAACAGGATGTCGTAACCGGTCTCCATGACGCTCGTCGGATAAAAGTACTTGAGGTCGGGCGTGTCGTGCGGCCAGCCGAGCGTGCTGAACGGCCAGAGGCCCGAGCTAAACCAGGTGTCAAGCACGTCGGGATCCTGCTGCAGCTCGACCGACTTGCCGTGTTTGGCGCGCGCCAGGTTGTAGGCTGCCGACTCGGTGCGCGCGACGAAGAATTCGTCGGTGGGCAGGCCGTCTGTGCCGACCACGTACCAGACCGGGATGCGGTGACCCCACCACAGCTGGCGGCTGACCGTCCAGTCTTTGATGTTCTCAAGCCAGTTGAAATAGACCTTGCTGAAGCGCTCGGGCACGATGGTGATGCGCCCGTCGCGCACCGCGTCGAGCCCGGCGGCGGCCAGGCCTTCCATCCTGACGAACCACTGCACCGAGACCATCGGCTCGACGATCTCGCCGCCGCGCTGCGAGCGGGGCGTGTTGCGCAGATACGGTTCGACCTTGAGCGTCAGCCCGGCTGCCTGCATGTCGGCCCAGAGCTTCGTGCGGGCCTCGAAGCGGTCGAGGCCGCGGTACGGGCCGCCGGCCGCCGTCACCTTCGCCTCGCGATCGAGCATCGAGATGATCGGGAGCTTGTGGCGCGCGCCAACCTCGTAGTCGGTGAAGTCGTGGCCCGGCGTGATCTTGAGCGCGCCCGTGCCGAAGGCGCGGTCGACGGCCTCGTCGGCGATCACGGGGATGCGCCGGTCGAGCATCGGCACGAGCACCTCGCGGCCGATGAAGCGCTTGTAGCGCTCGTCCTCGGGGTGCACGGCCACGGCCGTGTCGCCGAGGATGGTCTCGGGGCGCGTCGTGGCCACAGGGATGAACGCGTCTTCATCGGCCAGCCGATACTTGAAGTAGTAGAGGTGCCCCGGCTCTTCGCTGTACTCGACCTCGAGGTCGCTGACCGCGGTCTTGAGCCCCGGGCTCCAGTTGATCAGCCGCGGGCCGCGATAGATCAGGCCCTTGTCGTACAGGCGCACAAACGCCTCGCGCACGGCGACGCTCAGCCCCTCGTCGAGTGTGAATCGCACCCTGTCCCAATCGCAGCTGGCGCCGAGCCGCCGAAGCTGGTCGTAGATGATGCCGCCGTACTTCTCCTTCCAGGCCCAGGTGCGGCGCAGGAACTCCTCGCGGCCGAGCTCCTCGCGCGTAACCTCATCCTCGCGCAGGATCATCTTCTCGACCTGCAGCTGGGTCGCGATGCCGGCATGGTCGGAGCCGGGCACCCAAAGCGTCGGGTCGCCCTTCATGCGGTGATAGCGGATCATCAGATCCTCGACCGACACGAACATGGCGTGGCCGAGGTGCAGCTCGCCCGTGACGTTCGGCGGCGGGATC
>DKKP01000435.1 GCA_002455335.1 Anaerolineales bacterium UBA6663 | reverse complement strand
AAGTCGCTCTTGGCCTGGTTGGCGGCCTGGGCCTCGCGTGTGAGTTCGCGGGCCTTGTGAAGCGCTTGCTCGAGCTCCAGGTTGGTCTCGGAGAGCGCCTGCTCCATCGACTTGCGATCGGTGACGTCGGTAAAGACGACGACCGCGCCGATCATCTGCTCGTCGCGCAATCGGGGCGTGACAGTCACCAGAAGGTCAGCGATCTGTCCGTCCGGGCGGCGATGCCGGAACTCCAGGGTATGCGCCATCCAGGTTTCTGCAGGCGCGAGCATGAGCTGCTGAATCTGGCCGTGTTGTTCGGACGTGGCAAGCGCGTCGAGACGGACGCCCTGCATCGCCTCGGCCGAGATACCCAGGATCCGCGAACCGGCCGGGTTGACGTACTCGCACAGCCCCGCCGAGTTGAAGACCGCGACGCCCTGCCCGAGCGCGTTGAGCACGACCTGCGCGAAGTCGCGCTCGGCGCGGACCTCGTTCTGCAGCGTCTTGCTGACCGTGATGTCTTCGACTTGGCCGATCACCTGCGTGACCACGCCGACCGAATTGCGTTCGAAGATCAGGTCGCGCGCGCGCAGCCAATGCCACGCGCCCTGAGCGTCGCTCAGGCGGTACTCGGTCTCAAGAACCGCGCCATCCGCGAGATCGAACAGGCGCTTGACCATCCCCTTGTAGGTCTCCCAATCATCGGGGTGCAAATGGTTGAACACGAAGTTCAACCAGCCCTGCTCTTCGATGTCGCCGGCCATGTGCCCGAGCGATTCGGCAAGCGAGCGATTGCTGTAGATCAGATCGCCGTTGCCGCCGGACTGCTGGAAATCGAGGACGTAGAGCACATTGGGCACTGCCTGTGCGATTCGGTTGAGCAGCCGCTGACTGGCGGCGAGATCCTCCTGGGCCTGGCGGCCCTGGGTGATGTCATCCATGACGCCGATGACCTGGCTGACCCGGCCCGCGCTGTCACGGTTGAATACCAGGGCCCTGGCGCGGATCCAGTGCCAGCCGCCATCGCCGGCGCGCAGCCGGAACTCATATTCGAGCACTTCGCCGTCTTTGCAATCCGAGATCTGGACGCTGCGCTCCCGCCAACCGGCGATGTCGTCGGGATGCATATGCGCTTCGAGGAACCGGACGTCGGACTTTTGGGCGAGATCGAGGTCCGTATAGCCCAACATATCCGCAGGGTAACGGTTGGCGTAGAGCAATGCGCCGACGCCGTCCTGCGCGGTCAGATCCAGGATGTAGACCACGCTCGGCAGCGCCTGCGACATCCGGCTGAGCATACGTTGGCTATCGGCCAGGGCGCGTTCGGCCTGGCGCGCCTCGGTTAGATCGTCCCAGACGACCAGGATCTGCGCCGGCTGGCCGAGGGCGTCGCGCTTGAAGACGCGATAGCGGAACAAGACATCCCGCCATCGGTCGTGGATATCCCGGAGCCGGATCATGCGGCTGATCGCGTCATCATCGGCCAGGGTCTTCATGCCGCCCAGGGCTTCGGCGAAGATCTCGCGATCCTCGGGATGCGTGATCTGCCGCAGCAGGTCTGTGATGGCGATGCCCTGCGCCGCCGCAGCGTCGTAGTTGAGCAGGTCGGCCTGGACGCGGTTGGCGTAGATCACGCGTTTGGTGGCGACATCGGCCACAAAGGCCTGGCTGGGAATGGCCTCTGCCAGTTGCGAGATGAAACGCTGGCTCTCCTCAAGCTGCAGCTGCGCGCCCTTACGCGCCGTAACGTCCTGGATCTGGCCAATGATCTCGACGAGCTGACCGTCCGGGCCGAGGATGGCCTGTGAGGTATCCTCGAGCCAGACCTCACGCCCGTCCTTGCGGGTGAAGCGGTACTCGACCACCGGTTGGCGCAGCACAGCCGGAACATCCTGGGCGCTCCAAATACGATCGCGATCTCCCGGATGGATGCGGCTACCCCACAGCGATGGCGTCTCGAGCAACTCCTCGGCCGTGTACCCAACCAAAGCGACGACGTTTTCGGTCAGGAAGCTGCAGAACAGATCCCGACGTGGCTCGGTATGGAGCTGCAGCGTATAGGTCGCCATCGGGCTGTTGCTGACGATGTGCTGGAGGCGGGCCTCCGCCTTCTGCAGGGCGTCGGCGGCCTCATGCTGCGCACTGACATCTTCCAGATGCCCGTAGAGCCGGGACAGACGCCCGTCGGGGCCGCGCTGCGGACGGCCGAAGTCGTGTAACCAGACGTAGGACCCATCCGGTCGCCTGAAGCGATACTCGACGCTGTACTCAGCGCGATCGGCCATGTTGGCGAGCGTCGCGAAGATACCGGGGTGATCGGCCGGGTGGACGTGCTCGAGCCAATCGGGGCTGATGGCGATCACGTCTTCGGGCTCCATACCCAGGATCTCGCGCGAGCGTTCGCTCATGAAGGTATAGATCATGCGATCGGCGTCGGGCGAGGCCGGCGCCGCCGAATACGACAGGATCGGGCTGTTGGCCAGCACCTGGCGGACGCGCTCGTTGGCCTCGGCGAGGGCGATCTCCATCCGCTTCCGAGCCGTGACATCGAGGTTCTGGCCGACGATCTCGCGCACCGAGCCGTCGGCGTTACGGATGGCGCGCAATGTGTCTTGCAGCCAGATCTCGCGCCCATCGCCGTGCCGGAAGCGGTAGGTCTGCACCAAAGGCGCGTCGGCCAACGACGGGTCGAACACGAACCGGCGGGTCGTCGCCAGCACCCCAGTCACGTCTTCGGGATGAATGCGCTCGAGCCAGTCGGCTGCGCCGTCATACAGGGACTGCGCCGTCAGGCCGATGATGTCGACGATGTTGTCGCTGTAGTAAACCCAGTCGAGCCCATCCGCCGCAGCCGGGTTGGGCACAGCCCGGAACAGCGCCGCCGGGCTGTTGCGCACGATGTCGTCGAGTTGGCGCCGGCTCTCCTCGAGCGCCTGCTCGGCCTGTTTGCGCGCGGTGATATCGAGACTCTGGCCGTACAGCTCGGTCGGCGCGCCTTTGTCGTCAAAGAGGATGCGCACGCTATCCTGGAGCCAGATCTGATGACCGTCTTTGCGCCGGAAACGATAGTCATATGTGACGGGCATCACCGTCGTTGGCGACAGCGAGGCGAGGCTGTTGGCGGCGGCCAGTGTTCGCTCGGCATCATTCGGATCGATACGGCTCACCCAGAGCGCCGGATCGGCGTGCAATTCTTCGACGCTGTAACCCAGGACATCGAGCGCATTCGCGCTGTGATACAGGAAGACCCAGCCCTCCTGCCTAGAGGCATCCAGGCGTGCCCAGAACAGGATAGCCGGGCTGTTGCGCACGCTCTCGTCTTGAATGCGCCGGGTCTCGGCCAGCTGAGCGTCGATGGCCTTGCGCTCGCTGACGTCCATCGCCTGGCCATAGAGCTCGATGGGGTTTCCATCATCATCAAAGACGATCCGGACGCTGTCCTGTAACCAGATCTCGGTCCCGTCTTTGTGACGAAAGCGATACTCGAGCGTGACGGGTGCCTGTCGCGCGGCCGCCACGAGCGTCGGGCGACGGGTCAACGCCCTGATCTTCAGGCGATCTTCGGGATGAATGCGGCTGATCCACAAGGGAGGGTTTCGATCCAGCTCGTCGGCGGTAAAGCCGATCACGCTCACGGCGTTGGCGCTGTTGTACAGGATCCGCCACCCATCAGGGTCATCGACGTCGGGTACGGCGCGATACAACAGCGCCGGCGAATTGCGCACGACCTCGTCGAGCTGCCGCCGATTCTCGGCCAGGGCAAGTTCGGCCTGTCGCCGATCGGTGATATCGAGGCTCTGACCGTACATCTCCTGGGGCCTGCCGGCCGGGTCGAGCAGCACGCGCAACGTGTCTTGCAGCCAGATGGTGCGCCCATCGCGGTGACGGAAGCGATAGTCGTATACAACGCTTCCGCCGCTCGAGGCTTCGAGCGAGGCGCGGCGCGCCGCTTCGGCGATCCGCTCGCGATCGGCGGGATGGATCCGACGCATCCACAACTCGGTGTCAATCTGGAGTTCTTCGGCCGAGAACCCGACGACGTCGCCAACGTTGGCGCTGTTGAACACGAAACGCCAGCCATGCTCTTGCTGCGGATTCGGTAACGCGCGAAAGAGCACGGCCGGGCTGTTACGCACGATCTCGTTGAGTTGGCGCTCGCGTTCGGCCAGGATGTCTGCGGTCTGGCGCTGTTCTGTGATATCGACGAGATGCCCGACGACCTCAAGCAGGCGCCCGCTGGCGTCGCGCACGGCCCGGGCTGAATCGCGCACCCAGAGCACACGACCATCCGCCCGGGCCAACGGGTACTCGACCGTCGCCTCACCGCGCTCGCTCAGACTCTTGCGCCAGGCTGCCGCGGCCTCGTCGTTGCCGCTACCAACCAGACCCAGCGCGTTCTTGGAACGCCCAGGCGGGGTCGCAGGCAGACCCAGGCGCTCCTGGGCGTTGTCGCTGATAAACGCCACGCTATACCCATCCACGGCATTGGGATCCGGCTTCAAGCCGTAGACGACTGCCGGGTTGCGGTCGAGGATCTCGAGCAATCGGTTTTGAGCGCGCTGTTCGCGGGCCAGGCTCTCACGATGGTTTCGCACGAGGTGGTAGATCGCCTCGGCCATGCCCATAAGGATCAGCGTTCCAAAGACATGAAACGCCCAGAACGAGGCCACCCCCAGCCCGAGTCGCAGGGTCGCGACCAACAGGATGAAGTTGAAAACGATGATCGTCAAATGCTGTATCCAGCGCGGATACCAGAGCGCGGCCAACACCACGCCCGTGACAAAGAGAAAGGCGCCGACGCCTGATGAATCGGAGTACCAGATGGCGGCATCGATCCCACCGCCAACGGCGGCGTAGAGGGCCACGAAGACGAGAGGGTGAGGACGGCTGAGTTTCGGCATAGCGCAACACGACCGACCGGATCTGAATCAGGCCGGCCATCTTGTTATAGCGAATCTCAACGGCCCAGGGCGTATCGCAATCGTAAAATCCTCGACCCGGGTTTGCTCTTTACACCGGCTTAACTGAGCGGGGCGCGGCGTGGAAGTCGGCGCCTCAGGCGAAGAACAGCCGGATCAGCCCGGCGAGCCCGCCGGCCAGGAGCAGCCAGGTCGGGTTGAGACGCGTACGCCACAAAAGAGAACCGGCCGCCAGAGCGAGCGCCACTGTCAACGGGTCGATCAGCGCCGCAAAGCCGAGCTCGATCGTCACGGCCGCCATCAGCGCCAGCGAGGCCGCCGTCACCCCGGCCAGGAGCGCGCCGACAAGGGGCGATCGACGCGCACGCTCAACGAGCGGGATGCTGATCGCGACGAACACGAAAGCCGGCAGGAAGATCCCGAGTGTGGCGACCAGCGCACCGGCCCAGCCATCGAGCAGATAGCCGATAAACGTTGCCGTGGTGAAGACCGGGCCGGGCGTGACCTGCCCCACGGCAATCGCGTCGAGCAGCTGCTGGCTGGTCAGCCAGCCCAGGCGCTCCACGAAATCGCTCTGCAAGAACGCGAGCAACACGTAGCCGCTGCCGTACAGCACCGATCCGATCTTGAGAAAGACCCACAAGAGTTCGAGCCGACTGAAGGGAAGCGCTGCCCAAATGGGCGCCGACCAGCCCGTCGCAGGCAGCGCCAAACCGGCCAGCGCGCCCTGACGCCACCGATGCCAGGCAACAGTCACAATCAAGGCCGCCAGCAACAGGCTCAGTTCATCGAGACCGAGCGCCGCCCCAAGGAGTGTGAGCGCGGCGATCACGGCCGACCGTCGATCGCGTAATGCAGCGCGACCGAGACCCAGCAGCGCCTGGGCCACGATCGCGATCACGACGGGTTGGATCCCATACAGCAGGGCGCGCGCCGGCGGGGTCGCGCCGTACGCGACATACGCCCACGCGAACCCGAGGACGATCAGCATCGCCGGGACGATGAAGCCGATCCCGGCCGCGATAAGCCCGCCCCAACCCGCGCGCCGGTAACCCAGGTGCATCGCCAGTTCAGTGCTGTTCGGCCCGGGAATGAGATTGGCGGCGCCAAGCAACTCAAGAAAATCAGCCTCGCTGATCCATCGCCGGCGCTCGACCAGTTCGGCGCGCATCAATGCGATATGCGCCGCCGGGCCGCCGAACGACGTCAGGCCCAATCGGAGGAAGAACATCAGGACCTCGAGCACAGGTGTGTTCGACATCGACGTGCCTCAAGGCGGCGCGCCGGCGCGCCGCTGGCGCACGAGCTCGAACATCAGGATGCTCCCGGCTACAGCCGCGTTGAGCGACTCGAAGCCGCCGGGCATCGGGATGTGCACGGCCGAATGGCCCGCGGCGCGCGCCGCGACGCTGGGGCCGGCCGCTTCTGCGCCAACAACCAGGCCGGCCGGCGCTCGCCAATCGACGGTGTCGTAGGTTGGGCCCCGATCGACATCGGCCACCCAAAGNNGACCTTGGGGCTGAAAGCGTCGGCGGTCCCTGTAGCGAGATAGACGGCATCCAGACCGGCCGCTGCGGCCGTGCGCAACAGCGTGCCGACGTTCCCGGGGTCGGCGATGCCATCCAGAACCAGGGCCGCAGTCGGTGCGGCGGGGGCTGACCATCGCGGCAGCGACGCGATGGCGAGGAGGCCGGCCGGGGTCTCCGTGTCGGCGCAGGCGTGCAGCACGGCCGGCGTCACAGGAACCCGTTGGGCGCCGGCGCGTTCGGCGGATTCCAATGCCGCAACCGCGCGCGCATCGAGATCGGCCACGAAGAGCACCTGCTCGATCGCCACATCCGCGGCGATCGCCTCCTCGAGCAACCGGACGCCTTCGAGGACGAAGCGGCCCTCGCGTTCGCGATCGCGCCGTCGGCTCTGCAGACCGCGGATGCGTTGCACCAACGGGTTGTGGGTTGACGTGATCACCGGCATGTCCCTGTGGCGCTGATTGTACCGGCGGTCGCTCGCTGCACATCAAGCGCCGCTGAGCCTGTTCGGGCGGAGAGCCCGCCGCTGCCGGCGCTGGCGATCGGGGCGAAGGCAGCCCGTCGCAAACGCGTTAAACGACACGGGCGCTGTGTCTCCACAGCGCCCGTGCGACGTTTCGGTTCTTGGCTTGCCTCAGAGCGCGCCCTTGGCCGCGCTGGCGATCTGGGCAAAAGCGGCCGCATCGCGAACCGCGATATCGGCCAGCACCTTGCGGTCGAGCGCGATCCCGGCCTTCTTCATGCCGGCGACCAGCTTGCTGTACGACACGCCATTGATGCGCGCCGCAGCGTTGATGCGCACGATCCACAGTCGCTTCAGGTCGCGACGGCGGTTGCGGCGATCGCGCCAGGCATAGTGCTGCGCGTGCAGCAGGCCTTCATTGGCACGGCGGTATAGACGATGATACGCGCCACGCTGACCGCTGGTCAGCTTCAAGACTTTCTTATGGCGCTGCCGGGTTCGAACTCCACCTTTAGTACGCATGCCTCTTCACTCCTGCGATTCGGCGCCGGCCTGTGGGATAGCTATCCACACGTTCGTGCCGCGTCGGTCGCGCAAAGCGCCTGAAATGACAGACGCCGGGTTGTCCTGAAAACGCCCTCTGGCGCTCAGGTCGAAGACTTGTCGTCGAAGCGCTGCAGGTACGGAGCCAGCCGCCGCACGCGCTTCGCGATCTTCTTGCCCTTGACGGGCAGCATCTCGGTCAACAGGGCCTTCGTCCGGTCAGACGTGCGGCGGCGCAGATGGCTCTTGCCCTTCTTGGTGCGCACCAGGGTCCCACTGCCGGTTACGCGAAAGCGCTTGGCTGTGGCCTTGTGCGTCTTGAGCTTGTACTTGCCCTTGGTCTTGGCTTTTCGTGGCACGTTCGTACTCCTGGCGGCTTTCACTCAGCCGCGCACTTCAGACTCTCGACAGACAACGCCGGGGCATGGGTTCTGCCCCGGCGACTGATCAACCTGGGTCACACAGACCTGCCGCGTTCAGGATTGGCCTTCGGCCTGCGTCTCCTCAACACGTTCCTTCTTGGGGCCGGCCGGCTTGGGCTTGCGCCCGCCCGGGGCAAGCAGCATGATCATGGCCCGACCTTCCATCAACGGCTGGGCTTCGATCTGGCCGACATCCGCCAACTCTTCGGCGATCCCCATCAGATCTTTGCGTGCGATATCGGGATACGTGATCTCGCGACCACGGAACTTCACGCGCACGCGAACCTTCTTGCCCTCTTCAAGCCAGCGACGCGCATCCTTGACCTTGAGACCGGTGTGGAAGTCGTTGCTCTTCGGGCGCAGTTGGATCTCTTTGACCTCGACGATCTTCTGCGCCTTCCGCGCCTCGCGGGCCTTCTTGGTGTTCTCGTACAGGAACTTGCCGTAGTCGAGAACACGGCACACAGGCGGGTTACCGTTCGGGCTGACTTCGACCAGATCCTTGCTGGCGGCGCGCGCGATCTTCAGCGCCTCCTGAATGGCCACCACACCGACGTTCTCGTTGTTTGGGCCGATCAGGCGCACTTCATGTACGCCGCGGATCTGTTCGTTGATCCGGTAGTCAGAGGTTTGGACGGGAATGGTGCTCTGCCTCGCTTGCTAATCGCTGACAAAATAACCCCTGTTCGGGGCTAGCACTAAATGGTATCAGAAGAATCACCTTGAGTCAATTCGCAACAGAAGTGCGCGCGCCACGCGAAGGGAGTCGGAGACGAGCGGTGAACGCGCGTATAATTCAGACCGATATGGTCATCTTTGAAACTGAGCGACTGCTGTTTCGACGGCTGGTCCGCGATGATCTGACTGCCCTGCATACGCTTTACCGCGACCCAGAGATCCGGCGCTTCTTTCCCGAAGGCACGTTGAGCCTGGACGACACCCGTGCCGAACTGGAGTGGTTTCTCGGTGGGCATCCCCGGCATCCGGAGCTTGGGCTTTGGGCGGCCATCCACAAGCCGGATGGCGCGTTCATCGGGCGCTGCGGCCTGTTGCCCTGGACGATCGAAGGCCGGCTCGAAATCGAAATTGCTTACCTCCTGGATCGAGCCTACTGGGGCCGCGGGCTTGGCGCAGAGGCCGCCCGGGGCCTGGTGCGTTATGGCTTCGAGCACCTTGGGCTACAGCGCCTGATCGCCCTGATCGATGCGGACAATGTCGCTTCGGTGCGCACAGCCGAGAGCGCCGGGCTGCAGTTCGAGCGCGACTTGATCCACGACGACGCACCCTGTCGAGTGTATGCCGTGAGTGTGCGGAACGTGGTGCGTAGTGCGTAGCGCGTGGCGCGCAGTTGCGCTACGCACCACGCTCCACGCCTCACGCCTCCCTTGACATGCTCCACAAAGTTCGATAAACTCACTGGGCTATCGAGACCCGGCGTGCTCGCCAGGGGAAAGTCGCCGAGATAGCTCAGTTGGTAGAGCACGCGACTGAAAATCGCGGTGTCCCCAGTTCGATCCTGGGTCTCGGCACTCTCGACCAGTTTGGTCGAAAAACGCGGGCGTAGTTCAGTGGTAGAACGTCAGCTTCCCAAGCTGAATGTCACGGGTTCGAGTCCCGTCACCCGC
>DKKP01000407.1 GCA_002455335.1 Anaerolineales bacterium UBA6663 | reverse complement strand
CGCGGCGCGTCCGGGTCCTGTCGTGGCGCCGCGTGCCTGGCCGCGCCCGGCCCGACCGGCGGGCTGCGGATCGGGGGGGTGTTCGATCCTGACCTGTCCGTCGACCACGCTCCGCACTTCGGGGGCGCGCGGTCTCCCACGCAGAAGCGCATCGACGGCTGTGGCGACGTCGTGATGCACAGCCAGTTGCTCGCGCGCCTGGATCTCGATCAACACATCGAAGGTGGGCGGGGCGCGGCGTTCGAGCACTGTCTTCTGAGTGCCGCGTCGTCTGGCCTCTTCGTCGGAGAGTGTGACCGACTCGATCCCGCCGATCAGGTCGGCCAGGGTCGGGTTGAGCATCAGGTTCTCGAGCGAGTTGCCGTGCGCCGTGCCGATCAACTGCACGCCGCGCTCGGCAATCGTGCGCGCGGCCATGGCCTCGAGCTCGCGCCCAATCTCGTCGATGACGATGACCTCAGGGTTGTGGTTCTCGACGGCCTCGATCATCACCTCGTGCTGTAGGGTCGGTTGGGCCACCTGCATGCGGCGCGCGCGCCCGACGGCCGGGTGAGGCACATCGCCGTCGCCGCCGATCTCGTTCGAGGTGTCGACGATGACCACGCGCTTCTTCTCGGCCAGCGTGCGCGCGGCCTCGCGCAGCATCGTGGTCTTGCCGATCCCGGGGCGTCCGAGCATAAGGATGCTCTTGCCGCTGTCGATGATGTCCTGGATGATGTCGATCGTGCCGTAGACCGCCCGCCCGACGCGACAGGTCAGCCCGACGATCTGGCCGCGGCGATTGCGGATGGCGCTGATGCGATGCAGCGTGCGCTCCATGCCGGCGCGGTTGTCGGCGTCGAAATCACCGATTCGTGTGACGAGATAGTCGATCTCGGCGCGCGTGATCTCGTGATCAGCCAGCACAACTTCGCCGTCGATATAACGGGCAGTCGGCACACGGCCGAGATCGAGGATGATTTCGAGCAGTTCGTCGGTGCGGTTGGCTGCGGTAAGCTTGGCGCCGATCTCCGGCGGGATGACGTCCAACAGGGCGTGAAGGTCGTCCGTGATTCGCTTTTGCATTGCATCCTGGCGTCGGCAGGGTCCGACGCTCCTATAATTTTATCAAGGTCTGGCCTGGCGTGTTAACCGCCCTTGATCCGGTGTGCACGGGTGAAAGCCGGGCACGAGCTTAGCCGTTTCGTGCGCTTACTTCCCGACCAGGCTGCGCGTTTGAGCCAGGCGCTCGGCCTGGGTGACCGGGCCTGTCGTGCGGGCGACGATGGCCGGGAGCGGGTGAAGCGCGGGCTCACTGACGCGTACGGCCAGCCGCTTGACCATCACGGCTTGCGACGCGATTTTGTCGAAGCCCGCCAGTCGCAAGGGCTCCTGAAGCCAGTCCTGATAACGCCGCACATTGACATAGACCGGGCGTCCGGCGCGGTTTGACGAGGTCAAGAAATGGAGCGCCGAGGAGACGATCTCGTCCGCGAGGTCGTAGGCCTCGGGGTGCACCACTGGATCGACCCAGATGCCAAGGGCGCCGCGGCGCACGGCCAGATGCGCGACGATGTCGTTGCCGCGCTCGAGCACGTACCCGCGTCCGGCCTCCGGTGTGGGCTCGACCTGCTGTACAAGTCGCGGGACGATGTCGTTGTAGAGCGCGAGTGTGGCCGGACCGTCCTCCTTGATGGCATGACGCAGGGGAAGGGCGGGCGCCGTGGGCGCGAGATCCTGATCGAGCCGCCAGATGGTCTGGCGGGCGTAGATCGCGAACCCGGCCACACGCAGGGCCTCGAACTCCGGGCTGATCTCATCGACCTCGGCCAACAGGTTGTGGCCGCCGCGCGCCCCAGCTTCAACGGAAAGCTGGTCAACCAGCGCGAGCCAGCCTGAGGGCTCGATCGACCATCCCGGAGCGATGAACAGCGCGCGGGCGCGCTCCTCTCCGGCGCGGTGCCGCAGTTGCCCGAAGGCGCTGTGCCCATCCTGGCGCCAGATCAGGGTCGGCGCCCCGGCACGCGGCATCAGGTAAGCTAACAGTGCGCTTTGCAACGGCTGGCTGCCGCGGGTTAGCCGCGTGGCAGAATCGAGGCTGAGACCCCGGTCGCTCAAAGCGCGCACCAGGCCCACATCGCGCCAATCAAAGGGCCGGATCATGCCGTTATTGTATCGGTGAATAGGCGAAACTGGGCGACCCTGAAACGGCCGCGACGCTGACTGGACCTTCACCCACGCAGGCCGCGATCACGGGCCAGGCTTAGGATCCGGCTTGCCGAATGGGGGCGCTTGGCGTGGGCCTCAGGAGGCCGAGAACAGCGCCCCGGTGACCTGTCCGGGCAGGCGCCGACGGGCCTCAGAGGGGAGCACGGCTTTCGTGCACCGCTCGAACAGCCCACGCAGCGCATTTTGGAAGCGTTCGACCTCTCGGATCGTGCCGCAGCGGATGGCGGGCTCACCCGCCACATCCAGGGTAAGCAGACCGCGTAACCGATAGTGATCTCGGCGGAGCTGAGCGAGCGTCGGCGTGTCGTCGGCGAGATGCCGGTCGCGAGCCAGCTGGCGCGCGCGGTCATTCAGCTCGGTCAGGATCGCGCTCGAGACGACATCGGCCCAGAACACGCTGTCTTCGCTGACTGACACCATGCCATAAAGCTCGACCCCACTCGAGACGGGCACCACAGCGGCCATCGCGAAGAGTTGTTCTGATCCATCCACGGCGCGCCGCCACCAGCGGAGCCCCTGAGGCTCGTCGACCCATTCCCACTCGAAGTCGCCGGGGTCTGCGCCGAACCGACCTGCCAGCGACACCGACTCGAAGCTTTGGATGTACTCGGGCATCCGGCCCCAGGTCGATGTCGGCACAAGCATCGTCAACTGGGTTTCGGGGATCTCGCGCAGCCGCGAGAATCGATGCTTTGGGTGTTCATTGACCAAGAAGGATTTCGAGGTGGACATGGCCCGCCCTCCCTGCGCAACCTGTCGGGTGCTTCCTAACCGCTGTATCAAATGGTTGGGGATCGAACCTATTCTAGCACTTCACTACAGGTGAGCGCAGAGGACTTCGGTCATAGGCCGAGATTACGTCAAAGCAAAAGGGCCGGCAAGGGCTGCAACGCGCCGAGCGCCACAGCCCTTGCCGGCCCTTTATGTAGGGCAGGACGGGTCAGCCGAGCCGCGATGTCGGCGGTTTGAGGGTGAGGGTCGACGTGGTGTTGGCGCGATCGAACAGCTTCTTGATCGCAGCCTGGAAGCGCTCGACCTCACGGATCGTGCCACGGCGCACCATGGTCTTGTCTTGTCGATCGATGGTGAGCAGGTCACGCGTGCGGTAGTGCTCGCGACGCAGCTGACGCAGCGCCTGGTTGGCCGTCATGTACCGTTCTTCGGTCATATTCCGGGCGCGATCGTTGAGCTCGGCGATCAGCACGCCCGCGACGACATCGGCCCAAAATGGGCTGTTCTCGTCGACGGTTACCATGCCATAAAGCTCGATGCCCTGCAGACGCCGGATCGCGGCGACTACGCCAAACAGATATTCGTTGCCGTCAGCGGCGCGCCGCCACCAACGGATACCCTCGGGCTCGTTGACCCACTCCCACTCATACTCTCCCGGGTTGGCGCCGAATCGGCCGGCCAGCGAGACGGCTTCATAGCGCAGAATATGCGCCCTGACCCGATCCCACGTCTGGGCGGGCACCAGCATCACAAGCTGGGCCTCAGGGTTCTCGTGAAGCTTCGAGAAGCGGTGGCTGGGATGATCGTTGACCAGAAAACCTGTGTTGTACTTCATTGATCCGGTACCTGCGTGTTTCTGCAAGCCTACCTGTGCGCCAAGTCTGTTTCAAGCCCGTAATCGTAGGATATTCGTAGGGTTCGTTTGCGTAAATGTAACCTCGGTCAGGACCCCCAAAGGTCCTATCGGTAAACAGGCCAACGTACGCCTCGAATCGACGTAATCTTAAAGGATCGGCCGGCTGCATTTCTCTGCTTGTCATGAGACTCGCGGGACTCTATAATGATCGGGTTATCCCCAAAATCTAAGGTTTGGCGGAGCAGGCTGCCCACATGCAGGGTTTTCTGCACTGGGCAGCGTATCGTCTGTAGAGATACCAGTACCTGATGCGCCCGGCGATAGAGTAACTGAGACCGTCATGGCCGTCATTGGGTGAGGAGGTCACGATGTACGTTGAGACCGAAATCCTTTTTCCACCCCGCATCATCCCTCAACTGCGCGATGCGGTTGGCCCGGAGTTTCGGAAACTGGTCGACCATGTCATGGGCCTTGACGAGGCGCAACCCGAAAGCCTGGCTTTCACACTGATGATGGTGCGCCTCGACGGTTGTCTTGAGTGCGAGACGGATTCGTTTCGTGCCATGCGTGGCTGCGCGCTGTGCGCGGCCCAGACCCTGCGTCGCTTCCGCTCGAATGAAAAAGAGCTGCTGCGCCTGTACAAGACTGCTTTGAAGGATATCCAGGAGCAACTGTCGACGACCTCGGTCGCCCGACCGCGCCCTCAGGGCGCCTCGGCCTTGCCCACGCGTACCCGGTCGGGCCGGCGCTCGTCCCCGGTCCCCGCCTAGCTCGACCATAACGCCGAGTTGCGCCCGGCGCACCTCAAATGTCCAGCTCTGCGTCATCGCGCGATGGCCGTACAGGCGTTCTTCACCTGGCGCTGACGATTGCATTGCTGGCCCTTGGGTGGTGGCTGCGAACGGCTTCGGTCGAAGCCTTCAGCCATCTCCTCCATCATGATGAAGCCTGGTACGCGCTCAACGCCGTCGATCTGATTGCCGACCCGCGCTTTGTCACGTTCTTCCCCGAGAACAACGGTCGCGAAAGCGGGTGGATGTATGTGCTGGCCGGTTGGATCAGCCTGCTTGGCCGAGACATCGCAAGCCTGCGCCTGCTCGCGGCCTTCGTCGGCCTGTTGACACTGGCGGCCGTCTATCGCCTCGGTCGCGAGTTATTCGATCGTTGGGCCGGCCTTGGCGCTTTGGCGGCATTGAGCGTGCTCTTCTGGCACGTCATGATCTCGTCGCACATCGTCCGTCTCAACTTCGCCCTTTTGCTTGTCGCGCTGGCGGCGTTGGGTTGGGCCAGGGCGTTGCGGCGCGGTGGCGCAATGCGTTGGGCGCGCGCCGGGCTGTTGACCGGAGCGCTCGCGTACTCTTACTTCGCCGCCTGGGGCATCCTGGCGTTCTTGTTGCTGGGCGGCTTGATCTTGGCGGTGTTCCGCCCGGAGCAGCGCCGCGGGATAGCCCTGGCCTGGGGCGCTGCGGTTCTCGTCATCTTGCCCCAGTTCCTCTATGCCACCACGCACACCTTTCTGTTCACGACGCGCTCGACCACTGTCGCGCGCTTTGAGGCGACCACATTGCTGGCCAACGTGCTGGCCTGGCTACGTGCCTGGTGGATACAGGGCGACCTCGACGATCACTACAACCTGTCCGGCCGTGCGATCCTCGGGCTGACCGGCTCGGTCGTGTTGATGGTCGGGATCCTGGCCGCGAGCTTCGACGCCTGGCGCGCGCGACACACCCCAGGCGGGGCCCTCGCCGGGTTTGTGGTGCTGGCGGGGCTTGGCATTGCGCTCGCTCCGTCGCTCGTCACAGCCGACGCACCCAGTTTCTCGCGCGGCGCGATGGCCTTGATCCCACTCGGGCTCCTGCTTGGGCTGGGGCTCAGCCGGATCGGGCTCTGGCTGGCAACACGCTGGCCAGGCGTGCGGGGGTTGCAGTTCGCTCCGCTCGCCTTGCTAATCCCGCTGGCGGTCTCGGGCTATCGCGATCTGCACGGCGCCTGGATCGACTTCGCGCGCCGCACGGCTTTCATGGAGGCGCCGCTGATCTATGGATTTGAGCGTGCCGCGTCTACGCCGACAGAACAACCGGTGTATTTCAGCCCTTTTACGCCCACACACCCCGTGGTCCGCTATTTGAGCCCTTTACTGGCGCCGCGCCCGGTCGGGGCCTTCGACAGCCATCAGTGTCTGGTGCTGGCCGCGGAGCCGGCTACCTACTTCAGTTTGAGCGCCTTTGAGGATGTCGTTGCCGCGCACGGACCCTGGTCGACCATCGTCGAACGCGAGCGACGCGACGACCTGGCCGGCGCGCTCTTGCTTGAGGCCTCGCCCTTAGAGGCGCTTCGCGCCCGATTGGCGGAGGCCCCCGAAGGCGTGATCGCGGATCGTCTCAAGGTCTGGGTGCTCGCGCTCTCCAATCCAACGCCGGCCCCAGGCGAGACCGTGACGCTGACTGTGGCCCTTCAGATGACCGGGCCCGCCACAGCGCCGCTCGGGGTCTTCGTACACGCTTATGGCGACCCGACGCCTTATGCGGGTGGCCGAATGTGGGCGCAGACCGATGCCGGGCTGTGCGATTCGTATCCCCCTACGGTCTGGCGCGTCGATGAAACGATCGTGCAGTCTTTGGCGTTGACCTTTCCCGCTGACCTTGCCGCCGGGTCCTATGAACTGGTCTTTGGCGCATACACCTATCCCGACATCACGCGACTGCCGATCACGGCCCCCGACCCTGCGCTACCGCACGTGGTGCTGCACAGCTGGTCCGTGCCTGAGCCCTGAGCCTGCTCCGCTATAATCGCCGCGATCCATGATGGCAGCGCAGCCTCAACCCACAGTCACAGCCGCGCGCGCGACTCTCCTATCGTCGCCGCAGGCGCTCATGGTCGTTATCCTGGCGGGCGCGACGGCGCTACGCCTTTACCGTGCAGGCGTTCAGGAGATCTGGGGCGATGAGGGCGCCAAGCTCGAGGTCGTCACCCAGGGACTTGCCTGGCTCTTCAACCCCGCGGCCGAGGTGCATCCACGCGCCTTCCACAGCCTGCTGTACGTCTGGCATGCGCTCTTCGGTTTCAATGCTTTTGGGTTGAAGACCCTGCCGGCCCTGCTCGGCGTGCTGGGCGTCGCCGTGAACTACGCTGTGGCGCGTCGTCTGACGCGCGCGCACGGCGCCTGGTCGACGCGCATCGCCCTTGGGACGGCATTCTTGACCGCGGTGTCCCCCTTCCAGGTCTGGTACGCACAAGACCTGACGCAGTACACGCTGCTGATGGCCCTGGTCGGGCTGAGCCAGTTGGCCCTGCTGAACGCGATGGCTCAGCCTGGCCTGGCCTGGCGCTGGGCGTTGTACGCCGGCGCCAGCGCGCTTGTCGTCCACACCCACTACTACGGCTTGTTCGCGCTTGTGGCGCAAGGGCTTGGGGTGTTGTTTCTGCAACGGAACGCGCTGCGCGGCTTTGTATTGGCCCAACTCGCCGCCGCGGCGCTCGTGGCGCCCTGGCTGGCGGGACAGTGGGGGCTGTTGACCGGACAGGCCGCCGCGCAAGAGAACTTCATCAGTGTGGAGCGCTTTGGTCAGGTCGTGTGGACGGGGTTGCAGGCGTTCACGGTAGGCAACACGTTGCCGGCGTCGTTGCTCGGGGCGGTTTGGCTGTATCTGGCGTTGGCGCTCGGCGGGCTGTGGGCGCTAGCGCGCCGTGACGGGCGGATCGCCGCAACGCTTGTGTTGTGGTGGCTCGTCCCAGTGCCGCTTGTCTTTCTGCTGACTGGCTACCAGTCGTACTTCAGTGAACGCTTCCTCAGCATGACGTACCTGCCGCTCGCGATCTTGCTGGCGACGGCGCTGACAACGCTCGGCTGGACACGGCTGGGTGGAGCCGTTGCCGCCGCGATCCTGGTTGTCTCGATGATCTCGCTGCAGGCCGCGTATTTCGACCCGGCCTACACCAAGGCCAACTACGGCGCGATGTTGCGGCTGGTCGGCGAGCGCTCGCAACCCGGTGATGTGCTCTGGCTCAACGGTCCCGACCAGCGCATGCTGATTCAGATCTATCAGCCCGCTGACGTGCCAACCGTGTGGATCGATCGAGGACGGTTGTTTTCGGTCGAGGATGCCTCGGCGCATCTTTCCGAGCTCGCGAACGGGTATCGGCGGGTCTGGCTTGTGATGTACGGGCCGCCGCCGGTGTACGATCCGGAGCATCGGGCCGAAAGCTGGCTGGGCGAGAACGGCTACAAGGCGTTCTATCAATCCTATCTTGGTACCTACCTGACGCTCTTCGTGCTCCGACCGGCGGGCGGTGAGGTCGCCGTGAGCGCGATTGGCGCACGGTTCACCGACGGCCCCGAGTTGATCGGGGCCGCGATCGAGCCCGGCGTGGTGGCGCCGGGCGAGTCTGTGCTGCTCACGCTGGAATGGCGTGCTGACGCTCCGGTGCCAATCGACTACACCGTGTACACGCATTTGCTGGCCCCGGATGGCACGCTGGTGGCTCAATCCGACAGCCAGCCGGTGGGCGGCACCCGCCCGATGCGTGGCTGGTCGCCCGGCGAGACGGTGCGGGATCAATTCGCCATCCTTGTGCCGCCGGAGGCCGTGGCGGGCGAGGGCTACACCCTGCGGATCGGGTTGTACGATCTCGCAACATCCGCGCGCGCGCTTCTGGAAGGCTCAAGCGACGATGGAGTGACGATCGGCTCGGTTCAGGTCATCGCTGCACCCTGAGCGAACGCGGAGTTTTGAGCCACGAAGATGCGAAGCGCGCCAAGATGATCCTTGGCGCGCTTCGCATATCCGCGCCTCGCTTCAGGCCGGGCTCGCACGGCTCACACCCGTGAGCCGGGGGGTGGGGTGGGGATTGGTACAATAACCCGCATCTCAAAACCAACGCGCCATGAAGGAAGCACCTGAACGTGGCGCACTGTGACGTGTGGCTTCGTGAATCAGGAAACCGACCATGAACTATGACGTGATCATCATCGGCGCCGGCCCGGGCGGCTATGTGTCTGCCGTGCGCGCCTCGCAACTCGGCCTCAAAACCGCTGTGGTCGACAAGGAATACCTTGGTGGCGTGTGCCTCAATGTGGGTTGTATCCCGTCGAAATCGCTGCTCAAGAACGCGGCAGTGGCCGACATCCTGCGCCGTGGCGGCAAGGATTTCGGTTTCAAGGTCGAGAACGTCACCCTCGATTACGCGGCGGCCGTCAAGCGCTCGCGCCAGGTCTCCGATCGGCTGACTAAGGGCGTTTCCTTCTTGATGAAGAAGAACAAGGTTGACGTGCTGATGGGCGTGGCAACGCTCAAGTCGAAGACCGAGGTCGAAGTGACGCCCAACGACGGGAGCGCGAAACAGACCCACACGGCCAAACACATCATCATCGCCACGGGCGCACGCGTCGCGCCGCCGGCGGCCTTCAACGTCGATGGCAAGACCGTAGTGACGTATAAAGAGGCGATCGTGCAAGAGAAGCTGCCGGCCTCGGCCGTGATCATCGGCGGCGGCGCAATCGGCTGCGAGTTTGGCACGGTCTGGAGCGCCTATGGCTCCAAGGTCACGATCATCGAGATGCTGCCGACCCTCTTGCCACGCGAGGACGAGGAAGTCGGCACCGAGTTGGCCAAGCAGTTCACGCGCCACGGCATCGGGGTGAAGACCGGCACCAAGGTCGACAAGATCGAGAAGACCGACGCCGGGGTCAAGGTCACGGTCACGGGGCCGGCGGGCACCGAGGTGATCGAGGCCGAGCAGGCGCTTGTGGCGATCGGCTTCAGGCCGAACTCAGAGGGTCTCGGGCTGGAGGCGCTCGGCGTCACGGTCGAGAAGGGCTTTGTCCAGGTCGACGACAAAATGGCCACCAGTGTCGCGGGTCTGTGGGCGATCGGCGACGTGACTGGTAAGACGGGCTGGGCGCACACCGCCTCGGCTCAGGGCATCGCGGCGGCCGAGGCGATCGCCGGGCATCACGCACCGGCGCTGCAATACGAGTTCATGCCCAGCGCCGTGTACTGCCATCCGCAGGTGGCCTCGTTCGGCCTGACCGAGGCCAAGGCCAAGGAGCGCGGCTACGAAGTCAAGGTGGTCAAGTTCCCGTTTCAGGCCAACGGCAAAGCGTTGGGTCTGAACGAGTACGCGGGCTTCGTCAAGATCGTGACTGACGCCAAATACGGCGAGGTGCTTGGCGCTCACATGATCGGGCCGGAGGTTACCGAGCTGCTCGGTGAACTCACCCTGGCGCATGGCGCCGAGTTGACGATCGAGGAGATCGCGCGCAACGTCCATGCGCACCCGTCGCTTTCCGAAGCGATCATGGAAGCCGCGCATGGCGCGGTCGGCGGCTACATCAGCATCTAAGACAGCAGAGACGAATCAAACAAAAGCGGGGTCGGGCGCATTAGCCCGACCCCGCTTTCGTTTGTTGTCAGAAGCCGGTCAGTGATGGCCGCTGGCCGGTTTGCCGCCGCCCTTGGCGGGGCNNGGGCCGCTCTTGGCCGGTGGCGCGCCGGAGCGGCTGATCATTTGAGCCAGAAACGCCGCAGCGCCCATCGCGCCGGCCAGCACCGCCACGGGGGCCAGCACATAGAACCACACAAGAACATCGTTGACCAGCGATTCCATGTCACGTCTCGCTTTCTTCGAGCCGGCGCCGCCCCGACTGCGGCGGAGGTCGATGCATCCAGTGTCTGCTGAACACCGCGTGCGGACGGTTGGCTTCCCATCGTCATGGTTGGTTAGGGCTGAGACCTCACATAAATCTACGCGAACCTCTATACGTCGGCGGCCACTGAGCGCGTACGATCCTGCGTCATGTGGCGCAAGTATCTGCAGCTTGGCCTGTTGCACACCGCGGTCGCCCTGCTGACGTTGCCTGTGGACGACAACCTCAATCGGGTGATGAATGTCGAGCTCGGCCTGCCGCTGACGCTGGTGACGGCCCTGATCTCTTTGCCCTATCTGGCAGCGCCGCTCCAGGTGGGCTTTGGCGCCTGGGCCGATCGACACCCGATCGCCGGCCGGCGGCGAACGCCGTATGTGGCCATCGGCCTGGCGCTATGCGCTGCAGGGGTGACGCTGCTGCCTGTGGCGCTTCTGCAGGTGGGCGGCGACGCCGGAATCGGTCTCGCCGTGGTCGGCTTTCTGCTCTGGGGCGTCGGTTACAACATCAGTACGGTCGCCTACTTCGCGCTGGCCTCCGAACTGTTTGGTGAGCGGCTGCGCAGCCGGGCCGTGGCCGTGATGTACTTCGTGATGTTGATCAGCGTGATCATCGGCGGGATCGTCTTCAGCCGCGTGGTCGCCAACGTTCCTGACACGGTCGAGGCCCTCGCCGGGCCGCTCACGAACGCGATCTGGGGCACCGTGGGTGTAGCCCTGGTCGTTGGCACGCTCGGCCTGATCGGGCTCGAGCCGGCCGGCCTGGGTGTGACCCCCGCCGCAGGACCGACCCCAGGCCCGCGCGCGCTCCTTGGCCTGTTGGCCGCGAACCCGCTGGCGCGACGCTTCTTCATCTATCTCACCCTGCTGTTGATCGCGATCCTGGGGCAGGATGTGCTTCTCGAGCCGTTCGGCGGCCAGGTGTTGGGGATGCCGCTGGCCGAGACGGCGCGTCTGCGTTCGATCTATGGCGTCTGCTTCCTGATCGCGCTCGCGCTGGCGGCGTTGATGGAGCGCGTCCTCTCAAAACGACGGGTGGCCCAGGCTGCGGCGTTGTTTGGCGGCGCGGCGTTCACGCTGCTCATGGTTTCAAGCCTGACTGCCTCACAACCGGTGTTCTATTCCGGATTGATCCTGCTTGGCCTGGCCATCGGCGTCTCGACCGTGACCAATCACTCCTTCATGCTCGACATGACGGCGCCGAGCGACACCGGGCTGTTCATCGGCGCCTGGGGGCTGGCCGTCTCATTGGCGCGGCTGCTGGGCGGTCTGGTCAACGGCGTGGTGCGTGATCTCGTCGGCGGGGCCACACGTGACCCCGGGCTGAGCTACGCCGCCGTATTCGGGCTGCAACTGGTCTTCATCCTCGGCTCGCTTGTCGTTCTGGCCGGCCTGCCGCGTCTCTCGCTCAGCTCACCTTCGCCGGCCAAAGAAGCGCTCACAGATCGGGTCTCGGCGCTGGCCGAGTAAATCCACCCGACCCAACCCCGTTACAATGTCTGGGCCCCAAATCGCTCACGAAGGGACCCGACCTCATGGACGCGCTCGAAAACCTGCTGGCTGATCTTGTGCGGATCGACTCCGTCAACCCCGATCTCGTGCCTGGTGGCGCCGGCGAGGCGGCAGTCGCCGCATTCGTCGCGGACTGGCTCCAGGGCGTCGGCATCGACGCACAGCTGGAGGATGTTCGCCCTGGGCGACCAAACGTGGTCGCGCGGCTGCGTGGCAGTGGTGGTGGCCGGACCCTGATGCTGAACGGCCACCTCGACACAGTCGGCGTGGTTGGGATGGATTCGCCGCATTCGCCGCGTGTTGCGGGTGGGCGGATGTATGGGCGGGGCGCGTACGATATGAAGTGCGGGCTGGCGGCCGCGATGCTGGCGCTTGTCGCGATTCGCGAGCGATCGACCCCGCTTCGAGGGGATGTGCTTTTCACAGCCGTGATCGACGAGGAGAACGCCGGGCTGGGCACCCGCGCCATCGCCGAGCGCTACACCGCCGATGGCGCGCTGATCGCCGAGCCGACCGAGTTGAGCCTCATCGTGGCGCACCGCGGCTTCGCCTGGCACGAGATTGAGACGCACGGCGTTGCCGCACACGGCTCGCTGCCTGAGGAAGGCGTCGACGCGATCGCGCACATGGGCCGGGTACTCGTGGCGTTCGAAGGGCTGCAGCGTGTGCTGGCGTCCCGACCGGCGCATCCACTGCTGCGCACAGGCTCTCTCCATGCCGGTCTGATCCGCGGTGGTCAGGAACTCACGTCGTATCCCGCCAGTTGCGTACTCGGTCTCGAGCGGCGGACCTTGCCCGGCGAGACGCTAGAAGTCATCGAAGCCGAATACCGCGGCATCCTCGAGCGACTGGCCACAGACGATCCTGCTTTCTCGGCCACGCTCAGACCGTTGTTGGCCTGCAGCCCGATGGAGACCGACCCCCAGGGGCCGTTGGCGACTGCGGTGCGTGCGGCTGCGGCCGCGACGCTCGGGCAAGAACCCGAGACCGCCGGCGCGCCGTTTTGGACCGATGGCGCCACGCTGGCGGAGGTCGGGATCCCGGCCGTGTTGTTTGGGCCGGGCGGCGCAGGTGCGCACGCCTTCGAGGAGTGGGTGGATCTAGAGAGCGTGCGTCAATGCGTGGCGATCTACGCCCGCGTGATCGACGGTTTCTGCGCCTGAGACGGTCACGACTGGCCGGATGTTAGAATGACGTCTGTATGATTCCCCACGATTACCATCTCCATTCGAATTACTCGCCTGATTGTCAGGAGAGCATGGTCTCGATGTGCGAGGCCGCTGTCGCCCAGGGCATCTCCGAGATCGGCTTCACCGAGCATTACGACCTGCACCCGGATGAATGGGAGCGCGACTGGTTCAAGGTCGACGCCTACTTTGTCGAACTCGAGAAGGTGCGAGCCCAGTTCGCCAGGGATCTGACTGTGCGCGCGGCCGTCGAATTGGGCGAGCCGCACATCTTCCAACTCGAGTGTCAGGAGTTGCTCGCGAAGCATCCCTTCGATTACGCGTTGGGCTCGCTGCACTGGGTGGGCCGCCGGCTTGTGTTCGATCCGCAGTTCTTCAATCGGCCGATCGACGAATCGAGCCGCGACTTTTTTGAGGAACTCGAACGCATGACGCGGGTGGGCGGCTTCGATGTGCTCAGCCACTTCGATGTCATCGTGCGCGTCGGCTTTGACGTCTATGGCGCCTACGACCCCACGCGCTACGAAGACGTCATCCGGCAAGTGCTGCGCAACGTGATTGAGCATGGGATCGCGCTCGACATCAATACGGCGGCCTTTCGGCGGCGGGCACAGCGCCTGACCCCGGGGCTCGAAATCCTGCGTTGGTACCGCGAGTTGGGCGGCGAGCGGGTGACGCTTGGCTCTGACGCGCATCGACCCGAGCACGTCGGCGGGCATTTGCCTGTAGCGATCGAGGCGCTCAAGGCAGCGGGGCTGACGCACCTCACGTTCTTCGAGCGTCGCCAGGCGCGGCTTGTGCCGTTGCCATGAAGATGACTCCGCTCGCCCGCATCCAGAATGTCCTGAGCTCCCTTTCATGGCGGAAGGCGCGCCACGAACTTCTGGGCATCGTCGGGGTGGCGCTGCCCCTTTTGAACGGCTATGCCGTGCTCTGGCTACTTGCAGTTCAAGGATTGTTGCCACGGGTGACTCTCGCACCTTTGAGCGAGATCCGCGACCCCGTTTTTCTGATCCCAATCGACTGGGCGGCGCTGTTGGCTCTCGCCGTCGCGGCCGCGACGGCCTACCTGATCTGGTGGCCGCCGTTTGGCTGGGCCTTTCGCGCTGATCAAGTCGGATCGACCTCCCGTCGGCAGACGCTGTTTGCCGCCCTTGCTCTCCTGGGCGGGCTCACACTCCTCAGCGGCGATCCGGTTCAGCTGCTCCTGACGGCGCCGGCCGCGCTTTGGCTCTGGATCCGGCCGCGTGGGCGGGGCGCCGGCCGGGCGCTCAACATCATGCTGTGGAGCGGCGGTCTGTTGTCCTGGCTGATCGCAGGCGTGGCTCTAGCGGCCGTCTTGCCGACGCCCGCCTTCCTCTGGTGGCACCTGATGGCCGCGGCCGCCTACGGCCTGATCCCCGCGGGTGATGTCGTGCACTGGGCGGTGCTGATGGCGCTTGGAGTTCGCTTTCTGCGCTTCGGGCTTTCGGCGGAATCGTTATTGCCACGATAGTGAAATACAATACGGATCAAATTCCTCGATAAAGTGGCGCATTGTGGTAATGTGCACAATCAACGTCTGGCCAATATTCGCCGTATTTCAGGCAATTTTGTAATGATAAAATCGGGCCTAAACCCGGGTTCACGTTGGTGAAACGAACCCGCGAAGGCCTTGTTTTCATCCGCCTGAGGAGATCAGTATGGCAGCAGTCACGTCGCGCTGGGACTCGTTCAAAGAGGGCGTCCTGTATCGCGGTCGGGAGGGCCACTACGCCTTCATTCTCCATCGCGTGTCGGGCATCGCGATCCTACTCTTTTTGGCCATCCACATCGTCGATACATCCTGGGTGGCTTACTGGCCCGAGGAGTACCAGCATGCGATCGAGCTTTATGGTTCGATCCCGTTCCTGATCTCCGAGTACTTCCTCTTCGCGGCCATCGTCTACCACGCCATCAATGGCCTGAACGTGATCGTCAAGGATACGTTCCCGGCCTGGTGGAATCGGCACATGCAGGCCCATTCCTTCCGTAAGGTGTTGGCGCTTTCGGTGCTGTTCTGGCTCCCGGCTGCGTACTTCGTGAGCCTGAACCTGTACAACTTCCACATCTGCCCAGCGCTGGGCGGGGCATGCGGTGGCGCGGAACCGCCGGTGGCCTTCTCGGGGTTGAGCATCACATACCTGGTCGTCCCGGCCGCGTTCATCGTCACGGCGGCCATCCTGGCCTGGGGCGGCACATTCAGTGAATCGCTGACCTCGAAGGCGCCACGCTACGTGCGTCGCCCGGGGCGGACGTTCGAGACCTGGTCGTGGCTGTTTATGCGCATCAGCGGTGCGTTGCTGTTTGTGCTGGTCTGGATCCATGTGCTGGCCAATGCGCTGCTGACCGGCGCGCACCACATCACGCTCGAGTACGTGGCGCAGCGCTGGGCCGACGGCCTCTCGTGGGGCAGCACCTTCGGCATCCTGGCCGTTGCGCTACTCCACGGCGTCAACGGCCTGCGCGCGGTCCTGAGCGACTACATCCACGGCGACGGCGCCAACCGTGTGATCAACTTCGTGTTGATGATCGCCTGGGTCATCATCACGGCTCTGGGCGCTTACGCCATGTTCGCGGGCGTGAAGATGGGGTGACGAAGGTTCGACGACGAAAGGCGCCGGTCGAGCGACTTGCGCCCTTTGTCAGCCGTGCTTCGTCGCTTTCTTGTTCATCGAGGACCTTATGATCCATCACCATCAGTTCGATGCCATCATCGTGGGCGCCGGCGGCGCCGGCCTCATGGCGGCGCTGCACGCCTCGAAGGCCGCGAACGTGGCCGTGATCTCGAAGCTGTATCCGACCCGCTCGCACACCGGCACGGCTCAGGGCGGCATCGCGGCCCCGCTGGCCAACATGGAAGAAGACAACCCGGATTGGTACATGTACGACACCGTCAAGGGCGGCGACTACCTGGTCGACCAGGATGCCGCCGAGGTGCTCGCGCATGAGTCGATCGATGCCGTGGTCGAGCTCGAGCACATGGGGCTGCCTTTCGACCGCACGTCCGAGGGCCGGATCGAGCAGCGCCGTTTTGGCGGGCACACAGCCGACTACGGCAAGCGCCCTGTGATGCGCTCGTGCAAGAGCGCCGACCGCACCGGGCACATGATCCTGCAGACGCTCTATCAGTCCTGTATCAAGCAGAACGTCAAGTTCTTTGATGAGTTCTTTGTGGTCGATCTGATCATCGAGGGCGGCGCCTGTCTGGGCGCCGTGGCGATCGAGATCAACACGGGCGACGTGCACGTCTTCCACGCCAAGGCCACGCTGCTCGCCTCAGGCGGATTCGGGCGCATGTTCAAGGTGACCTCGAACGCGCACTCGCTCACCGGAGAGCCCGTCGCCGCCGTATACCGCCGCAACCTGCCGCTTGAGGACCTTGAGTTCTTCCAGTTCCACCCGACCGGCATCTACAAGATGGGCGTGCTGCTCTCCGAGGCGGCGCGCGGCGAGGGCGGGGTGTTCGTCAACGGCAAGGGCGAGCGCTTCATGGAGCGCTACGCGCCGAACATGAAGGACCTGGCCTCGCGCGACGTGTGCTCGCGTGCGATCTATCTTGAGATCAAGGATGGTCGCGGGGTCAACGGCAAAGACTACGTTTACCTCGATATCCGTCCCGAGACCATCAACGGGTACAAGAGCGCACCCGGCGGCAAGACCGTGACCGCTGAAGACCTCGAGAAGAAACTGCCCGACATCATCGAGATGATGCGGATCTATCTCGGCGTCGAGCCGATGAAGGAAGGCGTGCCGATTCAGCCGACCGCGCACTACGCGATGGGCGGTGTGCCGACCGATCTCAACTGTCAGGTGCTGGCTACGGCCGATGGCTCAGTCGTCCCGGGCCTCTACGCCGCGGGCGAATGCGCATGCGTGTCGGTGCACGGCGCCAACCGGCTCGGTACCAACTCGCTGGTCGACCTGGTCGTCTTCGGGCGACGCGGCGGCCGGGCGATGGCCGAGTACGTCAAGGGCGTCGACTTCATGCCGCTGCCCGCAGCGCCTGAGGCCCCGGTCGTGGCCGAGCTCGAGCGCATCCGCACCCAGACGGGTGGCGAGAAGGCCGGGATCCTGCGCAGCGAGATGCAGGAGATCATGATGGACAATGTCGGCGTGTTCCGCACCGGCCCGATGATCCAGGCCGCGCTCGACAAGGTTCACGAACTCAAGACCCGCTTCGCGCACGTCGCGATCGACGACAAGGGCAAGCGCTTCAACACCGATCTGCTCGAGGCCTTCGAGCTCGGCGCGATGCTCGATCTGGCTGAGGCCACGGCGCTCTCCGCGCTCAACCGCACCGAGAGCCGCGGCGCGCACTCGCGTGACGATCACCCGAAGCGCGACGACGTCAACTGGCTGAAACACACGTTTATCCGCTATACCGGGGCGCCGACCGTCGCGCCGACGGGGAGCGACGCCGAGATCACGTATAAGCCGGTAACGATCACGAAGTTCCAGCCGAAAGAGCGGACGTATTGAGGCCAGGGTTATTATGAAATTCAACGTCAAGATCAAGCGCTACAACCCCGAGATCGACGCGAAGCCGCACTTCGAGACATACGCGGTCGAGGCCGAGCCGAATGATCGGGTGCTCGATGTGCTGCATATCGTCAAGTGGCAGCATGACGGCACGCTGACCCTGCGACGCTCGTGTGCCCACGGCATCTGCGGCTCGGATGCGATGCGAATCAACGGCCGGAACGCGCTGGCCTGCAAGGTGCTGGTCAAGGATAGCGTGGTCGAGGGCGGCACGATGCAACTCGAGCCGCTGCTTGGCCTGCCGTTGATCAAGGACCTGACTGTGGATATGGAGCCGTTCTTCAAGCACTACCGCTCCATTCAGCCCTTCCTGGTCAATGGCGATCCGCTGCCCACCGATGGCCGTGAGCGGCTACAGAGCCCCGAGGCACGTGAGCGCTTCGACCAGGGCACCAAGTGCATCTTGTGCGCGGCCTGCACCACAAGCTGCCCCTCATTCTGGGCCAACGGCGAGTATGTCGGCCCGGCCGCGATCGTCCAGGCGCACCGCTTCATCTTCGACAGCCGCGAC